>CAILRJ010000263.1 GCA_903836575.1 uncultured Burkholderiales bacterium
GGTGCATAAACGCATCCGCGTCAGGCCATTGACGATGCAGCGCAATCGCTCGCTGCCGGTCAGCGCATCGTCCCAGCGCGCGGGTGCATTGCCATACATCTCACGCAGGAAGGCAACCCAGTCCGGGCCGCGCAACACGGTTTCGACTTCGCCGGCCAGCGCCAGTGTTTGTTCAACTGTCCATTGCGCCGGGACGCCGGCATGTACCAGCAGATGCCCGTCTATCCATTGCGCCAGCGCTTGCCGGCGCAGCCAGTCGAGTAATTCATCGCGGTCGGGCGCTTGCAGAATCTCGTCGAGGGTATCGGAGCGGCCGGTCTTGCGGATGCCGTGGGCGACTGCCAGCAAATGCAGGTCATGGTTGCCGAGCACGCAGCTGGCCCGATCGCCGAGACTGCGGATCAGGCGCAACGTGGCAAGCGAACGTGGACCGCGATTGACCAGGTCGCCGACAAAGAACCAGCGCGCACCGGCGTCCTCGTGCAAGACTTTCTCCATCAGCGATGCGAGCTGGCTGGCACAACCCTGCAGGTCGCCGATCGCATAAAGAGAGGTCAGGGCGGGTGAATTATTTGTCGAAATCATGTAAGCGTTCTTGCAAGAAGAGGGAAGGGCGAGCGTTTGCCCTTAAAATCACGCATCAGCACGCGGGTGCCGGCAACTGCATTCTGTCACGCCCACAGCGCGCTTCGCATTTTTGAATCCACTGAAAGAGTCTCCACCATGTTGCCACTCTCGAAAAACATCTTCAAAGCCTATGACATCCGCGGCATCGTCGGCACCACCCTCGATACCGGCATTGCCCACAGCATCGGCCAGGCCTTCGGCAGCGCGATGCTGGCCAAAGGCGAAACCGTCGCCGTCATCGGTCGCGACGGCCGCCTGTCCGGTCCCGAGCTGACCGCTGCGCTGGCCCAAGGTTTGCAAGCGGCCGGAGTGGACGTCATCGACCTTGGCATTGTCGCCACGCCGATGGTCTACTTCGGCACCAACGTGCTCGAAACACGCTCCGGCATCATGGTCACCGGCAGCCACAACCCACCCGACTACAACGGCTTCAAGATGGTACTGGCCGGCGAAGCGATCTATGGCGACACCATCCTGGCGCTGCACGACGCCATCGTCGCCAAGGACCTGCGCAGCGGAACCGGCACCTATCGCACCCACAACATCAATCAAGCCTACCTTGAGCGCATTCTCGGCGACGTCAAGCTGGCCCGGCCGATGAAGATCGTCGTCGATTGCGGCAATGGTGTTGCGGGAGCGTTTGCCGGCGACCTGTATCGCGGCATGGGGTGCGAAGTCACCGAACTGTTTTGCGAAGTCGATGGCACTTTCCCGAACCACCATCCCGATCCGGCCCATCCGGAAAACCTGCAGGACCTGATCCGCGCACTGCAATCCGGTGACGCTGAAATCGGTCTGGCCTTTGATGGCGATGGCGACCGGCTCGGACTGGTGACCAAGGATGGCCAGATCATTTATCCCGACCGTCAATTGATGCTGCTGGCCGAAGACGTGCTCACGCGCCATCCGGGCGGGCAGGTGCTCTACGACGTCAAGTGCACGCGCCATCTGGCGCCGTGGATCAGCGCGCGTGGCGGCGTGCCGCTGATGTGGAAGACCGGGCACTCGCTGGTCAAAGCCAAGATGCGCGAAACCGGCGCACCGATCGGTGGCGAAATGAGCGGCCACATCTTCATCAAGGATCGCTGGTACGGTTTTGACGATGGCCTGTACGCCGGTGCGCGCATGCTCGAATTGCTCAGCCGGATGAGCGATCCGTCGGCCATCCTGAACGCCTTGCCGCAATCAACCAGCACGCCTGAACTGCAACTGGCCCTCAAGGAAGGCGAAAGCTTTGCCTTGATCGACCAGCTCAAAGCCGAAGCCACCTTCCCCGGTTCGGATGACCTGATCACCATCGATGGCTTGCGCGTCGAATATCCGGACGGTTTCGGACTGGCGCGCGCGTCGAACACGACACCGGTGGTGGTCATGCGTTTTGAAGCCGAAACGCCGGCCGCGCTGGCGCACATCCAGTCGGAATTCAAGCGCGTGATCCTGGCCGCCAAGCCGGACGCCGAACTGCCGTTCTGACGTCGGCACGGCAGTGAATATTTTGCTGGTGCGCGTGTCGTCGCTGGGCGACGTGGTGCACAACATGCCGATCGTGGCGGACCTCCTGCGCCATGTGCCGGAAGCACGGATCGACTGGGTGGTCGAAGAAGGCTACACCGCGCTGGTACGCCTCAATCCGGGCGTACGCAACGTGATCCCGTTTGCGTTGCGACGCTGGCGCAAGAGCCTCACGAGTGCGGCCACACGCGCCGAGATGAGTACGTTCCGGCGTCGCCTGCGCGAGGTCGAGTACGACTTCGTCATCGATACGCAGGGACTGCTGAAAACCGCCATCGTCATGCGGTTAGCACTGCTTGCCCCGGCCGGCCGGCGCATCGGCCTGGCCAATGCCACCGAAGGCTCGGGCTACGAAGCGATCTCGCGCATCTTTCATACGTCGAGCGTGCCGGTCGGTGTACGCACGCATGCGGTTGAACGCGGCCGCGTGGTCGCGGCGGCGGCGCTCGGCTATGCGCTCGACAGGCCGGCTGATTTCAATTTGTCGGCACCGCCGGCCACGCCGCGTCCGCACTGGTTGCCGGCGCAGCCGTTCGCGGTATTTTTCCATGCGACTGCGCGCGCGGCCAAGCAATGGCAGGCCATGCACTGGGTCACGATTGCCGCCGACCTCGCTGCACGCGGCATGCCGGTGCTGCTGCCGTGGGGCAGTCCGGCGGAAAAAATCGCCGCCGAACAGCTCGCCGCGCAGATGCCGAATGCCCGGGTACTGCCGAAGCTGTCGATGATGGACGCGGTATTGCTGGCGCACGAAGCGGCGCTGGCGATCGGCGTCGATACCGGCCTCACGCATATCGCGGCGGCTTTCAACCGTCCGACCATCGAGCTCTACATTGATTCGCCACGCTGGAAAACCGAAGGCAACTGGTCGGACAACATCATCAACCTCGGCGATGAAGGACAGGCGCCGGGCATCGACGCGGTGCGCGGCGCGATGACCGAACTGCTGGGCGCGCCGTGATGCGGACACTGTATTCACTGGCCTGGTGGCTGGCCGTACCGCTGGTGCTGGTGCGCTTGTGGTGGCGCGGACGGCAGGAACCCGGTTACCGGCAACACATCGCCGAGCGCTTCGGACTGGGTGCGCGTCGTACCCGCACGTCACCGCTGTTATGGCTGCATGCAGTCTCGGTCGGCGAAACCCGTGCGGCCGAACCGCTGATCGAGGCGCTGCTGCTGGCTTATCCCGGGCACGATCTGCTGCTCACGCACATGACGCCAACCGGCCGCGCGACCGGTGCGGCGCTGTTCGGTCATTACGGCGAGCGCTTGCAACAAGCCTATTTGCCGTATGACACCGGTACGATGGTCGGACGTTTTCTGGATAATTTTTTGCCCTGCATTTGCATCCTGATGGAGACCGAACTGTGGCCGAACGTGATGGCGTCCTGTACCGGGCGCGGCATCCCGGTCGTGCTGGTCAATGCACGCCTGTCGCAACGCTCGCTGGCGAAGGCGCAGCGGCTTGGCAAGCTCATTGCCGATGCGGCTGCGCAACTGACCTGCGTGGCGGCCCAGACCGCCGATGACGCGACGCGCATCCGCAGCCTCGGCGTGCGTGACGTACATGTCACCGGCAGCATCAAGTTCGATGTCACGCCGCCACCGATGGCGCTGCAAGCAGGCGCGCAACTGCGCCAGCAAATCGGTTTGCGGCCGGTCCTGCTGTGCGCCAGCACCCGTGACGGCGAAGAAGAACTGATCCTCGACGCGCTGGCGCGCAGCGACTTGCCCGCCGACACGCTGCTAATACTCGTACCGCGTCATCCGCAACGTTTCAATGACGTCGCGATGCTGATCGCCGAGCAGGGCGTCGACATGCAGCGCCGTTCGGTAATCGGTACGGATGCCGCAGATGCACGGGTGCTGCTGGGCGACACGATGGGCGAAATGTTCACTTACTTCACCGCCTGCGATCTCGCGTGGATAGGCGGCAGCCTGTTGCCGTTGGGCGGACAAAATCTGATCGAGGCCTGCGCGGTCGGCAAGCCGGTCCTGCTCGGTCCGCATACGTTTAATTTTGCGCTGGTCAGCGAAGAAGCGATCGCGGCAGGTGCCGCGCTGCGGGTGGCCGATGCCGATGCCTTGTTCCGTACCGCAGCGCTGCTGTTGCGCGATGACGCCGCGCGGCTGGCGATGGGGCAGAGTGCGCTGCAGTTTGCGCAGCAGCACCGCGGGGCGACGCGCCGGACCATGGGGGTGATAGGGGCGGTGATGCCGGATGATGCGCCAAACCGACGTTGAGGTGCCGGCGGTGGGCGCGGTGTTTGTATTGGCCTATGATGGGCGCTGATCGACTCACAAGGAATTGCCATGAGCCCTGCCTCACCAAAAAACGTTACCGAACCATCCACGCATATCACTCTGTCACTTGCGGTGGTTAACGAAGCCATGGCGTTGGGAATGAATGTTTCGCAAACCTGCGAACGCTTGCTCCACGACGCGATCCGTGTCGAGCGAGAGCAGCGCTGGGCCGTGGATAACGCCGATTTCGTGCAAGCCTACAACCAGACCGTCGATGCCGAAGGATTGCCGCTGGCACAGTGGCGCGCTTTTTAACATGTCGCGCTTTGACGTGTACCGCAACCCAGGCGATTACCAGGCCTCAGTGCCCTATCTGCTGGATGTACAGAGCAATTATCTTGATGCGCTTCACACGCGCATCGTTATTCCACTGCGGCGCATTGATGCATTTCCGCCGGTCGCCTTGCCAAAAGATTTGATTCCGGTTTTTGTCATTGAAGGCATCGCTTGTCTGCTAGATACGCCTCAACTTGCTGCAATACCGAGCCGCGTGCTGAAGACATCCGTGACGTCGCTTTCACCCAGCCAGTCCGCGATTATGGTGTCGTTGGATCGACTGTTTGGCGGCTTCTAGCCGTAGGGTGGGCGCGGCAGTATCGTGCCCACGCGAATGCACCATCAAAGATGGATCTGGCCGACATCCGTGGTCCGCGCACGTGGGCACAAAAGCCGTGCCCACCCGACAAAATCGCTGCGCCTCAGACCACACGGTGCAATGCCCTGCGGTTAGTGCACCCCACGCGAAGCACCAGCCAACCAAATCAGTCGCCATGCCAAGCCTACCGACTCTGTAATGTTGACGAAATAATTCGTCGTTACCATCCATTCCGAAAATAGACGTTATGCCACTTAGCAATGTTCGTTGCTGTGGGATGAGTTAAATCGGGGCAAAGACATGCGCAGCTGGGACGAACCAAAGAAGCGCAAGGCGCGCGTTGAAATCATTCCGATGATCGATGTGATGATGTTCCTGATGGTATTTTTTGTGCTCATCAGCCTGAACGTGATCCCGGCGCTCGGCTTGAAAACCAACCTGCCCAGCGCCAGCAGTTCGCAGGATCTGGCGCCGCAGAAAAAAGCCATCATCACCATTGGCCTGCAGGATGCATTGCAAGTCGATGGCGTCGATACGCCAATCAATGCGCTGGCAGTACGGCTGAATCAGGCAAAAATTGCCGGCGAAAAGCTCAACGTCATCGTCAACAGTGACCGTGGCGTCGAGGTCCAGCGACTCGTCGAGGTGATGGATACGCTCAAGCAGAACGGCTTCGAATCCATTTCCATTGCTACCCGCAAGCCCTGACGCGTGGAAAACATGCCGTTTTTTTTCCGTTTCAGAGACATTGTTGCCAGTCTGCCGTCGCTGGCCATCTTGCTGCTGCTGATACTCGTTGGTATGAGCAAGACGCCAAAAATCGTGCGGTCGCATGATGACGCGCTGGTGCAGATTGCGCTGGTCGCACCGGAGCCAGTGGTCGTGCCGAAGCCGGTACCTGTGCCACCACCTGTGTCAATCCCGCGGCCGGTTGTGATCCCGCCGGTAACACCACCGCGTCCCGTCGCACCGGCGCGACCTGCGACGCCGGCTGTCGCCAGCACGGTGCCGAGCGAGGTGCCGGTGCTCTCCACGCCATCAAAAGTCATTGCTCAAGCAGTGGCACCCGTCGCCGTCGCCGAGCCCGTCGTTGCGGCCAAGGTGGCCGTGGTGCCGGCAGAAGTCGCCGTCAA
>CAILRJ010000264.1 GCA_903836575.1 uncultured Burkholderiales bacterium
CGGCTGGACTTCGCTGGGTACGCCGTTCAGGCTGACTTCATACAGGTCGGTCAATGTGTGGCGCGACACCTCGTCGGCCGACACCTGCAAGGACCGAAAGGCACGATTGATGATCCACCAGATTGCCAGCGCCATCAGCGGAATGACGATCAGCACAAACAGCAGCAGCTTCCAGGCAAAGCGTTCACTGATCTGGTTGCGGTGGCTGTCCGGTTCACCGACCTGAATCTGCAATCGCCCGTCGGCATTCCATGCCGCATAGGTGCGCCATGATTTGCCGGCAATGACACTCTCGCCGAAGCCGCTGGCACTGCTGGCAACAAATGCCTGATCGGGCGCACCCTGATTTTTGTAAAGCAAACGCCCCGTGTTGTCCCACATCTGAAACAACAGATATTCGCCATGGGCATTCTTGATCGGTGCCGACATGTGCGCGTTCCCCATCGCCATGCGCTCCTCGATTTCATGGTCGGCCAGCGCCAGCAGCAGCTGGGCCGTTTCGGCCAGCGACTGGTCAAACAGTTCCTGACTTTCCTGATCCGCGTCGATGTAGACGACGATTGCGCTGAAGCCCCACACCGAGACGGTCAGGGCCAGCAAGACTGCCAGCAAAGTACGACGCAACGACCAGCCTGCGCGGAACAGTCGTGTCATGGCCGGTCCATCGTGTAACCGACTGCATGGACGGTGCGGATCAGTGTCTTGCCGAGCTTTTTGCGCAAGTGATGGATATGCACCTGAATCGCATTGCTTTCAATTTCTTCGCCCCAGCCATACAAGGTTTCTTCAAGCTGCTCGCGCGCCAGTACCTGGCCGGCATGTTCGGCCAGCAGCAGCAGGATGCCGAACTCCTTGCTGGTCAGCGCGACCGGCTGGCCGTGCTGGCGTAACTGGCGCGTCGTCACGTCGATCTCGATGGTGCCATGGCAGATCGTGTCGACACTGCGTCCGGCAGCGCGTCGGCTGGCCGAGCGGATGCGGGCCGCGAGTTCGTCGAGGTCGAATGGCTTGATGATGAAATCGTCGGCACCGGAATCGAGACCGCTGATACGGTCGCTGATCTGGTCTCGCGCGGTGACGATCAGGATCGGCTGCATGAAGCCGTCGGCGCGTAACTTGCGCAGCACCGACAGGCCATCTTCGCCGGGCAAGCCGAGGTCGAGCAACAGGCATCCATATTGATGCAGACGCACCGCCGTACGCGCGCTATCGGCTGACTGAACCCAGTCCACCGCATAGCCGGCTTGCTCCAGACCGATCTGGGTCGCGCGGCCGAGCTGGGGATCGTCTTCGACCAATAACAGGCGCATGGGTGCTCCGTGATGTGTAGAGGCACAAGTGTAAGGTGCGCTTATTAAGCAATTCTTAAATCAACGCACTAGCTTGCCGGATTAGCGAGCAGATGCGCACCGAGCCGCTTGCCCAGACACAGTACCGTCAGCGTCGGCGGCAAGCCCCATGGTTCGGGAATGACCGAGGCATCGCAGACAAACAAGCCCGGCGTCGCGGTCTGCAGATCGCGATCGACGCCCTCGCCGATGCGCACGCTGCCACCCGGATGCGCAGCAAAATGCCAGCTCTTGAAAACGTGATGGGCACCACTGGCAGCGAGCACCTTGCGCGCCAGCGCGATGCCCTGCTTGAACTTGGCGCGGTCGGCCGGTTGCAAGGTTTTGTCGACCCAGCGCGCACCGATGCGCCCGCCGATCGCGTCGCGGATCTTGACCATCACGCACAGGGTCTGATGATGGGCGAACAGCCGGTCAACCCGTCCAACCTGCGTCGCAAAGGCCTGATACATCGGCTTGGGCAAAGTCAGGTCGGACAAAATAATGCCATCGGCTTCAAGATGCATGCCGGCCGCCATCGGCACTTCGGCACCGCCATCGAGATCGTCGACACTGCCCATTACCGCCACCACGGGATCGCTGAAAAACGCACTGTGGCCCTGCTGCAAACCCGACGCCTGCAGCAATTTGGGACTACCGATCCCGCCGCCGGCCAGTACCACCAGCGGGGCCATGGCACTGGCCGTCACACCGTTGCGGACAAACTCGACACCGGCCGCACGACCGTCCTGCACCAGCACCCGCAACACCCTGGCATCATCACGCAGCAGCGCGCCGTGCCCGATCGCCTCATCAAGAAAGTCGCGCGCTGTCCATTTCGCACCGAACGGGCAACCATAGACACAGCGCCAGCAACCGCTGCGACAAATTTGCGGCCGGATCATCTTGTCGAGCTTGTGCCACGGCAGTCCCAGCGACAGCGCGCCGGCCATGATGCGGGACGCCATCGGACCGACCAGATTATCCGGCAACGGCGCCATCGGCAGTTCGTCGCGCAATGCCTGCAAGGCCGGCGTCAGGTCGATGCCGTGCGCGGCAAACATCGCCAGCGGTGGCGCCATCGCAGTCGCAAAATTAACCATCGAACTGCCGCCGGCGGTAATTCCCTGCACCAGTAACGACGCATCGCTGTGCACGAAAGCACCCTTGCCCGGCACGGCAGCCATGGCCGCCATCTGGCCAAGCGTGCCACGGATGGGCGCGGCACTGCCTTGTTCGAGCACCAGCACCCGTTTGCCGCCGCGCGCCAGTTCACGCGCCACGGTCGCACCGCCGGGACCGCTACCGACGAGTATGGCGTCGTAGGTGTCATGGATGGACGAGCGGTGAATTGTGGTCATTGGATCGAGAGGGAAAAGTCGGGTGGGGAATGCTACCGCAATGCGGGGCGGCGTGATGAACGGAAGTAAAACAGGAGTACTTCGCCTGGCTGCTGGTGCGTTGGCGCGTCATCAATTGCAATGGCCGCACCAGGTACCGGCCGCAAGCCATTGTCGCGCAACAGCAAAACTGACAGATTGATCGATGCCGGGAAGGCGCCAACCCCTGCGCGCGCCGGTGCGCGGCTGATAATGCCGCACTAGCTCATTGACCTACTCTCCGAGCAATTCTGCGACCGCTTGCATTCCATCAACGTGCTCGGCAACGACCCGGATGATCACCACCACCGGCACGCCCAGCAGCATGCCCCAGACACCCCATAACCACCCCCAGAACAGCAGCGCAATGAACACCGCCGCCGGATTCATTTTGGCGATGCGGCCAGTCATCCACGTTGTCACCAGCGTACCGACCAGCGTCGATACGCCAAGTGAACTGGCGATCACCAGCAACACGGATGCCGGCGTGCCGAACTGCAAAAAAGCCATCAGACCAGCGGCTACCGTAAGCAGCAAGGGGCCGAAGTACGGGATCACGTGGAGCAGTCCGGCCGCCACCGCCCAGGCACCGGCATTCTCAAGCCCGATCACGCGAAAGCAGATCCACATCAGCACGGCCAGCAACGAATTTGTCACGAGCAGCATCGACATGTATTTCTGGATCGAGCTGTTGATATCGTCGAGGATATGCACGGTGATCTTTTTGCTTGAGAACGACGGCCCGGTCAGCTTGACCAGCTTGCGCTTGAAGGTATCGCCTGAGAGCAGCAGAAAGAACACCAGAAACAGGACGACGATGACCTCTCCTACCAGTCCCAGCACGCCGCGCGAACCGGCCAGCACCAGGTCGCTCACGCGCACCGTTGGCGGTTCGGACGAAAGCGTACTTGGGCGGGTTCGTGCCCCTGAGGTAGCCGATTCGATTTCAGTCGCCGCCGCCTGCATCCGCTGTATCGCACTCGGTTGACCGGACTGGTAGCGCAGCAGCGCACGCGCAACCTTGTGGGATGCCTCCGGCAAGGTTTCGACGATGGACTGAAATTCATCGGTCAGTGTGGTCGTGACCGCAGTGATGCTACCGGCCAGTGTCAGCATCACCAGCACGGTACCGAACACGCGCTTAATGCGGCAGCGCTCCAGCCAGGCAACGACGGGATTGAGCGTGTAAGCGAGAAATATCCCGCACAGTAGCGGGATCAGGAATTTTTGTGCCATTTGCAAGGCGAACAACGTCGCCACCACCGCAATGACGGTGAGCGACAGCCCGCGCACGTCGACATGCACGCGCGGTAGCAGGGCCGGCTTTTCCGGGATCGGTGACAGCGTGACGATCGGGCTGTCAGGACCGTCTGCAGGTTCAAGCGAAGAAGTGGACATCAATCTCTCAATGGGGCAAGAAAAGTACACAATCGAAAATTCACCATGCCGGATCAATGCAAAGCGGCCCGGCATTGGCTGCCGGGCCGCTCGATTCACGAATTCACAAAGCGTACCGGAGCGATGTGCGCCGGTCAGTGCCCTGTTACTTCATGCGGATATCATTCTTGACCGACATGACACCTTTGACGCCGCGTGCCAGCATGGCTGCGTTGGTCGCATCTGCCTGATCCTTGACGAAGCCGCTCAGTTGTACCACGCCCTTGAACGTTTCGACATTGATTTCCCTGGACTTCACAATCGGATCATTCAGCAGTGCTGCCTTGACCTTGGTCGTGATGACCGCGTCATCGATGTACTCGCCTGTGCCTTCCTTGGTGCTGGTCGACGCGCAACCGGCGACAGAAATCAGGGCGGCGGCAAGGAAGAAGGTGCTGATGCGTTTTGAAAAAATCATGGTAAAGCTCCCTGAAAAAATAAATGAATGAAAGTTGCGCGGGTCGTCCACGTCTGCGACACCACACTATTATTTGCAACGTGCTCAGTTGGCTAAAGCTGCAGTCGCCAAACCGATGACGAACTGTAGCGAGCAGGCCAGCTGCGCTCTGTACGGCACCGTACATACAGCAAATTTTTACTTCAATAACAACAATATCGTCGGCTGATGCCGGCGAATAATGCCGATCACGATATGACCTTGCGCACCGTGGCTCCCTAAGTTATCGGTCCCACCGGCTACGCCAAAAAAAGTTTGCTCCACCGTTTTGTTGCCGCCAGCAAATACGCGTCGATATGTACGCTGTCGCACAGAAATACTACTGCCGTGAAAGCAAAATAATCCCACCAGTTTGAAGCGTAATCATCTGCATCAGTAATGACGCTCGTCACACCGTACGAATGTCGGGCGGTAACGCAACAGGCTCCGAATTAACAATCAAAAATAGGATGGTATCCAATCATGTTGTACACAATTGCTGTTGTTCTCCTCATTCTCTGGCTGCTTGGTGTCGTCACTTCGTACACGATAGGCGGCTTCATCCACATCCTGCTGGTGATCGCCATCGTCGTCATCCTCCTGCGCATTATTTCGGGACGCAAGCCGCTGTAATTTCCTGCGCCCCCGGCACTGCGCCGGCGGGCTCCTCTCGAACCTATTTCACTGCAGGTCAGTACCGAGCGCGTCCGCCGCGACGCGTCGCCGCTGTTATTTGCAGCGACATAGGCTCAAACCACCTGAACACAAGGAATCTCCCATGTCCAAAAACGCTCGCATTACCCTGACCGATACCGCCACGCTGCGCCAACGCGCACGCAAACATATTGAAGACGGCGCCGTCACCAATGGTTATGACGGCAACCGCACGGCAGTAGTAGCCATGCTCAATGACGCTCTGGCGACCGAACTGGTCTGCGTACTGCGTTACAAGCGCCACCATTTTATGGCCGAAGGCATCCATGCCTCGGCCGTCGCCGCTGAATTCCTGACCCACGCCGAAGAAGAATCCGGCCACGCCGATCGTCTGGCCAAGCGCATCGTGCAACTCGGTGGCGCACCGGACTTTTCGCCGGACAGCCTGTCGGCACGCAGCCATGCGGAATATGTTGAAGGCACCACGCTGGAAGACATGATCCGTGAAAACCTGGTGGCCGAGCGCATCGCCATCGACAGCTACCGCGAAATGATCGCCGCCCTCGGCGACAGCGATCCGACCACACGACGCATGCTCATCGACATCCTTGAAGTCGAAGAAGAACATGCCGACGAACTGGCCTCGCTGCATCAAGGCATGCAGGACTAACCCACCCTTTTTTAACGTGCCTTATGGAGAATGCCATGAACGACTGGACCCTTTTTTACGAAAAAATCAACGCCATCAAATTTGCCATGCTCGTTACGCACGATGCGGAAGGCCTGATGGAGGCACGTCCGTTCACTACTCAGGCGGCGGGTTACGACGGTGCGGTATGGTTCTTCACGTTGACCGATTCCGAAGCTGTTGCCGACATTCGTCAAAACCCGACCGTCCTGCTCTGTTACGCTGACTCGGCCGAGCACCGCTTCATTTCGTCGTCCGGAACCGCCTCGCTGTCGCAGGATCGTGCGCTGATGGAAGAACTCTGGAAGCCGGCGTTCAAGCTGTTTTTTCCTCTGGGTCTGGACGATCCTGCACTGACGTTGCTGCGGGTTGATATCGTGAAAGCCGATATCTGGGATTCGGGAAAATCGAAGATGGAACAAATGCTGACGATGGCCAAGGTCGCCGTGGGCATCGACATTGACAAAGATGACCTGGGCAAGCATAGCGTGCTGAAAAAATAAGCACGCGCTAACCGGCCAGGGCACCCGCAACCAAAGGAATCATGATGATCACAACGACCCAACCATCCCGCCTCATTGCCATCGCAGTTATCGCCGGCACGATCGTACTTGGCGGCTGTGCCGACATGTCCGGCACGCAGCGCGGTACCGCCACTGGCGCCGGAATCGGCGCCGGACTCGGTGCTATTCTCGGCGCGTCGACCGGCGGCGGCGGCGGTGGCCGCACTGCCGGCGGTGCAGTCCTGGGTGCTGCCGCCGGTGCTGCGATTGGCAATATCTGGTCGACCCGGATGGAAAACCAGAAACGCGCGATGGAGCAGGCAACTCAGGGCACCGGGGTGCAGGTTTCCCAGACCGCCGACAACCGCCTCAAGCTCGACATCCCGAGCGATATTTCATTCGACACCAACCGCTCCGACATCAAGGCTGATTTCCGTCCGGTACTGGACCGCTTCGCGAACAGTCTCAACAATAATTCGGTGACGGTCGTCACTATCATCGGCCACACCGACAGCACCGGTAACCCGGCAGTCAACAATCCGCTGTCGGTCGACCGCGCCAGCCGGACCCGCGATTATCTGATCAGCCGCGGTGTGTCACCCAACCGCTTCACCATCGAAGGTCGCGGCGAAAATGATCCGATCGCCTCCAACAATGACAGCAACGGTCGTGCACGCAACCGGCGCGTCGAAATTTTCGTGGCAGAGCGGCAGTAATGCGCGTCCAGCCGCGCTAACGTGCGTATCGGTGCGGCGCGTGGCATCACTTCTTTCGTGCGCAAGCGGTGTCGGCGTGACACACTGCGGGCCAGCTTTCCCGCCCGCTCCATTTTTTCGATTGCATGCTGAACCTACTTGAACGCATTACCGCCGATCCTGCCAGCAACGACATGCGTGCGCTGTCCGAACTGGTCGCCCTGATTCGACCGCCCAAGCCCGATCAGGGTGCGGTGGCAACAGCCCGGCTGCGCACGCTGATCCAGCTCCTCAACGGCAATCCGGTGCATGCCGCTGCGCTGCGCCATTACCTGTTGCACGTCCTGTCGCAGCGCCGTCACACCACGCTTTATACCGATACCGGCATCTTGTCGAGCGACGGTTTTTTCAGTGAGCTGTTTCGACGCATGTCATTCCGGGTCCTGCCACCGGCCATCGACAGCCTGTATCTGAGCGACTGCCTCGATCGCATCCTGCGCGTCGATACCGACTACCAATGGTTAAGGCGGATTGAATCGGCCGACTGGCTGATGCTGTTCGACGTCATCGCCAGGAGCGATGCGGCCTCGACCGATACCGCGATCCGCAGCGCGGTGGTTGACCGCCGTCTCGCGCATGTCGAATTACTCGAAGCCATTCAGACCTTGTCCTACCGGATCAGTGCGATGGGTCTGGAGCCGTCACTGGTACGCATCCATCCTGACCTCGAAAAATTCGAGTCCCCTTTTCTGGTTCAGAATGCCGAAGTCCATCGTTATCTGGCCAACGTGTTACGCCAGTCCGACGATGTGCTCACGCCGACCGATGACGCAGCGCACCTGCTGGTGATGCTGGAGCAATGCGACAACATCATTGCGCGCATCCGCAAAAATGCGCTGCATCGCGGTACCAGCGTCGCTCTCACCTACCTGCTGGTCAGGCTCACTCAAAGCGTCGAGCGGCTGCGTCGCCTGCTGATGCTGGTCGACCTGACACCGGTCGAGAGCAAGCTGGCGTGGACACCCGAACGTCGCCAGTTGGCACTCGATCTGGCACTCGATTTGGCGCAAGGCCACAACCGCAAATATGCCATCCGTGAACTGTTTTCGGCCAACATTAATCTGCTGGCACGCAATGTCACCGAAAATGCCAGCCATACCGGCGAGCATTACATTGCCGATGACAGGGAAGCCTACGGCACGATGTTGCGCTCTTCGGCCGGGGCCGGCTTCATCATTGCTTTCATGGCACTGCTGAAACTGCTGGTGAGCTACTTGCGCAGCGCGCCGCTGGTTGAAGCCTTCCTGTTCAGCCTGAATTACTCGCTCGGTTTCATGCTGATCCACCTGCTGCACTTTACGGTCGCTACCAAGCAACCAGCGATGACGGCCGCGCGTATCGCCACCGACTTGCATGCCAACGACAACCGTACGATCGGGATCGATAGCCTGGCGGATCTGATCGTCAAGGTGCTACGAACACAATTCATTGCCGTGGTCGGCAATCTGATGACTGTTTTCCCGACGGCGCTGGCGATTTCGACAGTATGGGTCGCACTCAACGGTCATCATCTGGTTTCGCCGGACAAAGCACAGCACATGCTGCACGACATCAATCCCTTTACGAGCCTGGCGCTATTCCACGCCGCGATCGCCGGTGTCTGCCTGTTTTTGGCCGGCATGATCTCGGGCTATTTCGATAACCGTGCGGTCTACACCCGCATGGCGCAACGGATACTCCAACTGCAAAGTTGGCAACGCTTGTTCGGTCCGGCGCGCCATGCGCGGGTAGCCGCTTACCTTGAAGAAAATCTGGGTGGTCTGATGGGTAACCTGTTCTTCGGCCTGTTACTGGGATCGATTGGCACCTTCGGTCAGTTGATCGGTTTGCCGGTGGATATTCGACACATTACTTTTTCAGCGGCCAACCTTGCCATCGCGTGGGTAGGGCTGGATTTTCAGGTGAGTGCACAAGTCATGCTGACCTCGCTATTCGGGATACTTTGCATTGGCACCGCAAATCTGCTGGTAAGCTTTGGGCTGGCTTTGTTCGTTGCGCTGCGATCGCGACAGGTGCAGTTCAGCCGGGGCGGCGCACTGGTCAAGGCGCTGTTGTCCCGACTGGTACAGCGACCGCTGGATTTTTTCATTCCCCCCAAAAAAAGGACAACGCCGCACTGACAGTGGTTCGATCAAAAAAAGGAAGCAACACATGCAAGTAGCGGTCATAGGCGGTGGTGTCGTGGGCGTCAGTACAGCGTATTTCCTCGCTGCCGCCGGCCATGAAGTTGCACTCATCGAGCGACGTAGCAACGTTGCCGAGGAAGCCAGCTTCGGCAACTCCGGACTCGTCGCGCCGGGAGTGTCCGCGCCATGGGCGACGCCCGGCATGCCCGGAAAAATATTTGCACAATTGTTTCGACAAGAGTCGCCGATGGTTCTGCGTCGGCGACTCGATCCCGGGTTATGGCGCTGGGCCCGGCGCTGGATCGCCGAATGCGATGCCGAACACTTCCGCATCAACAAACTGCGCCTGCAGAGGATCGGTTTTTACAGCCGCGAACTGCTCGAACAATTGCGCCTGCACTACAAAATGGATTACGAACAGACTGTCGGGCATTTGCAGCTGTTCCGTGATCCGCGCGACGTCTTGCTGGCACAACCGCTACTGACTCTGCTGACAGAGATGGATGTCCCTCACAGCATCCTTGATGCCGAAGCGGCCCGCCTGCTGGAACCGGCTCTGTGCGCAGGGACACCGCTGACTGCTGCCCTGCACTTGCCCGAAGACGAAGCCGGCAATTGCGCCCTCTTTGCCAAGCAACTGAAAACCATCGCCCAGTCGATTGGCGTGACTTTCCTTTTCGGTAAATCCGTTGAGCGCGTCGAGCGTGTCGATAACCGCGTGGCCTTGCACATGGATGGCTCCAGCTTTACTGCCGACGCGGTAGTACTCGCCGCCGGCATCGAAAATCCAACCCTGCTCAATGCGCTCGGCGTGCGCTTGCCGGCCTTGCCGGTGCAAGGCTACAGCGCCACTTGCAGTATCCGTGATTTCGATGAAGCGCCACTGGCCGCGCTGACCGACGACACCTACAAGACCACCATTACACGCTTTGGCAATCGTATTCGTATCGCCGGCGTACTCGATCCGGGCGCCCGATCGCCGGAAGTCCCGGAAGCTGCGCAACGTACGTTGCGCAAGGTCGCCACCGACTGGTTCCCGAACGCCAGCAATTACAACAACGCGACGCTCTGGAGCGGCTCGCGTTCCATGCTGCCCGATGGTGTGCCTGTGATGGGAGCGACACCGGTGCGCAATGTCTATGTGGCAGTCGACGATGGCTCCAGTGGCTGGACTACCGCGCTTGGCACCGGCAAGATCCTCAGTGATCTGGTGTCGGGCCGGTCGCCCGATATTGATCTCGACGGCTTGACGTTGTCGCGTTTCGGCTGATCCGATGCATGCACTGTATAGCGTTAGCGTAATCCGCCAGATCGAACAGGCTGCGCTGCAACAGGTTCCTGCCGGCACGCTGATGCAGCGCGCCGGGCTGGCGACGGCAAATGCCGCGCTGGGGTTGCTGAGCGTGGCGCCGCACGACGCCACCATCCTGGTTCTGGCGGGACCCGGCAATAACGGGGGCGATGCGCTGGAAGCCGCAGCACGACTGGCCGGGGCTGGCGCGAGCGTCCTGGTGCGGCTTTGCGCCGATCCGCAAGGCTTGCCCGCCGATGCGCGTCAGGCGCTAATGCGGGCGCGCCGGACATCGGCCGTCTTCATTGATGAGCTGCCGTTACGCCATTGGTCGCTGGTCATCGACGGCTTGTTCGGCGTTGGTCTGGGCCGTCCCATCGACGGTGATGTCGCCGACCTGATCCGCACAATCAACCGGCTCGACCTTAACGTCCTGGCCATCGATGTTCCGAGCGGGCTCGATGCCGACCACGGCATGCTGGTCGGAGACGCCGCCATCCGCGCCGGCACCACGCTCACCTTCATCGGTGACAAGCCGGGCCTGCATACGCTGGCCGGGCGCGAGTACGCCGGCAGCGTCCTTGTCGACACGCTCGGCATCGATGCTGCACTCTATCCGGCAGCTGCGCTGGAGCTGTCCGGCCCGGCACTATTCAGCTCAGTCGTTCGGCCACGTTCGCATGATTCGCACAAAGGCAGTTATGGCGACGTGATGGTTATTGGTGGTGCTGATGGCATGACTGGCGCTGCCATTCTTGCCGCCCGCAGCGCGCTCCATGCAGGTGCCGGCAAGGTTCACGCTACCTTCCTTGGCGCGGTGCCGGCTTACGACCCGCTGCATCCCGAACTGATGTGTTGCAGCGCAAGCGGAGTCGATTTCGGCAAGGCCGTGCTGGTTGCCGGACCGGGGCTGGGAATGAGCACGGCAGCAGCAGCGTTGCTGCACAAGGTCTTGCACAGCGGCCGCCCGCTCGTGCTCGACGCCGATGCACTCAACCTGATGGCCGCCGACCCGGCGATACAGAAACAGGTCGCATCGCATCCGGCGCCGGTGCTGTTGACGCCCCATCCACTGGAGGCAGCGCGCTTGCTTCGCTGCGATACCGGGCACGTCCAGGCCAACCGCACCGCTGCTGCGGCCGCACTGGCAGCACGCTTGCAGGCGACGGTAATACTGAAGGGGTCCGGCAGCATCATTGCGCGCCCGAATGGGCACATGGCAATCAATTCAAGTGGCAATCCGGCACTGGCCAGTGGCGGCACAGGAGATGTCCTCGCCGGCTTGTGCGGTGCATTGCTGGCGCAAGGATGGCCGGTATGGGAAGCGGCCACCGGGGCGGCCTGGCTGCATGGTCACGCCGCCGATGTCCTGGTGCGCAATGGTCATGGTCCGGCCGGTCTGACAGCCAGCGAACTGACCGTGCAGATACGACGTGAAATCAATCGGTTGAAACCCGCCGGCAAGGACTAGAAAACGGGCAGATTTATACCGGTGCGGTTACCAACAACCGGCCTGCCGCGATCGTGATGGTGCTGGCGCAGCGCGCTGCGATCGTGCGATCGTGCGTTACCAGCACCAGCGTCGATTTGCGTTCGCGATTGAGTTCGAACATCAGGTCGATGACGGCCTCGCCGGTGGCGGCGTCCAGACTGCCGGTGGGCTCATCGGCGAACAGTAGCGGCGGCTCGGTCACGAATGCCCGCGCCAGTGCAACC
>CAILRJ010000265.1 GCA_903836575.1 uncultured Burkholderiales bacterium
TCCGATGAGATTACGTAGCCTACGGACACACCATTTTGGTCAGTTTAGATAAAATAAAAAGCAGCACGAACGTCAACCGCTTGCTGGCAGGCCTGTCCCGCCGTGACCGTGAACAAGTCCTCGCCTGCTGCACCCTTGTCCAGTTGACCAGCGGTATGGTGCTGGTGGAGGCAGGGCATCCGATGGCCCAGGTGTATTTTCCGATTGGCTGCACAATTTGCCTAACGACGCCAACCGAAAGCGGTACCCAGCTGGGTGTCAGCCTGATTGGCAATGAAGGCATGCTCGGTAGCACGCTCACCACCGGCGTCGCGTCGCTGCTGGTACAAGCCTCGGTGCAGGAAAGCGGCGAAGCCTGGCGCATCAGCCGCAATAAATTTCTGTTGCTGCTGGTGGCCATGCCGACGTTACGGCGGCGTATCTCAAGCTACCTGCACCTGACGCTGGATTACCTGATCCGCAAACCAACTTGCTGCCAGTTCCATCTGCTCGAAGCGCGTCTCGCGTTCTGGCTGCTGATGATGCATGACCGGGTCGACGACGACTTCTTCGAAATGACACACCAGATGCTGGCCGACCTGCTTGGCGTACGCCGGGTCGGCATCACGCTGGCCGCCCGTGCGTTGCAAGCGCGCGGACTGATCAGTTACCGGCGCGGCGACATCACGATACTGGATCGGAAGGCGCTGATTACCGCCGCGTGCAGCTGTTACGGTGTCACCGAGACCGCCTACGAACGCTTGCTGGGCTAGTCTGTCTTCACGCGCAAAAAGCGCACTACGCCATCCGCGCCCGCGCTCCGCTGCACCCTCCCATCGAACCAAAGCAGATGCAAATGTGCCAGCGCCTCGCCGAGTGCAAAGGTCAACTGGTGCGCGTCCAGTGCACGCGGAAACATCAGCGGCACGATGCTGGCAGCCGACTGCGGTATGACGCAGGCCTCCTGCACTTCGGCCAGACGCGCGGCGTGATGATCGTTGAGCTGACCGATGCGCACATGCAGTCCGCGAAACGGTTTTCCATGCGACGGTAGCACTAGCACACTGGCCGGTAGATCAGCATACTTCGCCAGCGAATCCAGAAACTGCCGGACCGGATTGGCTTGCGGCTCGATGGCAAAGACCGAAACGTTGGTCGATATGCGCGGCAGCACCATATCACCGGCGATCAGCACGCCCAGCGTTGCGCAGTACAGCGACGCATGTTCGGGCGAGTGGCCGAAGCCGGTGATGACGCGCCATGCATTCCCGCCTATCGTCACATCATGGCCCTCCTGCAGCCGCACGTAGGACGCCGGCATGCCCGGTACCAGCGTCGGGTAATAGCTTTTCCGTTCGGCCAGTGTGGCCAGCAGGGCAGCATCGGTCAGTCCGTGGCGCTGGAAATGCGGCAGCGCGGCGGTGCCGTCGACACCCGGCAGACCGGCCGCCATCATGCGGGCAAAACCATACTCGCCGGCCGTCATCCAGAGCGGTGCCTGCCAGCGCGTACAGAGCCAGTCAGCCAGGCCGACATGGTCCGGATGGCAGTGCGTGGCGATGACACGCCGGATCGGTAGTCCGCGCAAGCCATGTAAAAAAATCGTTTCCCAGGCTGCGCGCGTGGCATCGTTGGCAACCCCGCAATCGATCGCCGTCCAGCCGGCAATCGGGCCATGTTCGCTATCGAACATATCCTCCAAAAGCCACAAGTTGATGTGGTTCAGTGCAAACGGCAAACCCATGCGCAACCACAGCACACCGGGGGCCACCTCAAGCAGGCTGGCGTCAGCAGGCAAGGTGTCGCCGAACGGATAATCAAGCTGGGCTTCGAGCAGATTCATGGTGAACTTTTCGGTAAAGGTGATGCGCAGGCAGGACGTCTGCGCCTACAATGATTGACGTTAACGTAAAGCCGATTCTAAACGAATGTCTACCTACACCATCACCGAACTGTCCCGCGAATTTGACATCACGCCGCGGGCGATCCGTTTCTACGAAGACCAGGGCTTGCTCAGTCCGAGCCGCGAAGGGTCCAGCGGGCGCGTGCGGGTCTACGGCGCGCGCGAGCGCACCCGCCTCAAACTGACGCTGCGCGGCAA
>CAILRJ010000266.1 GCA_903836575.1 uncultured Burkholderiales bacterium
GAGGCCGGGTCGTCGGGTGTGGCGACGTCGCGGTGATGACCACGATTGTGCTCGACTGTGAAATGGCCGTAACCCGTCGGCGCCAGGATCAGCCGCGCCAGCCATTGTTCGAGCGGCGCGCGCTTGTGGCCGATTTCGTGACCGAGATTAATACAGAATCCGCCGACACCGCCGGTGGCCAGAATCAGTCCGAGTTGCGCCTGCCACGACAGCACCACACTCTGGCTGAACCACGCCGCATAAATGAATGCCCCCCACAGCAGCGGCACCAGCGCAAACGTGACGCGCCGGTAATACGGGTCGGCGTCCAGCGCCGGCACCGCTTCTTCGGGGGGATTGCTGGTGTCGGTGCCGAGCGCCAGGTCGATCAGCGGCGCAATGCCATACGTGAAGATCACCGGCAGCCACAGCATCAGCGTCACCGGATGCCATTGCCACAGCAGCGGGCCGGTGGCAATCGACATCGGGATCAGCAGCGACAATACCCAGGCAAAACGTTTGTGGTCGACATAGGTCGCCACGGGATTGGAAGTGGTCATGCAGATGGTCTCCATCATCGTTGAGATACGCGGTAATCTGAGCTACCGATGCAGCACAGTGTGCGACGCTTTCGCTGCGTGCGCCACCGATGCCGATGCCACGCAATCGTCTTAATGTGACAACTGTTTTTTGATAGGACACGATGCCTGCCGACACCGCCTTGCCAGGCGCGACCACGCTGACACCGCCGATTTATGCGCGGCAATTGCGCATGCTGTTGCAGCAAGGCGCGATCGATGGTGATCGGGTATTGGCCGCCGCGCAGCTCGACTGGGCCACGCTGCTCACGGATGACCGTCGTCTGCCGCAGGACACGGTGACCCGGTTGGTGACGTCAGCCATTGCCGCTACCGGCAAGCCCTGGCTGGGGCTGGACCTGGCCGCCAGTTTGCCGGTCACCGCACACGGTGCGCTGGGTATCGCCGCAGTCACGGCACGCGACATCGCCGGTTTGCTGACGGTGCTGGCGCGTTACAGCAGCTTACGCAACGCGGCGTTTTCGTGGGAGTTGCAGAGCACGCCGCAAGGTGCGGTATTGCAGGCTACCGAGCAGGTCGACTGGGGTGAGGCACGCGGCTTCGTACTCGACATGATGGTGGGCGGTGTGCTGCACCTGATCGCGGCGGCGCTCGGTCAGCTGCCGGCCGGACTGCGGGTCGGGATGCCGGTTGCAGCACCGCACTGGGTCGCGCAATACGGTCGCTACTTTCCGGTAGAAATCGCTTTCGGGCAGCCGGCGCTGGCGTTTCATGTCAGCCGGGAGGTGTGCGATTTAGCGTGCCTTGGTGCCGACCGGCATGGCCATGCACAGGCTTGCGCCGGGTGCGAGGAGGGACTGGAAGAGCAAAGCGGTCGCAACATGACACAGCGCGTGGCGGCACTGCTGGCGGTGGCACCGGTGGGGCGCTATCCGCAACTGATGGAGGTGGCCAGCGCGCTGGGCCTGACACCACGCACGCTGATGCGCCGCCTGCAAGCCGAGGGTGCCACGTTCCAGCAATTGCTCGACACGGCGCGCCAGGCCCGTACGCTCTGGCTGCTGCAACACAGCCGCTGCAGCATCGAAGAGATCGCCGCGCAACTCGGTTATGCCGACACCTCCAATTTCAGCCGCACGGTGCGGCGCTGGTTTGGCGTGACTCCGCTAGTACTGCGTCAGCGCGATTGCTGAGCTCAGGCGTCGTATTCGATCGTCAGTGGTGCATGGTCGCTAAAGCGCTCGTCCTTGTAGATCGCCACGGTCTTTGCGGTCGCCGCGATGCCAGGTGTGGCGATCTGGTAATCGAGCCGCCATCCGACATTGTTGGCCCAGGCCTGGCCGCGATTGCTCCACCAGGTGTATTGCTCCGCACGTTCGTCGACCCGGCGAAACACATCGACCAGCGCGACGTCGTCAAACAGGCGCGATAGCCAGGCCCGCTCTTCGGGCAGAAAGCCGGAATTTTTCTTGTTGCCCTTCCAGTTCTTCAGATCGATTTCCTTGTGCGCGATATTCCAGTCGCCACTGATGACAACTTCGCGCCCGCTCGCCTTGAGCGCAGCCAGGTGCGGCAGGAAGACCTCCATGAAACGGAACTTGGCCAGTTGCCGTTCTTCGCCGGACGAACCCGACGGGCAATATACCGAGATGATGCTCAGGTCGCCATAGTCGCACTGGACGTAGCGTCCCTCGGCATCGAATTCGGGATTGCCGAAACCGGTGATGACCTTGTCCGGCAAGCGCTTGCTGTAAATGCCGGCACCCGAATAACCCTTCTTTTCGGCGTAGTGAAAATAGCCGTGGTAGCCGTCCGGTGCCAGCATCTCGGGCGACATGTCGGCGGCCTGCGCCTTGAGTTCCTGAACGCAAATGAAATCGGCATTTTGCTTGGCCATCCAGACGAAGAAACCTTTTTTGCTGGCCGAGCGGATGCCGTTGAGATTGGCGGCGATGATTTTCAGCATGGTGGTAGGGGCCTGACGATCTGGTGAGCAGTGCGCAAGGATACCTGATCGGTTCGCGTTCACGCCGGTGGTGTGCGATCGTCTTGCTGTTGCGGGAGTTGCGCGGTGACCTGATGCAGTTGTTGCAGAGCGACCTGCAGTTCATCGAGCAAGACCACGGCAGTTTCGCTATCGCCATCGAGCAAAACCACCTCGGTAGCACTCGCCACTCTGGCTAGTTGCTCCGCGCCCAGAACCCGCGCGCTGCCCGACAAGCCGTGCGCTAGCGCCGCCGCACCGGCACTATCGCCGTCAGCGAGCAGGCGGCTGACCTGGTCGATGTCATCGCCGGTCGAGTGCATGAATTGCTGCAACAAGGACGCGAACTGCTGCTCATCGCCACCGAAGCTGCGTAGCGCGTGCGCGCTATTGAGGATCGCCAGTGCGGCGGTGTCGTCGCCACCGGCAGTCGTTGTCATGGCGAACTGGTCCGGGTAGTGCGTCAGGTTGCTGAGCATCGTCAGCAAATCGCCGACGTCGAGTGGTTTGGCAATCACCCCGGACATGCCGGCCTGCCGGAACGACTCGCGGTCCTGGCGCCGCGCCGAAGCGGTCAGCGCAATAATCGGCAACCCTGCCATGCCGGTTTCGGCGCGTATTTGGCGCGTGGCCTCGTAGCCGTCCATGACGGGCATCCGGATATCCATCAGGACGGCAGCAAACGGTGCCGCCTGCCGTAGCGCTGCCTGGCGCAGCGTCGCCACTGCCGCCTGTCCGTTGCAGGCCAGTTCCACGCTGGCGCCGGCGCCGGTCAGAGTCTGTTCGATCACGGTCTGGTTGATCAGGTTGTCTTCCGCCACCAGAAAATGCATTCCGGCGAGACGGTTGTCCTGATTTGTCGTGGCCAGCGCCGAAAACATCGTACCTAGTTCGCCCAGGCAAGTTTGCCGTATCGTTTCGAGCAGTGCGGCCGGTAGCAACGGCTTGGCCGCGATGCGATCAATGCCCAGATCAGCGGTGGTGGCAGCGACCTGTTCCAGTTTCCCCATCGGCGCCAGCAGGATAGTCGCCGGCAACAGTAGTGCGTCGATGGCGCGGGCTCGGCGCAGCAGGTCTGCACCATTCATGCCGGGCATGTCCCAGTCCAGCAGCAGTACGTCGTGGTCTTCGCCGGCCGCTGCGCTGCGCTGCAGTTCGGTCAACGCGCTGGCACCGCTGTCGCAGGTGGTGACGTGCCAGCCGGAGGCAATGCAGGGACGCGACAGCAGTGTCCGTGCGATCGGATGGTCATCGACGATCAGCACGCGCAAGCCTGCCAGCGGTCGCACGGTCAGACTCTGTGAGGCGCCGCGCTCGAGTTCGACGCAAAAGCAGAAGCTGCTTCCCGTACCGGGTGTGCTGTCAACCTTGATGGTGCCACCCATCAGATCGGCGAGTCGCTTGCTGATGGCCAGGCCCAGTCCGGAGCCGCCATACAAGCGGGTCGTCGAGGTATCAGCCTGGGTGAATTGCTCGAAAATAGTGGTCTGCTGGGCGACCGGTATGCCGATGCCGGTATCACTGAAAGTAAATTGCAACGCGACCTTGCTAGTGCTGGTGCTGCTGGCCTGGCAGCGCAGTTGCATCACGACGGTGCCCGTATCGGTAAATTTGATCGCATTGCTGGTCAGGTTCAGCAGCACCTGCTGAAGTCGCATGCTGTCGCCGACCAGCATGTCGGGAATGTCAGGGGCGATATCAAAGCAGGCTTCGACCGGTTTGTCGCCCAGCCCGATGCCGATCACCGTCGCCGTGGTGCGCAGGATCGCGTCAAGCGAAAAAGCCTGATGTTCAAGCTGCAGCTTGCCGGCTTCAATGCGGGAAAAATCGAGGATGTTATCGATCAGTATTTGCAGCGCTTCGGCCGAGAGCAGGATCTTGTCGGCATGATCGCGCTGGCGCTGGCCCATCGGCGAATCGCCCAGCAGCCGGGTCAGTCCGATCACGGCATTGATCGGCGTACGCAGTTCGTGGCTCATGGTGGCAAGAAAATCGCTCTTGGCCCGGTTGGCCGATTCCGCGGCATCGCGGGCCTGTTCGAGTTCGAGGGTGCGCGAGCTGACCAGTGCTTCGAGATCATTGCGGTAGAGGTCGAGTTCGTTCTGGGCCTGCTTGCGTTCGGTGATGTCCTGAACGGTGCCGCGTAAGCCGACGATCCTGTCGCGTGAATCGCGGATCGCTTCGCAACAGTAGTGTGCCCAGAAGGTGTCGCCGCCGCTACGCCGTGCTTGTATTTCCAGCTCACAAGCCTTGCCGGTGGCGGTGGTTTGCTGCAGTGCCCGTTCGAGGATGTCCCAGTCTGCCGGGGCATACATCGTATTTTTTTGCTCGCGGAAGACCGGAATCGTCGCGCGGCCAAACATTCGGCACGTCTCTGCCGACGCCTCGACCACGTCTTCGTCCAGCATCCAGTTCCAGCTGCCCATGCGGCTCATGCGCTGTGCCGTCAA
>CAILRJ010000267.1 GCA_903836575.1 uncultured Burkholderiales bacterium
AAAGAACTCGACGAACTTGCCGACGACTTTTTCCTTGCGCAGCATTTCGGTGATGGTCAGGACCAGATCGGTCGCGGTGACGCCTTCACGCAGCATGCCGGTCAGGTTCACGCCAACCACGTCAGGCGTCAGGAAATAGACCGGCTGGCCCAGCATGCCGGCTTCGGCTTCAATGCCGCCGACACCCCAGCCGACTACGCCGATGCCGTTGATCATGGTGGTGTGCGAATCGGTGCCGACCAGCGTGTCAGGGTAATAGACCTTGTCTTCGGTCTTGTGGACGCCGCGTGCCAGATATTCGAGGTTGACCTGATGGACGATACCGAAGCCCGGTGGCACGACGCCGAAGGTGTCAAATGCCTGCATGCCCCATTTCATGAACTGGTAGCGCTCCTTGTTGCGCGAGAATTCCAGTTTCATGTTCAGGTCGAGCGCGTCTTTTTCGCGGAAATGATCGATCTGGATCGAGTGATCGACAACCAGGTCGACCGGTACCAGTGGCTCGATGTTCTTGGCCTTGATGCCCATTTTGGCAGCGACGTTACGCATTGCAGCGAGGTCGGCCAGCAGTGGCACGCCAGTGAAATCCTGCAGCACCACGCGTGCCACGACAAACGGAATTTCATTGATCCGGGCTGCCTTGGCACCCCAGTTTGCCAGTTCGTGAATATGCGCTTCGGTAACTTTTTTACCATCGCAATTGCGCAGTACGGACTCCAGCACGATACGGATCGAGACTGGCAGGCGTGAGATGTCGATACCGAGTTTTTTTTGCAGTGCTGGCAGCGAGTAGAACTTGCCTTTTTTGGAATCGGACAGCTTGAATTCCTTGAGCGTATTAAGCGTATTGCGGGCCATGACCTCTCCTATGATTGCGGGGTGACAAGTGAAATGTGGTTTCCGGGCAGAGTCTTGCGCTCCGCGCCGGCAAAGTAGTATTCGTACGATCAGCTATGGATGTCGCCAGCGGCCTTTGCCAGCGCTGTCTGGGTTGGGTCCTTGCATTCGTTGGCCAGTTGTTGCCCCTTGTGCGAGTCGAGCAGTAATCCTTTGGCAGGAATGCCGATCCACACCAGGCCGGATCGTTTGTTCTCGAAACGATGCGCGCCGGTGGTGGTGGCGACGCGCTTCATGCGGGTCAGCACCTTGTGCCAGCGCAGCGCGATGTAATTATCATCGCCGTCATTGCGGAAAATTGTCAGCGTATTGCCGAGTTCGCACTTGTATTCGGTAGCGGGGGCAACGGCAACATCAATGGGCGCACCAGTGTCGTCCTCATCCGGTGCGGCCAGTTCGTAGGCAGCAGGCGGGGCGGCGACATCTTTCTTGGAGTGCGATTTTTTCTTGATGACTTTCTTGACGGCAGGCGCACCTGTTTCGGCGGCAAAGACGGCCGGGGCAGTCAGTACCAGGCCGGTAGCAAACAGTCCGGTCAGCAGTGCGGAAAACAGTTTAGTCATGGATCAATCTCCGGAATCAGGTGGATAACAAATGGGCAACGCTGTCGGGAAGCGGTAAACCGCTCGCACGTGCGCGTTGCAGGATAGTCCAGTAGTAGCGATAACTGGCGCGATCATGCAGGCGACCGTTGTGTTTGATCGGCCCCCAGGACGCGGCCTGAGCATCGGTCAGGATTTGTGCGGCTTCGGCTACCTCGGAGCTGCGTGGCATGAAGGATTTGACGATTGGCTTGATCTGGTCGGGATGGATGCTCCACATCCGGGTGTATCCGCAGTCGGTGCCGGCCCGACTCGCATCATTGGCAGCAATACCGCTGTCCTTGACGTCGGTCGTGACATTGTGGGACGGAACCTTGCCGTGGGCATGACAGGCTGCCGAAATAGCCAGCTTGGCGCGCATGACCAATGGATGGGTAAATTGACCGGGTGTGCGCATTGCGCTGGCCGGAATCGCGCCGTAGTGCGCCGAGACAAAATCCATGATGCCGAACGACAGGCACTCGACTTGCTCCAGTGCGGCAATCGCAAACACATCGGCCAGCGCACCATGCGTCTCGATCAGTACGTGGATCGGCAGCGCATCCCGTCCGGCGTGACGCGCATGGGTATTGATGACGTCGATTGCCTCGATGACTTCGAGCACGCTTTCGGCTTTCGGGATCACTAGATATGCCAGGCGCCGGGCCGCGCCCCGGCAAATAATGGCGACGTCCTGGATGAAAAATTCGCTGTGCACGTCGTGCACGCGCGCGCCGATGCGATTGAACCGGTTGGACTCGCCGGCAATGAGTGCGGCGACCAGTTCGGCGTGCGACTGTTCGTCGCCGGCGGTGGCACCATCTTCACAATCGAAGGTGATGTCGAACACCGGGCCAAGCTCTTGTTGCAGGGCGATCGACTTGCGCATCAGCTTGTCGGAGCCGGCGTAATGATCGCAGACCGGCAGTGATACCGGTGGACGTTTTCCCTGAAATAAGACCTCGGATGGATGCATGAGCAATCAACAAAAAAGTGCTGCTGTAAAAACCCGGAAGACCACCGCTGCTGCATCGTACAGTGCAGCGCCGGTGGTCAGGACCTGAGAACCTGTTTAGCTTAGCCGACCAGGTGCTTGACGCCTTCGCGCTCTTCAAGCAATTCGTTGAGTGTCACGTTGATGCGCTCACGCGAAAATTCATCGATGGCCAGGCCGGAGACGATTTTGTACTCGCCATTTTCGGTGGTGACCGGGAAGCCGAAGATCGTGCCTTCAGGAATATCGTACGAACCGTCGGAAGCGATCCCCATGGTAGTCCATTTGCCAGCGGTGCCCAGTACCCAGTCATGGACATGATCGATGGCGGCATTGGCGGCCGAAGCGGCCGACGACAGGCCGCGTGCCTCGATGATTGCACCACCGCGTTTGCCCACTGTCGGCAGGAACGTGTCCTTGTTCCAGGCCGCGTCGTTGATCATGTCCTTGACGGACTGGCCATCAATGGTGGCGAAACGGTAATCCGCGTACATGGTTGGCGAGTGGTTGCCCCAGACGCACAATTTTTCGATGGAAGCGACCGGCTTGCCGGTTTTGGCCGCGATTTGCGAGAGGGCGCGGTTGTGATCGAGGCGCAGCATTGCGGTGAAATTTTTCGCTGGCAGACCAGGTGCCGATTTCATGGCGATATAAGCATTGGTGTTGGCCGGATTGCCGACCACCAGCACCTTGACATTGCGCGAAGCGACGGCGTCAAGTGCTTTGCCCTGCACCGTGAAAATTTGCGCATTGGCTTCGAGCAAGTCTTTGCGTTCCATGCCGGGGCCACGCGGGCGGGCACCAACCAGCAGCGCGACGTCAATGTCCTTGAAGCCGGTCATTGGATCGCTGTGGGCAGTCATGCCAGCCAGCAATGGGAAAGCACAGTCGTCGATTTCCATCATCACGCCCTTGAGGGCTTTCTGGGCTTTCTCGTCAGGGATTTCAAGCAATTGCAGGATGACCGGTTGGTCCTTGCCGAGCATGTCGCCGTTGGCGATGCGGAACAACAATGAGTAACCGATCTGGCCGGCAGCGCCGGTCACTGCAACACGCATTGGGGCTTTTGCCATGATGAATCTCCAAGTGGGTAGAAAAACAATGCAGAAAACCGGTTTGCCGGTTTCCGACAGCTCGCAATGATACCGCTGAAAACCTGGCTGGTCAGCCAGTCTTCGCAAACCTGTCCTGTTTTGGATAGCAAACCAGAGCACATGCTGGCGTGGTATCCGTCGTAACCGGTCCGGCATCAAAATTGAGCAAGAGTTTAGGCGTGCAGATGATGGCTGTCAATCTTCATCTTATGTCTTATATAAGACATATCACAACACAGTTTTTGCTGGACGAGCGGGTGTTTTCGTGTTGAAATCTCGCCCCATGATCAATCCGATGCCTCCACCTGTCAGTCAAGCCGCCGCGCCCGCCAGTGCCGTTGTGGCGCCGACGTTCAGTCCGCTTTACCAGCAGATCAAGGTGTTGATCACAGCCAGTTTGCAGGCGGGCGAATGGAAGCCGGGCGAGTTGATTCCGAGCGAGGTCGAATTGGCCAGTCGCTTCAAGGTGAGTCAGGGTACGGTGCGCAAGGCCATCGACGAGTTGTCCTCCGAAAATCTGGTGGTGCGACGGCAGGGAAAGGGTACTTTTGTTGCGACGCATCATGAAGTGCGTGCGCAGTTTCGTTTCCTGCGCCTGATGCCCGATACGGGGATTGCCCATCAAGCTGATAACTTGATCATTGAAGTCAAACGCCAGCGCGCGCCGGCTGATGTGGCCCGCTTGCTCGACATGAAGCCGGCCGATGCGGTGATTTTTATCAAGCGGGTGCAATCCTTCGACGGCGCGCCGGTAATTCTCGAAGAATTGTGGCTGCCCGGGACTATCTTCAAGGGTTTGACCTCTGAGCGACTAGTTGAATACAAGGGGCCGATGTATGGCCTGTTCGAAACTGAATTCGGCACCCGGATGATCCGTGCATCCGAAAAAATTCGTGCGGTGCATGCCGACCATGCCGCATGCGGCTGGCTGCAGGTGCCGATCGACACGCCGCTGCTGAGCGTCGAGCGGGTGTCCTTCACGTATGGCGACAAACCGGTCGAAGTTCGGCGCGGATTGTATCGGACCGATAGTCATCACTATCAGAGCGAGTTGATTTAGGGCAGTTCCGTGCCGAGCAGGCATGGCGGTAAAGGGCTATATTGTCGAGGTCCGCCGATTAAGTATGGTGTGGCGCACAAAATCGGTAAAATCAAGGAATTATCAAGTCTGGGAGATGTTTGCATGTCTGAAGTAACAAAAACAAACAGGCCGGAATTCAGGAACATCCATGTCACGCAACTGGCAAATTATCGCCTTCCGCTGGCAGGGTTGATCTCGATTCTTCATCGCATCAGTGGCTTTCTGATGTTTGCATTATTGCCTTTCATTCTTTATTTGCTCGATCAGAGCCTGATGTCCGAAGGTACCTTCGAGTACTTCAAGGGCATTACTTCGAACTGGTTCGTCAAGCTGGTACTGCTGGCGGTATCCTGGGCCTTCCTTCATCATTTCTGCGCCGGTATCCGCCACTTGTTCATGGATAACCATATCGGTATCGAAAAAGATTCCGCCCGCAAATCCGCCGTCATCGTGTTTGCCGTCAGCTTGCCGCTGGCAGCGTTGGTAGCACTGAAACTGTTCGGAGCATTTTAATGGCTAATAATCATATCGGACCAAAACGCCTGGTCGTCGGTGCCCATTACGGGCTCAAGGACTGGCTGGCCCAGCGGATTACCGCTGCGGTGATGGCGGCCTATACCGTGATCCTGCTGGTGGTGTTTTTCAAGGCGCAAAATTTCAGTTATGAAGGTTGGGCCGGTCTGTTCGCCCAGCAGTGGTTCAGAATCGCCACCTTTGTCACTTTCCTGGCATTGTTCTATCACGCCTGGGTGGGCATGCGTGACATCTGGATGGACTACGTCAAGCCTGTTTCTGTTCGTATTTCTTTGCAAGTCGCCACTATCCTGTGGCTGATCGCTTGTGCCGGATGGACGGCACAAATTATCTGGAGAGCTTAATCGTGTCAGTTATTAAATCAGCCCTTCCCACCCGTCGTTTTGATGCCGTGATCATCGGTGCCGGCGGCTCGGGCATGCGTGCTTCATTGCAGCTTGCCGAAGCCGGTCTGAACGTCGCCGTTCTTTCTAAAGTTTTTCCTACGCGTTCGCATACCGTAGCTGCGCAGGGAGGCATCGGTGCCTCGCTGGGCAACATGGCCGAAGATAGCTGGTTCTGGCACATGTTCGACACCGTCAAGGGTGGCGATTACCTGGGTGACCAGGATGCGATCGAGTTCATGTGTCGCGAAGCGCCGAAAGTGGTCTACGAACTCGAACACTTCGGCATGCCGTTCGACCGCAACCCGGACGGCACGATTTATCAGCGTCCGTTCGGCGGACATACGGCTAACTTCGGTGAGAAGCCGGTCCAGCGCGCCTGTGCCGCTGCCGACCGTACCGGCCACGCGATGTTGCATACGCTGTATCAGCGCAACGTGCGTGCCAAGACCCACTTCTTCGTCGAGTGGATGGCAATGGATCTGATCCGTGATGCCGACGGCGATGTCATCGGCGTAGTTGCGCTGGAGATGGAAACCGGCGAATGCATGATTCTCGAAGCCAAGACCACCATCATGGCGACCGGCGGTGCAGGGCGCATCTGGGCCGCATCGACGAATGCCTTCATCAATACCGGCGACGGCATGGGCATGGCGGCGCGTGCCGGCTTGCCACTCGAAGACATGGAATTCTGGCAGTTTCACCCGACCGGCGTGGCTGGTGCGGGCGTGCTGATTACCGAAGGCGTGCGCGGCGAAGGCGGCATCCTGATCAACAGTGAAGGCGAGCGTTTCATGGAACGCTACGCGCCGACATTGAAAGACCTGGCCCCGCGCGATTTCGTATCCCGCTCGATGGACCAGGAGATCAAGGAAGGCCGTGGTTGCGGCCCGAACAAGGATCACGTGCTGCTTGACTTGCGTCATATCGGTGCCGAGACAATCCAGAAGCGTTTGCCATCGATTCTCGAAATCGGTCACAAGTTCGCCAATGTCGACGCGACAAAAGAACCGATTCCGGTCGTGCCAACGATTCACTACCAGATGGGTGGCATTCCGACCAATATTCACGGCCAGGTTGTTGCTCCTAAAAACGGTAATCCGAATGCGGTAGTCAATGGCCTGTATGCCATCGGCGAGTGCGCTTGCGTATCGGTCCATGGTGCCAATCGCCTTGGTACCAACTCGTTGCTTGACTTGCTGGTCTTTGGTCGTGCGGCGGGTAACCATGTTGTGGCCAGTGGTCTGAAAGAGCGCAGCAACAAGCCGTTGCCAGCGGATGCTTCGGACTTTGCGATGGATCGTCTGAACAAGCTCGAAACATCGACCGGTTCCGAAAAAGTACAACACGTCGCCAACGATATCCGTGCAGCGATGCAGCGTTACTGCGGTGTATTCCGTAACGATTCGCTGCTGCAGAGCGGTTACAACGCGATCATGGAACTCGACGAGCGGCGCAAGAACGTGTCGTTCAAGGACAAGTCGAAGGTCTTCAACACCGCCCGTGTTGAAGCGCTCGAACTGGACAACATGATCGAAGCCGCCAAGGCGACTATTTCGTCGGCGCTGGCACGCAAGGAATCGCGCGGCGCGCATGCGCAAAGCGATTACGAAACGCGCGATGACGCCAACTGGATGAAGCATTCGTTGTGGTATTCGGAAGGCAATCGTCTCGACTACAAACCGGTGGTGACCAAGCCGCTGACCGTCGAGACGTTCCAGCCGAAAGCCCGTACGTTCTAACAAGCCGGTGAACGGGTCTGGTTTCGCCAGTCCCGGTTTCGCCCACCGATTGAATGTCGAGAGCCTCGCCGCGCAGTGCGCGACCCGGTTCCGCAAAAAAGGTATTTATGCCACGCACTCTGAATTTTGAAATCTACCGCTACGATCCGGACAAGGATGCCAAGCCGTACATGCAGAAGCTGACCGTCGAATTGCAAGACACCGACAAGATGCTGCTCGATGCATTGCAACGCATCAAGGCCGATGTCGATGACTCGCTGGCGCTACGCCGTTCATGCCGTGAAGGCGTCTGCGGTTCCGACGCGATGAACATCAATGGCAAGAACGGTCTGGCCTGCACGACCAATCTGAAAGAACTGAAACAGCCGATCGTGTTGCGTCCGCTGCCGGGCTTGCCTGTCATCCGCGACCTGATTGTCGACATGACCCAGTTCTTCAAGCAATACAACTCGATCAAGCCATTCCTGATCAACACGACGATCCCGCCGGAAAAAGAACGCCTGCAATCGCCGACCGAACGCGAAGAACTCGATGGCCTGTACGAGTGCATCCTGTGCGCCTGCTGTTCGACGTCGTGCCCGTCGTTCTGGTGGAATCCGGACAAGTTCGTCGGACCGGCCGGTTTGCTGCAAGCCTACCGTTTCATCGCCGATACACGCGACGAAGCAACCGCCGAGCGACTTGACAACCTCGAAGATCCGTATCGTTTGTTCCGCTGCCATTCAATCATGAATTGCGTCGATGTCTGCCCGAAGGGTTTGAACCCGAACAAGGCGATCGGCAAGATCAAAGAGATGATGGTGCGTCGCGCAGTCTGAGTCAGGCTGCTTTACCGAACTGCCCCGCGATCGCGCAAGTGTCGCGGGGCTTCTGACAAGAATGACCGTAGCCCATGTCCACCACGCATCAGTCCGATCCCGCCAACCGTTCCCGCCTGCGCTGGCGGGCACGCCGCGGCCTGCTGGAAAATGACCTGATCCTGACCCGGTTTCTCGACGAACACGAAGCCGGGTTGACCGATGATGAAGTCGACGCGCTGACCCGTATCCTCGATGTTTCCGATAACGACCTGATGGACCTGATTCTGGCTCGCAAAGAGCCCGATGGTGCCGACGATCTGCCGCGCGTTCACGCCTTGTTGACGCGTTTGCGGGCGGCCTGAAGTACCTGTTTCCCGTTTCCCTTATGTCCAGTTTTTACCCATTCACCGACTCACCGTTCAAGAGAAGGAACAGCCATGTCCCAAACTGCTGATAAAACCGCCACCCTGTCTTTTTCCGACGGCAGCCCGTCGCTGGAAATGCCGATCTACAAAGGCACCGTCGGACCGGAAGTCATCGATATCCGCAAGCTTTACGGCGCCACCGGCAAGTTCACGTATGACCCGGGTTTCATGTCGACTGCCGCCTGTAACTCGGCCATCACCTACATTGATGGCGACAAGGGCGAGTTACTGTATCGCGGTTACCCGATCGAACAACTGGCGGTGAATTGTGACTTTCTGGAAACCTGCTACCTGCTGCTGAACGGCGAACTGCCGACCGTCGAAGAGCGCAGCAAGTTCGTTGATACCGTCACGCAGCACACGATGATCCACGATCAGATGCAATTTTTCTTCCGTGGTTTCCGGCGCGATGCGCATCCGATGGCAGTGCTGGTTGGTACGGTCGGCGCGCTGTCGTCGTTTTATCATGACTCGCTCGACATCACCGATCCGCACCACCGTGAAGTGTCGGCTGTCCGCCTGATCGCCAAGTTGCCAACGCTCGTCGCCATGGCCTACAAATACAACGTCGGCCAGCCGTTCGTGTACCCGCGCAACGACCTGTCGTACAGCGCCAACTTCATGCGGATGATGTTCTCGAATCCGTGCGAAGAGTACAAGGTCAACGATGTGCTGGTCCGTGCGCTCGACCGTATCCTGATCCTGCACGCCGACCATGAGCAGAACGCGTCAACCTCAACCGTGCGTCTGGCTGGTTCGAGCGGTGCCAACCCGTTCGCCTGTATCGCTGCAGGTATCGCTTGCCTGTGGGGTCCTGCGCACGGTGGTGCCAACGAAGCGGCGCTGAACATGCTCAAGGAAATCGGCAGCGTCGACAAGATTCCCGAGTTCATTGCCAAGGTCAAGGACAAGAACTCCGGCGTCAAGCTGATGGGTTTCGGTCACCGCGTCTACAAGAACTTCGACCCGCGTGCCAAGCTGATGCGCGAGACCTGCTACGAAGTGCTGGAAGAGTTGGGCCTGCAAGACGACCCATTGTTCAAGCTGGCCATGGCACTGGAAAAAATTGCGCTTGAAGACGAGTATTTCGTCAGCCGCAAGCTCTATCCGAACGTCGACTTTTACTCGGGTATCGTGCAATCGGCACTGGGCATCCCGGTCTCGTTGTTCACCGGTATTTTCGCGATGGCACGTACCGTTGGCTGGATCGCGCAATGGAACGAAATGATCTCCGATCCGGAACAGAAAATCGGCCGTCCGCGCCAGTTGTTCGTCGGTGAAGTCGCCCGTGACGTGACGCCAATCGCCAAACGGTAATGGCTGCTCCGGACTGAGTCAGGTCCGGTAGCACAATAAAAAGCCCCGCCAGCACAGTTTGCTCGCGGGGCTTTTTTATTGCCGGCTGCCGTGTGCGCTGATCCAGTTTGCAATCATGTCGACCGCCTCCTGTTCCATCCCGACATAGCCGTGCCAGTGCTGCGCGGCGCACGGGTCGCCTGTCGGATTGCTGCCGCCCTCGGCGATGCGTAATTGTTTATCCGATGCAGGCACGTTGACGAGTCCGTCGATGATGCGATGGGCGTCGGCCGGATTGCAGTGTCGGCACGCATCTTTGGCGTGATGCAGCACCAGCACCGGAATGCGGAGTGCGTCCAGTTGCTGTGCCGGGACATTACCGGGCTTGGCACGGTTGACGATGCTCGACGTCAGCACAATCCCGGCCAGTTGGGTATTTCCGAAGGCGATTGCCGCCGCGGCGGTCGACACCGTACCGCGGCTGGTGCCGATCAGCCACGGCCGTTGCCCGGAAAGCTGGCGGACGGCGGCAACGACCTGTTCTAGGTCGCCGGTGTGCTCGGTACTGGTCCGGTAGATGTACTCCAGATCAGCGATGTCGGATGGTCGGCCGACCACAGCGACGTTCAGTTTGTGCTCGGCAAAATCGTTGCGGCTACGAACCAGAAAATTTCCACCCGTGGGCACGCCATCGACAAGCTTGCCGAAACCGCCATTGCCTCCCGGAAGCAGGATGACGGTGGCGACGGCATCTGGTCGTGGCATCCAGAACACCGGGACGCTGGCATGTTGCCGGACCGGGACGTCGATGAGCTGGTCGCCGGCGAAGGCGCCCGATGACGCTAGCGCCAGCCAGAGCAGCAGGGGGAGGGCACGTCGAAGTAGTTTCATCTTATGAGGGAGCAGGGAAGGACTTGCATTGTCGCTTGTACGCGGCTGCAACGGTGTATCAGCACGACCTGCCATCGTGAGTCATGCCGGTTGCAGGCGTTAGAATGGATGCCGCTGACTCCATTCATCCTTTGTATTGATCCCCGATGTCCCTAGATTCCCTGCAAGCCTGGCTGCTGCGTCTGACCCGTGGCGACGCTTTGTTCGCCCTTGTACTGCAAATTTTTCTTGTTGTACTGATGGTTGTCGTGTTCAATTTTTTTCTGCGTCGCTTGCTGGCAAAGCTCGAGCGGCGTACCCGTATGACCGAAACACCGTGGGATTTTGCATTGGTATCGGCGCTACGCAAGCCACTGACCGTTCTGGCCTGGATCATCGGACTTGCCTTTGTCGGGCACTTGCTCGATAGCGAAACAGAGGCGACGATTTTCGAGCTGGTCGTGCCGGCCCGCACCATCGGCGTCATCGGCTGCCTCACCTGGTTCCTGTTGCGCCTGATCCGTAACGTACAGGACGGCGTGATCGCACAACGCACGGCGCGCAACAGGCCGGCTGATCGCACCACCGTCGATGCGGTCGGCAAATTGCTACGGGTGTCGGTACTCATCACGGCCGTGCTGGTAATGCTGCAGAGCCTTGGTTTTTCGATCTCCGGCGTGCTGGCGTTTGGTGGTGTCGGCGGCATTGCAGTCGGTTTTGCGGCCAAGGATTTGCTGGCGAATTTTTTTGGCGGACTGATGGTGTACTGGGATCGGCCGTTCGAAGTCGGTGACTGGATCCGCTCACCGGACAAGGAAATCGAAGGCACGGTCGAAGACATCGGCTGGCGCCTGACCCGCATCCGCACCTTCGACATGCGGCCGCTGTATGTGCCCAATGGCTTGTTCAACACGATCGCCGTCGAGAATGCGTCACGCATGACCAACCGGCGCATCGATGAAACCATTCGCGTGCGTCTGCACGATATCGACAAGGTGGCCGGCATCGTGTCCGATATCAAGGTCATGCTGGCGGCCCATCCTGAAATTGACCAGAACCAGGTCACCATCGTCAACTTGCTGAAGTTCGGCGCGTCGTCGCTCGACATCCTGGTCTATACCTTTACCCGCACCACGGCATGGGTTGCCTTCCATGAAATCAAGCAGGACGTGATGTTGCAGATCGTCGGCATCATTGCGCGCCATGACGCCGAGCTCGCGTTGCCGGCGCAGCTGCTGAACCTGCACGATTCCCGGGAGCGTTCGGCCGGACCGCAACCGGCATCGTTGCCAGTGTAGATGGACTGAGCAGAGCAGGGAGCGTCATGAAGCGCAGCGTTGGATAGGGCAAGAATGATCGCCACTGCCATCATCGCTTACTGCCAACGTGCTATTGTGTCGACAGTTTCAAAAAGTACCCGAATACCCAGCCCTTCCCCACAACTTGATGTGCAATCCGCTAACCGGTCAGGCCGTGTCGCGGAAGGTTAAGCTAACCCGCTAATCTCGCGAAACGCGAAGAAAGGTGCGCAATATGATGCAGCA
>CAILRJ010000268.1 GCA_903836575.1 uncultured Burkholderiales bacterium
CTAGCCACTAGCCCCGGGTACCTCGGTGGCTGGCGGTCGCCGCCCGCCAAAGCAGCTCGGCGCGCGTTATCTCTGCCATCTCCATCCCCCTAAAACTTGCGCTGACAGCGAGGGCGGGTCCGCCCCGTGCCTGGCTTCTTTAAAAGGCGGGGTACGAGCAGCGCAATAAATGCGCAATCAGGTCCTCCAAGGTACTGCCATCGATAGCCGCTAACCTTAAAATTGTCGGCTGGGCATGGCGCGCCGCATCGACAGGCAGCGCGCCACGCCGCACTTCTTCACATCAAAGGAGGTCTGAGATGGGTATATTTTTCAAGGAGCACCCGTTCAAGATAGCGGCCGGACTGGTGGCGGCCGGGCTGGCGGCGTGGTTTGGCTGGACCTGGTGGGCCATTTTTCTGTCTTTTATGGCGGGCTTGTTCATCGGCGCGATCATCGATGCGCCAAGCGACAAGTAGGGGCACGCCATGACACTGAACCTATTGCCCCATCTGAAGGAAAAAGGCCATGCATGGGTGATTGGCCTGTCGATTCTGGTTGCCACGAGCTATCTGTGGCATGCGATTTCACATCGGCAAACCGAGCAGCAAATTACGGCGAATGTCGTGCTGGCGCTGGTTGCCGCCGGTACCGTCGTCGGCGGCGGGATTGCGCTGGTGGTGATGGCGTCCCTCAAAAAATCCCAGTTTGGCGAATTGGCTGAATTCAGAACCTCGGTGATTCTGGGCATCCTGGTCGGTGTGACGGTTGCCTCGATCAAATTACTGAGCCTGTTTGAGGTTTTTTGATTGCCGGAAAATTTGCCGGAAAAAAATGAGGACGACTTGTTACCTGCGCTGGCAGATACCGTGCTCACCGTTTAACGCCAACGGCAAGGCCCGCGCCCAGCGGTTCGAGGAAAGAGAGAACGTCAGCGCACGCACATGGTGGTACCACCCGGCAGGCACATACAGCAGCTCGCCGGGTTCGACGATGCATTCGATCAGGGTAGCCTGACGCGCCAGCGGGAATTGTTCAAAATCCGGTGCTTCCGGGTTGAACGGGGAGCCGAACAGGATGGCATTGGCTTCGCGGGTATAGAGAAAGGCGTCGTGATGCGGCGGCGACAGGATGATGCGTTTGGTGCCCCACAGTTGCGCAAAAATATTGTCGTCATAGTCGCAATGTAGCGGCGTCACGGTGCCTGCCGGGCCCAGCCAGAAGCGTGGCGGGCCCATTTTTTCAAAATAAGCCGGCCAGTTGCACAGCCTGTTCAATGCGCGCAATTCCAGATTGCCGAGATAGGGCGGCAATCCCGGCGTGCCGTCAGCGACCAGATCGAGATACGCACACAGCGACATATCCTGCATCGCCCGATCGGGCGCGAAGGCGGTGTTGATATAGTCACCGACCCGCGCGCGCACGGGCAGATCGCCGAATTGTTCGCGCAGTGTGTGCGGTGCGAGCGCGAACAGCGGCCAGCGATTAACCAGTCCCGTGATCAGGAATGGCAAGCCTTGTGCCGCCCGCGCGCGGAACGCCGCTGCAGTTAGTCTGCCGCTGCGTGGCACTGCTGTGATGGCGGGAAGGTCGCGGGCGGCAAGCCTGATGGCGTCACGCATCGCATCAATCGAGCTCACGCCGCGAATGAGCGCATCCTTGTGCGCGCGCGCTTGCGTTCTGGCGCGGGCATCATCGACTGACAGCGAGTTGGCGGCAGCTCTGGGCGGTAACCTCGCAGAAGAGCGCACTGGCGGTGCCACGCAAGGCGGCGTCACCGGATTTTTCTGGTTTGACATAGACCTTCGTGATGGCGGTATGGACGATCCGGTGCAGGATACAGCGCCATGGCGCTCTAAGTGCTGTGCAGGTCGGGGAGGGTAATCCCCAACCTGTGCGCTGATCAGCGCTCTGCAGCGATTTTCAAGCCATCTATTTGCGCGACTGCCGGCTGTCCGACTTTTGCCAGACCCGGTGAGACATGGCGTCCAGTCAATGGTGCTGCAGGTATCGCTGGTGCAACACTCGCGGCAATTGTCGGCCGCGATCCCAGTAGCGACCAGGCACCGGCACTGAGGCAAACCATCCCGGCGGCCAGCGTCGCGCTGCGCAGTAGATTGCGTGCCGGTGACTGTGACTGTGACTGCGACAGCGCGGGTGCGGCATCGTCCGCTAACACCGCATTGGCGCGCACGCGCCAGTCATCCTGGGCAGGCTGTCCGGCCGACAGGCGGGCGAGCAACGAGCGCGCCAGCTCTTCCGATTGGGCATGACGGTTTTGCGCAACCAGCTGGGCGTCGCATACTTGTTTTGCCACCACGCTGGCGCGATGCGCGGCGTGGCGTCGGGCGGTTTCTGCTTCCGTCAGTTGTTGCGCCAGCACGCTGGCCTGACTGGCCATCGCCGCGCGTGCGGTTTTTTTCTGCCGGGCGATTTCTTCATTGCGGATTTTTTCCTGCACCGCCAGTTGGACCTGTTGCTGTGCGACGGCCTGTTGCTGTTGCTGCAGTGCCGCGCTGGCGACTTGCTGTTCGGCTGCACTGGCCTGACGCAACTCGCGTTCGACCTGTTCATGCATGCGGGCCAGTTCGGCTTGTTCCTGCACGATGACGGCGCGGGCGCGAGCTTCATTGCAAGCTTGCTGTTCGGCGCTGGCCTTTGACTGTGCCGCAGCCAGAGCCAGCTTTGCGGCCGCATGGCGTTCTTTTTCGAGCACGTACTGTTGTTGCAGGCAAACGCTGGCTTGTTGTTCCATTGTTGCCCGCTCGGATTCCAGTCGGGTCAGTTCCGCAGCAGCACTGACCTGTTGCCGTATGGCGCTTGCTGCGGCACTGCGTGCCCGGGCGACGGCATCGGCTTCGACCAGCAACTGCCGGCAAGCGTCGCGTTCGGCTTCGGCGTCCAGTCGGGCATGCTGTTCGGCCTGCCGGCAGGCGATCGCAAGGTCGCGCCGTTCGGTCGCCGCGCGCAAGCCTGCTGCATGCTCTTCTTGTGCTGCGTGTTCCGACGCGAGCGCTTCTTGCGAGACGGCGAGCAGGCGCTGGCTGGCCAGAAGTCGCTGGCGTGTCTTCTCCTGCTTTTGGCGAATCAGATCGAGTGCCTGTTGTTCGAAGGCTTCGCGCTGGCGCTGGAAACTGGTCAGTGCAACCGCATCACGTGCGCTTTGCAGTGCGATGCGGGCGGCGTTGCGTTGCAATTCTGTACTGATTGCTAACTGCGATAGCGCATGGCGCGTCGCGTTGGCTTCGGCATCGAGAGCTTGCCGAAGCTGTCCGTCGGTATCGGCCTGCTCTTGCAACAGGCGAGTCTGTTCCCGTTCCGCGCACAGACGGCCGGCCGCGGCGTCTTCGGCCTGACGGGCACTTGCCAGTTGTTGCTGTGTCGCCAGCAGGGTTTGTGCGACGCTTGCGCCAAGCCGGCGCTCGCTCTCGCATTGCTCCTGCAGCAGCACGCTGGCGTGCTGCCCGGCCTCGGTCCGTTCCTGCTGCAGTCGGGTCAGTTCGATCGCAGCGCTGGCACTGGCGATTGCAGCAGCGGCGGCCTGATCCTGCAAGCGGGCCTGTATCTGTTCCTGTTCGAGCGCTAGCCGGGCGTGCTGGTGCGTCGTTTCTGCCGCTTCGCGCGCCGTCCGGGCGGCTTGTTCCTGCAAGCGCAAACAGTCTGCTTCGGCCTGTTCGGCCAGTGCCAGTGCGTC
>CAILRJ010000269.1 GCA_903836575.1 uncultured Burkholderiales bacterium
CTCGCGCTGATCGATCACTTGCGAAAACCCCAATAGCGCGCTTGGTCACATAGAACCGCAGATCGCCGTGTCAGCTGGCACATTTCTTGTTACCCTAATAAGCGGCCCGCTGCATCCATTACGTTGCAGCGTCATCAGAAAAACTGCAATGGGACGAAAGCATGGCGAATTTTTTCGATGAGATGTATTCCAGTGATGCCACAGGCATACGAGAGCACTATCAAGAGTTCCAGAACTGGCTCACAGAGCAGCCCGCCACAATCATCGCCCGCAAACAAGCCGAAGCCGACCTGATCTTCCGTCGTGTCGGCATTACGTTTGCCGTGTATGGCGACGATACCGACGACGATGCAGGTACCGAACGGCTGATTCCGTTCGATATCATTCCACGCATCATCACCGCCGCCGAATGGGCCCATCTCGAGACCGGACTGGTGCAGCGTGTCAAAGCGCTCAACATGTTCCTGCACGATATTTATCACGACCAGAACATCATCAAAGCCGGCGTAATCCCGGCCGAGCAGATTTACAAGAACGCCCAGTACCGGCCTGAGATGCAAAACGTCTCGGTGGTCAACGACATCTACGCCCACATTGCCGGCGTCGATATCGTGCGCGCCGGAGCCGGCGAATTCTATGTGCTCGAAGATAATCTGCGGGTGCCATCCGGCGTGTCGTACATGCTGGAAAACCGCAAGATGATGATGCGGCTGTTCCCTGATTTGTTCGTGCGCCACCAGATCGCGCCGGTCGCGCATTACCCCGACATGTTGCTCGACAATCTGCGCTCGGTGGCACCGGTCGGCGTAATCGACCCGACCGTGGTCGTGATGTCGCCGGGGATGTACAACTCGGCTTATTTCGAACATGCGTTCCTGGCCCAGCAAATGGGTGTCGAACTGGTCGAAGGCAAGGACATGTTCGTCGACGAGAGTCTGGTCTACATGCGCACCACGCGCGGGCCGCAACGGGTCGACGTGATTTATCGCCGCCTTGATGACGACTTCCTCGATCCGAAAGCCTTCCGGCCCGACTCGGCGCTAGGCGTACCGGGCTTGCTCGAAGCGTATCGCGAAGGCGGCGTCACGCTGGCCAACGCAATCGGCACCGGCGTCGCCGACGACAAGTCGATCTATCCGTTTGTGCCGGACATGGTGCGCTTCTACCTGAGCGAAGAACCGATCCTCAACAACGTACCGACCTTCCAGTGCAGAAAAAAAGAGGACCTCGCTTACACGCTGGCCCATCTGCCCGAACTGGTGGTCAAGGAAGTCCACGGTGCCGGTGGTTACGGCATGCTGGTCGGCCCGGCCGCCACGCAAGCCGAGATCGAGGATTTCCGCGCTCGCCTGATCGCCAAGCCCGAAGGCTATATTGCACAGCCAACGCTGGCCCTGTCGGCCTGCCCGACCTACGTCAAGGCCGGCATCGCGCCGCGCCACATCGACTTGCGCCCGTTCGTGCTGTCCGGAAAAACCGTCTCAATGGTGCCCGGCGGTCTCACGCGCGTGGCCCTCAAAGAAGGCTCCTTGGTAGTCAATTCCTCCCAGGGCGGCGGCACCAAAGACACCTGGATTCTGGAGAAATGACATGTTGAGCCGCACCGCTGACCACTTGTTCTGGATGGCC
>CAILRJ010000270.1 GCA_903836575.1 uncultured Burkholderiales bacterium
AGTGTTCGTCATCGAACGGGCACTCGATGTTAAAGCCGTCACGGGTACGACTCTTTACCAAGCCTAGCTCGTTAAGCCGGATGGCGGCGGCGTCGGTGGTGGCGATGTCCAGCAGCGTCTGCCCGCCCCCGCCGGCACTGGCAACCGCTGTCAGGATGGCGTCACTGACGGACAACTGCACCGCGCTGTCGCCGGCGGCGTACCCGCTACGTTGCGCTACGGTGTCAGTGACGCCGTCGTCCATGTGTGGGTTGGCGGTGAAGTGGGCCTGTACAGGGTTGAACAGCGCGACGTCGGCGGCGAGGCCTGACGCCTTGGCGTAAGCCTTGAGTTGCGCACTGGTCAGAGGGCGCGCGAGCCAGAACCACAGATGGACGCGCAGCCCACCGTCGGCCTTGCTGGGGTGACCGAAGGAACTGGACAGGTGCCAGTGGTACGCGGCAGACTGCCACTCGCTCGGTAGCTGGGTGGCGATGAATTCTTGAATAGATTCTAGCGGGTGGGTGACTGGATCCCATGCGAACGGGTGGTACCCGTCGACGTCGACCATCACGGTGTGCAGCGGCTGGTCGTCGAAGTAGTCAAGGGCCTTGCGTACTAGGTTCGGGCGGTGCTGGTCGCCGTCGCGGGACGCCGCAACGGAGTCGGGCACTGGTACGCCACGGATCAGGCATGAATTAGGGCGGGCCGACAGGCTGGTCAGCAGAGCGGACAGCGACTCGATGCTGGAGACTGCGGTCTGGGTCAGGGTGTAGTACTTGGCATCATCGAAGGCGGCAATGGTGCCGTCGGCCTTCCATGTTTTCGTGACTTTATTGCGGGAATGAGTAAGGACTGACAACGTATCTGTGTTCATTTTTTCTACCCGATGGTAACCCCTAGAGAGTAAAAAAAGCTCTGGCAAGCGGGGGTAATTCGCAATAAGCAGCGGGATCAGCGCTACCCAGCCAGAGCCGAACGCAGAGTATCAGAGACTGGCCGGTGTGAGCAAGTCCAATAGCTTCGGGTTGATCAATTGCGCACGGCCAACACCGGTGGCCTGTTCGACCTCGATGATGCGCTCGGGCGGGCAGTAACCCTGCTTCAACCAGAAACCAATGTTCTGTTGGCTGCAGCCGAGGATCGCGGCCAACTTGGCCTGTGACCCCGCGATGTAGATTGCTTGCTCAATGCCGGTCATGATTCTTGCTCCTTAATTCGTCGGTGTAACCGTTGCCATGCGAGGTACGCGCCGTCATCAATCCAGACGCCGGTCACTTGGATCAGACCCTTGGTGAGTAGCGACAGCTTGACGCCACGGGGTGCTGGCTCCTGTGCGGGGTATATCCAGTACGACGTCTGACTGGTTACGTGGTGGTCTACGCTCACGGCAGCTTGTACCGGTCACGACACGGCGCGCATGCTTCGCCTACCAAGCGTGACGACCACTCGCCGCACCGCCAGCAGTCACCGGCCACACCGGGAGCAAGCGTTGACTTGTTACGGATGGCGTACACCAGCGCGTCAAGGGCAACGGCTTCGCGTTCGTCGGTCTGGTCGATAAAGTCACTCATTTTGCTGCTTTCATGTATGCCTCAAGGCGTTGGATACGTGCGTTGTTGTAGTTCACAACCGAAGTCGCGTAGTCTACGCCCGATTCTCCCTGCAGCTTTGCTAAATACGCGGCGGCTAATTCCTTAGCGGCCAGTTCCATAGGGGTAGGCTGGATGAACCAGCTTTTGATAAGAGCGATCATTCTGTTTCTCCGGTGGCTTTGGCAATGGCCGCGATGGCGCGGGGAATCGCTACGGTGTGCAAATACGTATCGTAGTGTCCTTTAAAGGCTTCGGTTTCTTTGCTGTCAGTAGCGACCAACATCGCCCGCAATGCAGCCAGCAAGTTTGGCGCGGCGGCGATTAGGCGGGCATTGGCTTCCGCGTCTTGTTGGCTGCAAACACCTAGTTTTATTCCCATTTTTGCTATTTGACTAGCGCGTGGCCCAGCCTCTACTACGGACAGCGGATTACGCTTGCTTACATGCCATGGCCCCGGCGTGTGCTTACTCATTTGGCGCTTTCGTTACTACGGTTGATTAAGGTGGCCTGTTGGTTATTGCGGGACCGCAGATAGTGCGCACGGCTGGCGGCTTGCTGTTTGATCTTCTTGTCTAGCAGGAACTTGTTGTTCTCTACAATCAGGGTTTCCAGTTCGTCGACGCGGTTGGCAAGGTCGACTACCATGTCGGCCAGCTTGTTGACGTAGTCGTTGGTGGGCTTGAAGATATTCCAGTTCATATGTGCCTTTCGGTTGGTGAGGGATTCATAATACAACAATTATTTGTACAATAAAATATATTTACAAAATTAAATTTTAGGGTATTATTCGTTATCGACAACAGGCCTGTTGTTGAACTAAACGGAGATACACACATGAGCTTGGAAACTGAATTAGCAAAAAACACAGCGGCAGTCGCTGCCATGACCGAAGCGCTGATCACACTGCGCATCATCCTTGAGACACCAGCCGCACCAGTGGCGGTAGCAGAACCTGACGTCTACCAGATGGCCGCCAAGAAGATCATGGACGAACCGCTACCTGTCATTAAAGAGGTAGTCGAACCGGTAGTAGAAGTCCCAAAGCCTACGACGCCAACAGATGTTGGTACGGCGACGATTTCCTACGCTGAAGTAGCCGCGGCGATTGTGTCCACATTCAAGGCCGACCGTAACAAGACCGTAGCTACCTTGGCACAGTTCGGCGCAAAGAAGGGGCCGGAACTGAAGCCTGAAGACTACGCAGCGTTTTTGTCAGTTCTGACGTCATGACCGTCCATGCGGTACTAGGCCCGAGCAGTGCCGAACGGTGGATGAACTGCTACGGTTCTGTTGAACTGTCACAGGACATTAAGGATCAGGGGTCGATCAATGCCAGCGAAGGTACGATGATGCATACCGTCTCAGCTACCTGTCTTGATAAAGGCACTGACGCTGTCGGGTACATCGGCACGGTTGACGGTGAAACGAAACTGGTCTTGCAGGTAGACCAAGCGGGGTACGTTCAGTATTACGTTGATTATGTCCGGTCACTTGCCAAGTTGCCGGGTGCGATCCTGATGATCGAGCAGAGTTTGCCGATTGAATTCATGACCGGCGAAGAAGGCGCACAGGGTACGGCAGATGCCATCATCATCACCGCAGATGAATTGATCGTAGTCGATGCGAAATTCGGATTCAAACCGGTTGACGCGGTAGAGAACAAGCAGTTGCAGATGTACGCGGCGGCGGCGTATGAGATATACAAATGGGCTTACGACTTTAAAACCGTTCGCATTGTCATCGTCCAGCCACGTATCGGGGGTGCAAAATGATTAGCGAATGGGTGACGACACCGGATGCGCTGCAGGACTTTGTAAAAGAAGTGAAATTTGCCGCAGAAAACATTTATCTTGGCAGCGAAACCTTGGTACCGACAGAAAAAGGTTGCCAGTGGTGTAAAGCCAAGCCAACATGCCCCGCGATCCGGAATAAGGTGCTAACGGATTTCGAGACAGTCGTACCGGAGACAGCCGAGCCGGATGACTTGGCCCGTGTGATGGAAAATGCCAGCTTGATCGAGGCATGGATCAAGTCCATCCGTGCCGAAGTCGAACGGCGCTTGATGGCCGGCACACCGGTGGCGGGATATAAGCTAGTGCAAGGCAAGCGCGGTAACCGGCAGTGGGGTAACCCCGAGGATGCCGAAGCGGCATTAAAAGCCATGCGTGTCAAGCATGACCAGATGTACGATTACAAGTTGGCTAGTCCGACGAGTATCGCGAAGCTGGTAAAGGCCGAAGAAATCGGCCCGCGCCAGTGGAAGAAAATTCAGGAACTGATCACGCAGAGTGAGGGTTCCCCGAGTGTAGCGCCCGAATCAGATAAACGTCCCGCGTTGAATTCTTCAGCCGACGATTCTGACTTCGATAAAATATAGGAAAATGAAATGAAAATTAAACTCAACAATGTACGCCTGTCCTTCGCTCAATTGTTCGAAGCCAAAACCGTCAACGGAGAGGGCAAGCCGGCGTACAGCGCGTCGTTCCTGATCGACCCTAAAGACCCACAAATTGCGGCAGTAAATGCCGCCATCGAAACGGTTGCAAAAGACAAGTGGGGTGCCAAGGCCGACGCCACACTGAAGGCCATGCGCGCCGCCGACAAGACTTGTCTGCACAGCGGTGACCTGAAGTCTAACTACGATGGCTTCGAAGGCATGCTGTATATCTCGTCCCGCAATTCGATGCGCCCGTTGGTCATCGACGTCGACAAGTCGCCGCTGGTTGAGTCTGACGGCAAACCGTACTCGGGTTGCTTCGTGAACTGCAGCGTGGAACTGTGGGCACAGGATAATAACTACGGCAAGCGCATCAACGCGACCCTGATGGGCGTCCAGTACTTCAAAGACGGCGAGAGCTTCAGCGGCGGTGGTGTTGCCTCCGAAGATGATTTCGACGACCTGACAGCCGACGACCTGATCTAAACGCAATCCCCCTACCCTTCGGGGTAGGGCCAACAGATAAGCCGCTTGGTTTGTGTCACCCTTTGCCACAGTTGACGACTGTGGGACTAGGCGGCTTTTCTGTTGGTGAATGCGCCGGCTGATGCGTATTGCGGAATGTGCAGAACCAAGGGTGACGCCTACAGCACGAAGCCGGAGATCAGCACCGGCCACCAACTTCAATTTTATCCACCGGAGAAACACATGAACATCGAAGAACGCATTTTTGAAGCAGTAGAAGCCATTGACGCGGTGCTTGGCGATGGCTATGCCCGAAAGAACCCCGATCTGATCGGCAAGGCCATGCAAGCCGCCAGCATGGTCGAAGCCGGCAACGCCATCTTTCACGGCCTCGCATCTTTGCAATCCGATGAAGTATTCATGGATTAAGGTGGTACACTGTAACTCGAAATTAAAGGACATACACACATGCGTTACCTATACCTCGACTTGGAAACATTCTCAGAAACCAGTATTAAGTGTGGTACGCACGTGTAC
>CAILRJ010000271.1 GCA_903836575.1 uncultured Burkholderiales bacterium
GACCGCCGAATTTCTGAACGCCAGCGGCATCCGTGCGCTGCCGTATCACGCCGGCATGAAGTTCGAGGAACGCAGCAAGAATCAGGCGCGTTTCCTGCGTGAAGAAGGCATCGTGATGACGGCCACGATTGCGTTCGGCATGGGCATCGACAAGCCCGACGTGCGCTTTGTTGCGCATCTCGATCTGCCCAAAAGTATTGAAGGCTACTACCAGGAAACCGGTCGTGGCGGCCGTGATGGCCAGCCCGCCAATGCGTGGATGGCGTATGGCTTGCAGGATGTGGTGCAGCAGCGCCGCATGATCGATGAGTCCGAAGCCGACGAGACCTTCAAGCGCGTGCTCGGCGTCAAGCTCGACGCGATGCTGGGCCTGTGCGAAACGCTGGGTTGCCGGCGTCGCCATTTGCTGGAGTACTTCGGCCAAAGCTCCGAACCCTGCGGCAACTGCGATACCTGCCTCAATCCGCCGGTGTCGTTCAATGCCACGGTGCCGGTGCAAAAGTTGCTATCGGCCATTTACCGGGTCGATCAGCGCTTTGGTGCCGGTCATGTGCTCGACGTATTGCGCGGCATCGAGTCCGACAAGATCAAGCAATGGCGGCATGACCAGTTGTCGGTCTTCGGTATCGGTTCCGCTTTGAGCGAAGCCGAGTGGCGCGCCATTTTGCGCCAGTCGATTGCGCTGGGCTTGGTCGCCGTTGACTATGAGTCCTACAACGCGCTCAAGCTGACCGATGCCGCCAAGCCGGTTTTGCGCGGCGGCGAGCAAGTCCAGTTACGTGAATACCAGAAACCGGTCAAGGCCCGCCGCGCCGCGTCCGGCAAGGCACCGAAGGGCTATGTCGAAAACGAACTGAGCGGACTCGATCAGGTGATTTTCGACAAGCTGCGCTGGTGGCGGGTCGAGACCGCGCGCAAGCACAACGTGCCGGCCTACGTGATTTTCCATGATGCGACGATGCGCGAAATCGCCAAGGCGCGACCGGGCTCGCTGGACGATTTGCGTGGTGTCAGTGGTGTCGGTGAAAAGAAACTGGAAACCTACGGTGCCGAGATTGTCGGCCTGATTGCGGAGCTGGTGGAAGGTTAGGCGTTAAGCGTGCCAGCGCGCCATGATCTGGCGCGCGGCTGCGTGGTCTATGCTTTTGCGTGGCCGAAAATGGCAGGCAATGCCGAGAGTTCAACGATCTCGCCATCCGGCACGCTCGGGATCCGTTCCTGTACCTGGCCAAAGCGGTTACACCACAGCACATGGAAACCGAACGCCTTGGCCGAAAAAGCATCCCAGCCATTCGACGACAGAAAACAGATTTTTTCAGCGGGCACACCGAAGCGGTCGACCGCCAGTTGATACACCGACGGATGTGGCTTGAAGACGCCTGCTTCCTCGACCGACAGAACTGCATCGAATGCGCCATCGAGTCCGGCGTTGTGCACCGCCGAGGACAGCATTGCCGGCGTGCCGTTGGACAGAATCGCTAACTGCATGCCGTCCGCTTTCAGACGCTGCAACGTGTCCGGCACTTCCGGATACGCCGCCAACTTGAGATAGAGCTGCATCAGCCGGTCACGCAGCGCCCCATCGTCGATGCCGTGGGTCGCCATTGCGAAGTCGAGTGCCTCGGCGGTGACTTGCCAGAAGTCGGCATGGTGTCCGGCCAGACCGCGCAACCACGTGTATTGCAATTGCTTGGTGCGCCACAGGTCGGACAGTGATTGCCATTGGTCGCCAAGCGCATCCTGCGCGCCCCGGGCCACGCTACTGACATCAAACAGGGTGCCGTAGGCATCGAATACGCAGACTTCAATACCGCTCAGTGCCGGCATGGCCGCCAGCGTGGACGCAGGTGGTGTGACTTGATTGATCGCGGTTGTCATGGTTCCTCCAGAAAGAATGGTGGACCATTATCCATCGGCAGAGGCGAGCCGGGTAGGCCGTGTTACCGCATGGATTTTCCCGGTGGGCAGCGGGACGACGCTGCCGTGATGGCGATCACGCACCGCATCTCGCCGCCACGTGCAACGCGCAACGCGCACAAGCTTGCGACGCGCTACCATCAGCGGCGCGCCACTGCACGCTACCGACGAGGAACTGACATGACCATCTCTGCCCATTGCTTTATTCCGTATCCTGACGTGCCGGTTGTTTCCGGCAGTGGTTCGCTGTCGGACCTGACCTTCGCGGTCAAGGATATCTTCGACGTCGCCGGTTATCCGACCGGTTGCGGTAATCCGCATAAGCTGGCGCTGTCCGGCATCAAGCTGGTATCGGCCTCTGCAGTGCAGGCGCTGGCACAGGCCGGTGCCAGCTTTGTCGGCAAGACCTGCACCGATGAACTGGCGTTTTCGATGAATGGCAGGAACGCGCATTTCGGCACGCCGCGTAACGGTGGTGCACCGGATCGCATTCCCGGCGGATCGAGTTCCGGCTCGGCGTCGGCGGTCTCGAACGGACTGGCCGATGTCGCGCTGGGTACCGATACCGGCGGCTCGGTGCGGGCGCCGGCCAGCCATTGCGGGCTGATCGGTTTGCGTCCGACCCATGCCCGCGTCAGCCTGCAGGGCGTGATGGATCTGGCACCGGATTTCGATACCTGCGGCTGGTTCACGCGCGACATCGCCACGTTCGCGCGGGTGGGTGACGTGCTGCTCGGCGCGGATACCTGCGCCTTGCCCGACGCACCGCAAGTGCTGCTGGCGGTCGACGTGCTCGACCTGCTGTCGCCGCGCGTGCAACAAGTCTTTGCCGGGACGCTGGAGCGCCTGTCGCCGGTACTCGGTACGCTGCGCGAAGTTACTACGGCAGCACCCTCATTCGACGCACTGTACTGGACGTTCCGGCATATCCAGGGTTATCAGGCCTGGCAGCAACATGGCGCCTGCATCGAACAATATGGCGTGCAGCTCGGTCCCGGCGTGGCCGATCGCTTCAGCTGGGCGAGTACCGTGACAGCTGGGCAGATGCAGGAATACTCGGCCATCCGTGCCAGCTTCGCCGCGCAGTTTGCTGCCTTGCTCGGCAGCGACAAGGTGATGGTTCTGCCGAGCATGCCGGACATCGCGCCACTGCTGACAGAGTCCGAAGCCGCGCTTGAAAATTATCGCAATCAGGCGATCCGCATGCTGTGTCTGTCGGGCTTATCGGGACTGCCGCAGATCTCGTTGCCGCTGATGACGATTGAGGGTGCGCCGTTCGGTTTTTCGGTGATTGGTCCGGCCGGCAGTGATGTGTCGCTGATTGCTTTTGCGCGCAAGTTGATGGACCAGAGCCCGATCTCGATCGGCATGGTCGGGAAAAACCCGGGATGACGGGCGGTCAGGTCGGGTAACGCACGCTCGTTGCTATCCTCCGGTTACTGCTGTATTGCACCCGTCCCGTCCTGCGCCAGCGCCTGCAACACCACCGGTTCGGTCCCGTTTGATAATTCTTGTGGCACCGGAACCCGCACCGGTTTGCCGCGCATGGTGGTGTGACTGAGCACGTTGCCGATGACTTCCGGTGCGGCGTCCCAGACCGGGTTGTCGATGCCGTCGAAAACGCGTTTGAGTTGCTGGCCCCAGCTGTCGCGGATCATGCGGAAATACTGGTTTTTTTCATCGATGGCAACGAAGCGGGTGACGGCGAGGCGGTCGGCTTCGTAGACCAGCAAGTCGAGCGGCAAGCCGACCGAGATGTTCGAGCGCAGCGTCGAATCCATTGAAATCAGCGCGCATTTGGCGGCTTCGTCGAGTGACGTCTCGAGGCTGACCACGCGGTCGATGATCGGCTTGCCGTACTTGGCTTCGCCAATCTGCAGATAGACGCTTTCATCCAGGGATTCGATAAAGTTGCCGGCGCTGTAGATCTGGAACAGGCGGCAGCGCTCGCCCTTGATCTGGCCGCCGAAAATCATGCTGGCGTTAAACGAGATGCCGAATTTGTCGAGTGCTTGCGAGTCGCGCTCATGCACGGTGCGGATTGCGTCGCCCAGGATCTGGGCCGCTTCGAACATCGACGTGGCAGTCCAGAGCGTATGGCCGGCCTTGTTCTTGTGGTCGGTCAGCAGTTGTCGCACCGATTGCGAGATGGCCAGATTGCCGGCAGTCATCATGACCATCATCCGGTCGCCGGGAATCTCGAACACACTCATTTTGCGGAACGTGCCGACATGGTCGACGCCGGCATTGGTACGGGAGTCAGAAAGAAAAACCAGGCCTGCGTCGAGACGCATGGCAACGCAATAAGTCATTGGGTGGTCCTGTAAAAATCAAGTAAACGATTCTACCGAATGTTCTACAAAATTTCCTACGGGAATTTAAAAAGCGATCTTCGTCCTGCACCGGGATCATCGGGCAGGACGAACAGTCCCGTTCAGGCTGCCAGCGGCACCAGAAAGTCGCGGCTGACGCGGGCGCCGAGGTCACCGATCCGTTCGAGGAACCCGGTCAGATAGTTGTCCAGACCAGCGGCCTGGATATCGGCAATCTGCCCATATTGCAACTCGGACTGGATGATGCCGGCCAGTCGTTCGGTTTCCCTCGAGGCATCGGTTCCGACATAACGCAGGTTGCTGACCAGCTCGGTCATGCAGGCCAGCAGCGAACGTGGCATGTTCTCGCGCAGAATCAGCAGCTCGGCCACGCGCGCCGGAGTGATGACGTCGCGGTAGACCTTGCGGTAAATTTCGAACGCCGAGACCGAGCGCAACAGCGCGGCCCAGTAATAAAAGTCGATCTGCTGTTCGTGCGGTTGCGGCTGGTTCGGGCCGGTGCCATGGAATTTCACATCGAGGATACGGGCCGTGTTGTCGGCCCGTTCCAGGAACGTACCGATGCGGATGAAGTAGAACGCTTCATCCTTGAGCGTGGTGCCGATGGTGACACCGCGCGACAGATGCGAGCGGTATTTGACCCAATCGAACAGCTTGATCGGATCTTCTTCCAGTTCGCCATCGCGCAGTTTGCCCTGCAACCCCAGCCAGGTGGCGTTGTGGGTTTCCCAGACTTCGGTGGTCAGCGTGCCACGCACGGCGCGGGCATTTTCGCGCGCCTGTTTCAGGCAGGACGCGATCGATGACGGATTGCTCATGTCCTTGACCATGAAGTTGAGTACATCCTTGGGCGTGAGCTTCGGATATTTACGGTCGAACAATTCCTGCAGTTCCGAGATTTCAAGCAGGGCGCGCCAGCCGCGCATGGCCGCTTCCTTCGATTGCGGCAGCAAGCCGGTCTCGGTATTGACGTCGAGCATGCGGGCGGTATTTTCGGCGCGTTCGGTATAACGGGCCATCCAGAACAAGTGGTCAGCGGTGCGGCTCAACATGTCATTTCTCCAGAATCCAGGTGTCTTTGGTGCCGCCGCCCTGGGAGGAATTGACTACCAGGGAGCCTTCTTTGAGGGCCACGCGCGTGAGACCGCCGGGCACCATTGAGACGGTTTTTCCGGACAGCACAAACGGGCGCAAGTCGATGTGGCGCGGCGCGATGCCGGCCTTGACGTAGGTCGGGCAAGCCGACAGGGCCAGCGTTGGCTGTGCAATATAGCCTTCGGGCTTGGCGATCAGGCGAGCGCGAAAATCCTCGATCTCGGCTTGCGTGGCGGCCGGGCCGACCAGCATGCCGTAACCACCGGCACCGTGGACTTCCTTGACCACCAGTTCGGGCAGATGGGCCAGCGTGTAAGCGAGGTCCTC
>CAILRJ010000272.1 GCA_903836575.1 uncultured Burkholderiales bacterium
GCACCGCGTCCGATACCGACCATGATCGAAATTGGCGTGGCCAGCCCGAGCGCGCACGGGCAGGCAATGATCAGCACCGAGACCGCCGCCACCAGCGCATTGGCCAGCGACGGCGCCGGTCCAAGCCAGCTCCACAGCACGAAGGTGAGTAGCGATGCCAGCATCACGCCGGGCACGAACCAGCCGGCCACGGTATCGGCCAGTTTCTGGATCGGTGCGCGCGAGCGGCTGGCCGTATTGACCAACGTGATGATGTGCGCCAGCAGGGTGTCGGCACCGACTTTTTTAGCCGTGAAGACGAACGAACCCGTCTGGTTGACGGTACCGGCGACGACCTGATCGCCGACCGTTTTTCCGACCGCCACCGGCTCGCCGCTGATCATCGATTCATCGACATTCGAGCGGCCTTCGGTTACTTCGCCATCGACCGGAACGCGCGCACCCGGCTTGACGCGCAAACGGTCGCCCGGCACTACCTGATCGAGCGCGACTTCTTCTTCGCTGCCATCGTCACGCAACCGTACCGCCGTGTCGGGTGCCAGTGCCAGCAGTGCCTTGATGGCGCTGTTGGTGCGGGCACGGGCGCGCAATTCCAGTACTTGTCCGACCAGCACCAGCGTCGTGATGCCGGCAGCGGCTTCAAAATACAGCGGGGCCATGCCATCCATCAAAAACGCCGCCGGCAGCAAGCCCGGAAACAGCAACGCCACCATGCTAAACGCAAAGGCCGCGCCGGTGCCCAGCCCGATCAGGCTGAACATGTTGAGGTTCCAGGTGCGGAACGACGCGACCGCACGCGTGAAAAACGGCCAGCCGGCCCACAGCACCACCGGCGTGGCCAGCGCCGCTTGCAACCAGTTGAATAGCAGCATGCCGAAGCGCTCATGCAACGGCGTGCCGAACAGGTTGTCGCCCATCGTCAGCAGCATCAACGGCACGGTCAGCGCAGCGCTGATCCAGAGCCGGCGCGTCATGTCGTCGAGTTCGGTGGTGTCGTCTTCGGCGCTGGCTTCCAGCGGTTCGAGCGCCATCCCGCATAGCGGGCAAGTGCCGGGGCCGACCTGGCGGATTTCCAGATGCATCGGGCAGGTGAAGACAGTGCCGGCGGCGACTTCCACGGGCGCTTGCGGAGTCAGGTATTTTTGTGGATCCGCCTTGAATTTGGTGACGCAACCCTGGCTGCAAAAATGGTAATCGGTACCGTCATGAACGACGGTTTTTTCCGGGTTGGCGGCGACTTTCATGCCGCATACCGGATCGGTGTAGGGTTTATCTGCAGGTGCTGCCGGACTGGCATGGCCGCCGCAGCAGCTGTTGGTTGGATTCTTATTCATCGTGGTCTTCCAAAAAAATCTGACTGGTTAATCGCCTGGTGGTGAGCCGGCACTGAGCAACGCTGCAGCGACCAGAGTTATCACCAACACGACGCCTTCGAAACGCAGGTTAACGGCAAATCGTCGACAGGCCCGATCGCTGTCCGGGTCCTGTAGCAAGGCCGGTACCAGCCACCAGCGGTTGATCGCACCTAGCGCAATCGCGCTGCCGACCAGTACCAGCTTGGCGGTCAGGGTCAGGCCCCAGTTAGTGGTGATCAGCTGCGTGATGTCGGCCATCGCGCGCCAGGCATTGAAGGCCCCGGTCAGCACGATGCCGATCACTGCCAGCATGGCAGCGCGCGACAGCGTATTGGCATAGCGCCGGCAACTGGCCAGGTCGGCCGATACCGTTCCGGGTGGTCGTGCCAGCACGATCCATCCTGCCACCAGTACCATGCCGACCCAACCGCTGACCAGCAGCAGATGGACGGCTTCGAAAGCGACCGACCAGCTCAGGCCGCCGTCCATCACGGCGTGGCTGACCAGGCTGCGACTGACGGCGAACACGGCCAGCGCGCAAACTATAGCCACATTGATAGCGCTACCGCGCCAGCCCGACGCGTGCAGCACGATGAGTGCGACCAACGCGGCGCACCCGGCGAGCCAGCTCATCCCGTAGTGCGAGCCGGTCAGGACGGCCACGACCGCTGTCGCGGCCGCCAGCAGCGGCAGTTCCGTCATCACGGCCACCTGAAACCACAGTACCAGCACGCTGGCCAGCAGCGTCAGTACTGTGGCAATGCGTGCAGTCGCACGTACCTGGCGGGTGGCAGTGCTGGCCCATCCTGACGACGGTCCTGCGAGCCATGAACCGGCCAGCGTCGCGCCGACCAGTATTGCCAGCGCAAGGTTCAGCAGCGCCACCAGCGCAATCACTATTTCACCTTGAATGAATAGTCACCCTTGCTGCGGTGACCATCGCGCGTCAGCGTCGACCAGTGTACCTGCCAGGCACCGGAAGCCAGTGCTGGCGGGATCAGCAGCATGACATCGGGATGGCCCGGTTCGACTTGGGCAGCAGGCATCGCCAGCACGGTGCCAGCGGCATCGGTCAACGTGATCTTGCTGAAGCTGGCCTCGAGGGCCTCGTTAAATTGCAGACGAATCTGCGCCGGGCTGGTGTCGAGCACCGCACCGGCGGCCGGACTGGCGTCTTTCAGGACGCCATGGGCCAACGCCGCAGGGGCCAGAGCGAACCCGCACAAGGCTACAAGAAAAGTAAAGACAGAACGCTTGAACATGGAAAACTCCGATCGATTAATGGTTGTGCATGCCGGACATGCCCGGCATACCCGACATGCCGCCGCGTTTGACGTCCAGCGTGGTGGCATCGGCAGGCGGTGCTTTGGCGGCGCTGGCGGCGGGCATCGGGCCAGTCCATTCGTACGCCATCGTACCCGCCGGTTGCTGGTACCAGCCGGGGTCCTTGTAATCATTGCGCGCCTGGCCGGTGCGTACCTTGAGCATCGTAAACATCCCGCCCATCTCGATGCTGCCGTACGGACCATCACCGCTCATCATCGGCAGGGTATTGTCCGGCAACGGCATCATCATGCCGCCCATCGCGCCGCCCTTGTCGCCCATCACCATGTAGTCCGGTACCAGCGCATTGATTTTTTTCGCGATACCGGTGTGGTCGACACCGATCATGGTCGGCACATTGTGGCCCATCGCATTCATTGTGTGATGCGATTTGTGGCAATGCAGGGCCCAGTCGCCGGGATGCTCGGCAATGAATTCGACGGCACGCATCTGGCCCACCGCGATATCGGTCGTGACTTCCGGCCAGCGCGCCGATTTCGGTACCCAGCCGCCATCGGTACCGGTGACTTCGAACGAGTGGCCATGCAGATGGATCGGATGGTTGGTCATCGTCAGGTTGCCGGCGCGGATACGGACCCGGTCACCCTGGCGCACCACCAGCGGATCGATGCCGGGAAAGGCGCGGCTGTTGAAGGTCCACAGATTGAAGTCGAGCATCGTGTTGACCTTCGGTACGCGCGCACCTGGCTCGATATCGTACGAGTTCATCAGGAACACGAAGTCGCGGTCGACCTGATGCTGCCTCGGGTCTTTTGGATGGGTGATCCACGCGCCCATCATGCCCATCGCCATCTGCACCATTTCATCGGCATGCGGGTGGTACATGAAGGTGCCGGGGCGGCGTGCGACGAATTCGTAGACGAAGGTCTTGCCGGAGGGAATGCCGGGCTGGGTCAGGCCGGTCACGCCGTCCATGCCGTTGGGCAGTTCCTGGCCATGCCAGTGGATGCTGGTGTGTTCGGGCAGCTTGTTGGTGACAAAAATACGGACCCGGTCGCCCTCGACGACTTCGATGGTCGGGCCCGGACTCTGGCCGTTGTAACCCCACAGATTGGCGGTCATGCCGGGGGCGATTTCACGCACGACCGGCTCGGCCACCAGGTGGAATTCCTTGACGTTATCCTTCATGCGCCATGGCAGCGTCCAGCCATTGAGTGTGACAACCGGGTTATAGGGCCGGCCATTGGGCGGCATCAATGGTGGCATCGTGGCGGCGCTGGCTTGCAGCGGCGCTTCCGGCAAACTGGCAGCGCCAGCTTTGGTAACGAGGGCGGCACCTAGCATTGTGGCGACACTGCCTGAGAGGAAGTTGCGACGTGAGTTCATTATTTTTCTCCTTTAGCGGCTAACGGCATGTTCGCCGGCAAGCGTCCACCCAGCGCGGCTTGCAGATCGCTGTCAGCGATCCAGAAATTTTTCAGTGCGCCGATGTAATCATGCGCGGCGCTGGCTTGCTCGCGGGAGTCCGCCAGCAGTTCGAAGACGCTAACGAGCATGCCGTTGTAGCGCAGCATGGTTTCGTCAGAAATGCGTTTGCGTAGCGGCATCACC
>CAILRJ010000273.1 GCA_903836575.1 uncultured Burkholderiales bacterium
CCGCATTTATGTCTACAGCGGCACCAACGATACGGTGGTGTATCAGCAGGCGGTCGATGCGACGGTCGATTTTTTCAAACTCGCAGGCGTACCAGTGCAGCAAATCAAGTACGTCAACAAGATGCCGTCCGGTCATGCACTCATCACACCAAAATACGGCAATGCCTGCGCGGCCAATGCTGCACCCTACATCAGCCATTGCAGCGTAAAAGGCCACGGTTATGACCAGGCTGGCGATCTGCTGGCGCATATTTATGGTCCGCTCAATGCGCCAGCAACCACACCGACAGGCCAGATCATGACGTTCAGCCAGCGCGAATTTGCCAGTGCCGGCAGCAGCATGGCCGAAGACGGTTACGTGTATGTGCCGAAGTCGTGTGCCGTCGACAGCAGTACCTGCAAGGTGCATATCGCGCTGCACGGCTGCGAGCAATCAGTTGCGGTAGTAGGTAACGATTTCTATACCGACACCGGTTACAACAACTGGGCTGACAGCAACCGCTTATTGATTCTCTACCCGCAAGTCAATGCCTCAACCACTCCCTATAACCCGAAAGGCTGCTGGGACTGGGTCGGCTACACCGGTCCGGCCTATGCCACAAAAGCCGGTGTCCAGCTAACTGCCATCAAGGCGATGGTCGACCGGCTCACGGCCAAACCCTGATGACTAACCGGGCATCAGACCAGTCCAAACCAGCCGAGCAATGCCCCGGCGGCAAGCAACCACAGCAAATGCAAGCGCGTGCGCCAGATAATCACGCCACTGGCCGCACTGAGCAACCACAGCGGCCAATTGGCCATGCTGGCACCGTTGCTGGCCGCCAGTATCCAGCCGGTGGAGAGCAACAGCGCAATGACGATCGGTGCCATGCCCTGCTTGAAGGTCCGCACTCCCAGCAAATGGCGGTTGCGGTGACCCCATTGCGCCGCCAGATAGGTGATGGTTGTACTCGGCAACAGGATGCCGGTCATGGTCACGGCAACACCACCGAAAGCGGCCAGCGTACTGCCGGCATTGAGCCCGACCTGCCATCCCATCAATGCCACGAACAAGACATTCGGTCCCGGCGCTGCCTGCGCGATCGCAATGGCGGCATTGAACTGGACCGGCGTGAGCCAATGGTGTTGCTCGACCAGATACCGGTGCATTTCGGCAGTGGTCGAAATCGCACCGCCAATCGACATCAGTGACAGCAGCAGATAATGCGCGAACAAACTGACCCAGTCACGCGCATCCAGCACAATAGGCAAGGCTCCGGTCATCGCGCCAGCTGCCGGTAAGTAAGGCCACACGCAATGCCGCCCAGTCCGAGCAGCACCTGAAGCAGCGGCACGTGCACTAGTGCGATCAGGACGAAACCGAGCACACAAAAGAACAGACTCAAGGGCAAACCCAGCGGATGGAATTTCAGCAAACCGACCAGCTTGAGACCGGTCGCTGCAATCAATCCAGCCGACACCGCGGCCATGCCGCGCAAAGCGCCAGCGACACCGGGATAACTGGCGTAATGCGCATGCAGCAAACCCAGCATCAGGACAATCACCAACGGTACAGCGAGCATGCCGGCCAGTGCGGTAAGCGCACCGGCCAAACCGAAATAACGGCCGCCTATCATCAGCGCCAGATTGACGACATTCGGGCCGGGCATGACTTGCGCAACCGCCCACTCCTCGACAAATTCTTCCTGCGTCATCCAGCGTTTTCTCTCGACCAGTTCGCGCTGAACAACTGCCAGCACGCCACCGAAACCCTGCAATGCCAGCAAGGTGAAAGAAAAAAACAGGTCGACCAATGACGCAGGACGCGGATGATCCGGAATGGGAGGTAAATTCATTTCTTCATTGTAACTGGCAGAACCGACCTCACCCCGTTAGCGGGCCCCATAAAAAAACACCCTGACATCGGACGCTGTCAGGGTGTTTTTCAATCAGCCGGTTTGGGCTGGTTCGGGATATTAACCGCCGGTATAAAGGTCGGAAATTTGACCGTTCTGTACCGACTGGATCGCTTCAGCACGCACCGAGGAGCGGGTGCGCTGCGCGACATTCGATTCAGCCAGCGCCGGATAAGTCGTATTGCTGATTGCGAGCGTGCCTTGCTGACGGGCCATGATGACTTCGTTTTTTACTTCGGCGCGGGTCAGGGTCGATTTCGTCGTATTGACGTTCTCCA
>CAILRJ010000274.1 GCA_903836575.1 uncultured Burkholderiales bacterium
CCAGACGCTGGCCATTGCCCACCACGGTTACGTGCTGTCGCAAGGTCGCGTGGTGGCGCAGGGAACGGCTGCAGAACTGGCCGGCAATGACGAAGTGCGCGCTGCGTATTTCGGCTAATTTCGATAGAAAACGGAGATCCGATGAACGACATACTTGCCCTGCCTGCCAGCGAAATGGTCCGCCGCATCAGTGAGCGCGAGATCAGCGCCGAAGCCGTGGTGCGCGCTTACACCGAACGCATTCTTGCCAATGACACGCGCATCCATGCCTGGGAATTTTTCGATCCGGCGCTCGCCCTCGCGCAAGCCCGTGCCTGCGATGCCGGCAGCCCAGGCGGTGCGTTGCATGGCTTGCCGATCGGGGTCAAGGACCTGATGGATACGTCCGACATGCCGAGCACGTATGGCTCGCCGATTTACGCCGGCCATCGTCCGCGCACCGATGCCGCCGTGGTGGCACTCAGCCGCGCCGAAGGAGCCATCGTGATGGGCAAGACTGTCACCACCGAATTCGCCACATTCAAACCGGGACCGACCTGCAATCCGCGCGCGCCCGTCGATCAACCGCACACCCCCGGTGGCTCGTCGAGCGGATCGGCCGCCGCTGTTGCCGCCGGCATGGTGCCCATCGCTTTTGGTTCGCAGACCGCCGGGTCCATCGTACGACCAGCTGCATATTGCGGCATCGTCGGCTACAAACCGACCCATGGCACCTTGCCGCTGGCCGGCATCAAGGCGCTCTCGCCCAGCCTCGACACGGTCGGTGTGCTGGCACGCAGCGTCGACGATGCGGCGTTTTTCGTTGGTGTGCTGGCGCGCCTGCCGTTGCACGCGTTCGCGCATGGCCGTCTGCGCATCGGCATCTGCCAGACACCGCACTGGGACCGCGCCGGTGCCGACTCGCGCGCCGCCCTCGCCCGCACTGCCCGCCTGCTCGAACAGGCCGGTGCCGTCATCACCGATCTGACTCTGCCGGAAGCCTGCACAGGCCTGACTGCAGCGCAAATCGACATCATGGGTTATGAAGCCCGCGCCGCCTTTGCGCCGGAACTGGCTACTGACGCCGCCGGCCTGAGCGCCGCGTTTGCGGCCTTGCTGAAGTCCGGCAGCGCTGTCGATGGCGCGCGCTTCTTTGCCGCACAACAGCTGGCAGCGACAGCGCGCATGGCCGTCGATGCGCTGTTCAACCATGTCGATATCGTGCTCGCTCCGAGCACCGAAGGCGAAGCACCGGCTGGCATCGCGGCCACCGGTGATCCGATTTTCAGTCGCCTGTGGACACTGCTCGGCAACCCTTGCGTGCATGTCCCGACCGGCACCGGCATTACCGGCATGCCGATCGGCGTGACGCTGATCGGGCCGCGCTGGGGCGATGCCCAGACCATCGCTGCCGCGCGCGAACTGGAGCGCCAGCTGTCATGAATTTACCGGAGGATGCATTGAATCAAACGAACACCCATGCCGAACTAGCGCAGGACCACATCAATAACGATCGATTGCAAGAAGCAATCGCCGCACTGGCCCGCTTCGGCGGTCGCGCCGACGGTGGTGTGGCACGCGAAACCCTGACCGCCATCGACCTGGCCTCGCGTCGCTATCTGATCGAACAGGCACGCGCACTCGGTTGCGAGGTCTCCATCGATGATTGCGCCAACCTGTTTTTCCGGCGACCCGGCAATCGTCCCGAATTGCCCTCGGTGCTGACCGGCAGTCACGGCGACACCCAGCCGGTCGGCGGCAAACTCGACGGTGCCTACGGTGTGCTGGCCGGACTCGAAGTGATCGCCGCCCTCAACGATGCCGGCATCACAACCGAGCGCGCCATCGACGTGGTGGCCTGGACCAACGAAGAAGGCAGTCGCTTCGGTCCCGGCGCGATGGGGTCGAGCGCGTATGTGGAATCGTCCCGGCTGGCGCAGTACCGCACCGCACGCGATGCCGATGGCATCTTCTTTGGCGACGCACTCGACAACGCGCTGGCCGAAGTCACCGACGTGCCGCGCCGGACCATGCCGCAACCCCATGCGGCCTGCATCGAACTGCATATCGAACAAGGCCCGGTGCTGGAACGCGCCGCCATCGCACTTGGTGTCGTCACCGGCATCCAGTCGGTACGCTGGTTCACGGTCACCTGCACCGGCACGGCTGCGCATGCCGGCACCACGCCGATGGATGAACGCGGCGATGCCATGGCCGCCGCCGTTGGCGTTGCGCAGCAGCTGTACCAGCAAGCGTCACGGGAATCGGTCCATCAGTTACGCCTGACGCTGGGACGCTGGCAAGTCGGTCCGAATTCGATCAACACCATCCCGGGCCGGGTGAGCTTCAGTGTCGACATGCGCTGTGGCGACGAAGCCGTGGTGGAACGCTTCGAGCACACATTGCGCGCGCTGCTGCACAACGCAACATGGCGCGGCAGCATGAGCGTCGAGCGCATCTTCATGCGCCCGCCCACGCGCTTTCCCGAATCGATGCTGACACTGATTGAACAGGGTTGCACACGCGCCGGCAACGCGGCGCCGCTCCGCCTGACCTCGGGCGCCTTTCATGATGCAATGTATCTGGCAGAGCACTGCCCGACTGCGATGATTTTTGTACCGAGCAAGAACGGCATCAGTCACAATGCGGCCGAAGCAACCGATCCGCACGACCTGTTTCTGGGTGTGCAGGCATTGGCCTATGCCGTCACGGCACTAGCCAGCCGGTAACCATTTGAAGAGGATCCATTGACTACTTTGCGCAAGCGGGTGCTGGCGATGACACCCGGCACGGCGATCACTCCGCCGACCCCGACCACACTGGGATTGCGGCTGCGCCATGCGCGGCTGGTTGCCGGGCTGACACTGCTGCAACTGGCACAAAAAGCCAGCTGTTCGGAAAGCCTGATTTCAAAAATAGAACGCAGTCTGGCGACACCGTCACTGACGATGCTGCACCGGCTGGCGGTCGCGCTGGAAACCAACATTGGCATCCTGACCAGCGCAGATGGCCCGCCTGAAAGTCCGATCATCCGGCACGATGAACGACCGGTATTGAAGGCCGGTGGCATCGCGCTGGAGCGGCTGGTGCTACCCAAACGCGGCGGTCTGCTGCAAGCCAATATTCATGTGGTGTCGCCCGGCGAGGGCAGCGACGGACTGATCGAACACAGTGGCGAAGAAGTCGGCTACGTGCTGGAAGGCACGCTCGAACTGACGCTGGGCGAGTCCCGTTACGAACTCGGTCCGGGCGATGCGTTTTCATTCCCGAGCAACGTTCCCCACGGATACCGCAACACCGGCGACGATGTCGCACGCGTGTTGTGGGTCAACTCGCCGGCGACGTTTTAGGACCGCGTGGAAGAACTCGAGCTCCGGCTTAAAAGTCGATCGTGAAGCCACCGCCCAGACTCTTGTGCGAGTAGTTGTAATCGATCAGGGTCTGGCCGTAGCCGCTGAAAGCCTGGACGTATCCCTTCAGGTTGCGTGTCAGCGGGAAGGCCCAGCCTAACTGCACGGCACCGCGTTCGGTACTGAAATTTTGTCGCATCGTCGCGGAAAACTCATGCCCGCCCTGACGATAGCGGGCTTGCACATCGCCATGTCCCATGTAGGCAAGGATGTCCGGATTGTCGTCATTGGACCCGCCGCCATCAAGCCTTTTCCAGACCCGTGCCAGCAATGTGAAGCCGCCTTCTTCCAGTCCGATCTGCGCATAGAACCGGTTCCAGCTACGCGATAGCGTGCCGGACTGACCGTTGGACTGATGCACCAGTCCGAAGTTGATCATCCGCGCCGTCATGCCCGGCAAGCGGAAATTAACCGGCACGACAGCCATGATTTCCGGCTGGTAGTTGGTTTCGCGGAACGGGCTGGACGCCGACTTGTTGAAGGCCTGCCAGTAGCTTTGCTGGGTATAGCCGAACCACAGGTCGAACGGGCCGCCGGCGATCTGCTCAACCATCTTCATTTTGAAACCGAGCTGAAACATCAGCTCGGCATGCTGAATGCGCAAGCCATTGAGCGCA
>CAILRJ010000275.1 GCA_903836575.1 uncultured Burkholderiales bacterium
CCCGCAGCCAGCCCCAACGTCAACTCCTGCGCCGGCACGACCCTGCAACCACTCACATTCTGCCCCGCCCACAACGGTGAAAAATCTCCGCTGCCTGATTTTTCAGCATGTGCCCGTAGCGGCGCAATGGCCGCCGTTGCCAGCGGAAATCCGGGCACGACGGACCCTATCGGCCCCAGTTCCCGGATAATCCGGTTGACGATGCCGCGTGCCGGTCGACCGCTGAACAGGTTGGTCAGCGCGGTATGGTTTGCCGCTTCGCTTTGCAGCGCTGCGCGGTGTACCGCGCTGGTGGTCGCTTCCGGGCACAGCAGATAGGCCGTGCCGATCTGTACACCGGCAGCGCCCAGCGTCATGGCCGCAGCAATTCCCGCCGCGTCAGCAATGCCGCCGGCAGCGATCACGGGAAGCGACACCGCCTTGACGATTTGCGGCAGCAGCGTGAAGGTGCCGCTCTGGGTGGTCAGGTCATCGGAGAGAAACATGCCGCGGTGACCACCCGCTTCGAGTCCTTGCGCGATGATGGCATCGGCACCGTGCGCTTCCAGCCAGCGTGCTTCGTCGACCGTCGTGGCGGTCGAGATCACCCTGGACCCCCAGCTCTTGATCCGCATCATCAGTGCGGCATCAGGCAGACCAAAATGAAAGCTCACGACCGGTGGCCTGAATTCTTCCAGCAGATCGGCCACAGCCGCGCTGAACGGCGCCCGGCCCGGGCCGGCCGGCTGCGCGGCCATGTCGAGGCCGAACTGTTCGTAATACGGCCGTAACGCAGCCTGCCAGGCTCTCTCGCGGTCGCTATCGGGAGCCGCCGGCGTATGGCAAAAAAAATTGACGTTATACGGCAGGCGGCTGTGCGACCGGATCAGTTGAAGCTCGCTGCGCAAGGCATCGCTGCTCAACATCGCGCAGGGCAGCGAACCTAGTGCGCCGGCATTCGATACCGCGATGGCCAGCGCGCTGCCTTGCACGCCGGCCATCGGTGCCTGCACGATGGGCAGCGCGATGCCCAGTAATGCCTGCAGCGTCGTCATGCGGCTTGCCAGCCGTAGGCCAGTCGCGCCACGAGGCGGGCAGCCAGGCGGGTAGTGCGATGGTCGATATCGTGCTCCGGATTGAGTTCGGCGATATCGGCAACGCGCAACTTGCCGCTGGCGAGGACCACGTCGATGATCATTTCCACCATGTCGAGACTGATGCCGCGTACCGCCGGCGCACTGACGCCCGGTGCCGTGTCGGCCGGCATGACATCGAGGCCGATCGAAAAATACAGATGATCAATTTCTGCCAGATAGTCCACCAGCATGGTGCGCACGGCATCGGCATCAAAGGCGGACATCTGTTCGTCGAGCCGCCAGCGCACGCCTAGCGCTTCGGCCCGCTCGAATAGGGAGGGCGTGTTGGCAAAGCGGCTGATACCGAAACAGCAATAGTTGAAATCCCAGCCGCGTTGACGGCAGTCGTCGGCGATCTGCCGGAACGGCGTGCCGGACGTGGCGCGCTCGGTCGACCGCAAGTTGAAATGGGTATCAAGGTTGAGGATGCCGATACGCGGAGCGGTGGTGCCAGAGGCCAGATGCTGTGCCAATCCGCCGAATGAGCCTACGGCCATTTCATGACCGCCACCGAGCACGATGGGCCGATGCTGTTTGTCCAGCAAGGCGGCAACCGCCTCCACCAGTTCTTGCTGCGCCTTTTCCAGTCCGTCATCGTTGGCTTTCCAGGTACAGCGGACGTCGCCGCCATCGACAACGGGTGTGCCGTCGAGCAGCGGTATGTTGCCCAGCACGGCGCGCAGGGCGGCCGGACCGTCCACTGCCCCGGTGCGACCACCATTGCGCTGGACCCCCGCATCGCAGGCAAAGCCGAGCAGAACAATAGCCGGTTCGGTCACCGTATCGACACATTGCATGTGCTGATGCCAGCGCTCGCCTTTCGGACCTTCTTCAGTATCAATACGGCCGTGCCAGCGGCGCAAGTCGGGAAGTTGTTTCATCGCTTTTCTCCTCAATAATTACAGTGGTCGGTGTGCTGCACTACGAACCTCAATAGGTGTCGTGCATCGTCGACTTCCCTGTAGTTGACCGGTGAACATTCCTGTTACGCCGACAGATGCACCGATCGTCGATGGTGCATTGTGCGCCCATATGGGATGCCTTGTGCCCGATACCGGCTTGCTGCATGAAAAACGCCGACTCAAGGTCGGCGCAAAATATTCTCATCAGTACGGTATTTGTCTGGTTAGAACTCTTCCCAGTCATCCGAGGCCGCCGGTGCGGCCGGCTTGCGAGGTGCCGGTAGCGCGCTGGTTTTTGCGCTCGTTTTCTTGAACGTTGGCGTCACTCTGGCCGCGATGACGGTTGCCTTTTTTGGGGCGGTCGTCGTGGCCTGCATCTGGCTGGCATTGATCTGGAAAGTTGCGACGCGATCTACCAGCAAGCGCGCCTGTTCTTCCATGCTCAGTGCTGCGGCAGAGGCCTGCTCGACCAGCGCCGCGTTTTGCTGGGTCATTTCATCAATCTCGACGATGGCCTGGTTGACGTGCTCGATACCGGTGCTTTGCTCGCTACTGGCTGCCGTGATTTCGGACATGATGACGGTGATTTTTTGGACTGACTCAACGATGGCACGCATCGTCTTGCCGGCTTCATCGACAAGTCTGCCGCCGGTGTCGACCTTGTCGACCGAATCGGCAATCAGCAACTTGATTTCCTTGGCGGCACTGGCCGAACGCTGTGCCAGATTGCGCACTTCGGAGGCCACGACCGCGAAGCCGCGGCCTTGTTCACCGGCACGGGCGGCTTCTACCGCGGCGTTGAGTGCCAGGATATTGGTCTGGAAAGCGATGCCATCAATGACGCCGATGATGTCGACGATCTTGCCGGAACTGAGCTTGATGTCGCTCATTGTTGCCACTACATCGGTGACGGTCTGGCCGCCTTCGAGCGCGACGCTAGCTGCACTTTGCACCAACTGGTTGGCCTTGAAGGCATTCTCGGCATTTTGCTTGACGGTCGCGGCCAGTTGCTCCATGGCGCTGGAAGTTTCTTCCAGCGAGCTTGCTTGCGACTCGGTGCGGGCAGACAGATCGCTGGTACCGGTGGCAATTTCACTGGACGACACGGTGATCTGACCGGCCGCATCGCGCACTTGCGCCACCACCTTGCCAAGACCGCCACTGATGCCATTGATGGCGTCGAGCAGCACGCCGATTTCATCACTGCGGTCAACTACCACGCTGACAGTCAGGTCGCCGGTGGCGAGCCGTTGGGCCGCGTCGGTAGCGCGCTGCAACGGCTGCGTCACCATCTTGCGAACCAGCAAAAATAGCAGTCCTACGAGTACCAGTACGGCCAGCACGCCAAACAGAGCGTAAAGGTTGCGCAATTTGGTAATTTCTTTCGTGAACTCACTGGTATGGGAGCCGCCGGCCACCATCCAGTTCCAGCGTGGATAGGTATCGAACGCGACCATTTTTTCGGACGGCGTGGTGTCGCCGGCAGCCGTATTCATCCATGGATAGCGGATTTCGCCTTTTTTCATGTCCAGCATGTCTTTGACAAACGGGCGTCCTGTGCTGTCTTTTGTCTCGAGCAGGCTTTGGCCTTGCAAAGTGGGATGCACGATCAGCTTGCCAAAATCGGCACCGGGTTTGGCATTGAGCACATAGAAATAACCAGTCAGGCCGACCTTGATCGCGCTGATCTTGTCCTTTAATGCTTTCATCGGTTCGACGATGTTGACGCCGACGAACAGTACGCCGATGACACTGCCGGCGGCGTCACGAATCGGGTCGTAGCTGGTGATGTAATCCTTGCCGAACAGCGTGGCGATACCGGAGTACGACTGACCAGCGGTGAGCAGGGCATAAGCGGGATGCGTGCGGTCCAGCGCCGTACCGATGGCACGATCGCCATTCTCTTTTTTCAATGACGTCGTGATCCGGATGAAGTCGCTGCCGCTTTTCACGAAAATTGTTGCCGGGACGCCGCTGGTGGCAGTGAATTTATCCGGGATGGCAAAATCCATGTTGAGGTCGGTCTCGCCGTTTTTCAGCACCGGAGTCGGTTTGCCCGTCACGTCAATGGTGCGGCTGGTATCGAGCGAAAAGGCGGCCGGGAAATTGCTGGCAAATAGTTTGCCGGCGCGTACCGCTTCATCGGTGACCGCATGGTCGAACATGTCAATCATGTCGATCACGGCTTTGGTCTGGATGCGGACCTCCTGCGTCGCACTTTGTTCGGTCAGTCGCGAGTTCGCCGCACCGATGGACCAGGCATACAACGCGAAGATGACGGCAGTCAGGAAGAAGGTAGCCAGAGACAGCTTGATGCCGACGCCGAGTTTGCTGAAGGAATTATTAGAAGCGGACATGATAGGAAATCCTGAAGATGGTTATCAGTAATACAGAACTACTAATTAAACATTATCCAATACCGGTTAGTAACTGTCAGTCAAAATGTTGCCCTACATCAAAATAATATCGTACTGTTCCTGCTGATAAACCGTTTCGACTTGCAGCGAAATCGGTTTGCCAATGAAGTCGCCCAGCATCGCCAGATGTTGAGATTCTTCTTCGAGAAACATGTCGACGACGATTTGCGAGGCCAGGATACGGAACTCACGCGGATTGAATTGCTTGGCTTCGCGCAGCAGTTCACGCAGGATTTCGTAGCAAATTGTCCGTGCGGTCTTGACTTGGCCGCGACCGCTGCACGCCGGACAGGTTTCGCACAGGATGTGCGCCAGTGATTCACGGGTGCGCTTGCGTGTCATCTCGACCAAGCCCAGCGCGGAGAATCCCGATACTGACATTTTGGTGCGGTCGCGCGCCAGCGCCTTGTGCAATTCGCTGAGCACGTTGGTGCGATGCTCGGGGTTTTCCATGTCGATGAAATCGAGGATGATGATGCCGCCCAGGTTGCGCAGGCGCAGCTGGCGCGCAATTGCCTGCGCCGCTTCGAGGTTGGTCTTGAAGATGGTGTCGTCGAAGTTACGGCCGTTGACATAGCTGCCGGTATTGACGTCGATGGTGGTCATCGCTTCGGTCTGGTCGACGATCAGGTAACCACCGGATTTGAGGTCGACGCGCCGGCCCAGCGCACGCTGGATTTCTTCTTCGACGCCGTACAGATCAAACAGCGGCCGCTCGCCGGTGTAGTGGGACAGGCGGTTCAGTACCGACGGGGTGTAGTTGGTGCCGAACTGCTGCAACATCACGAAGTTTTCGCGCGAATCGACCTGGATCGTCGAGGTATCGTCGCCGACGAAGTCGCGCAGTACACGTTGCGCCAGACTCAGGTCCTGATGCAGCAGCGAAGTGGGCGGTTTGCTTTTTGCGCTGGCGGCAATGGTCGACCAGGTCTTGCGCAGGTAGTCGATATCCATTTTCAGGTCGCCCTCGGACGCGTCTTCGGCCATGGTGCGAATGATGAAGCCGCCTTTTTCTTCGGGTGGCAACAGCTTTTGCACTTTGCCGCGTAGCGCTTCGCGTTCGCTTTCTTTTTCGATGCGCTGCGAAATGCCGATATGCGAGTCCTGCGGCAAATACACCAGCATGCGACCGGCGATCGAAATCTGTGTCGACAAGCGCGCACCCTTGGTGCCGATCGGATCCTTGATTACCTGTACCGTGATGGCCATGCCATCGAACAGCAATTTTTCTATGGGGAGTGCCGGGGTGACCGGCCCTTCATGATTGCGCGCTTCCCAGATATCGGCGACGTGCAGGAACGCCGCGCGTTCCAGGCCGATGTCGATGAACGCCGATTGCATGCCGGGCAGTACTCGCGCAACTTTGCCCAGATAAATGTTGCCGGCCATCCCGCGCGACAGCGTGCGTTCGATATGCAGTTCTTGTACCGCACCTTGCAGGACCAGCGCGACACGGGTCTCTTGCGGCGTGATGTTGATCAGTATGTCTTCGTTCATGGGACTCGCAATCCGGCCTGTCTGAGTAATTGTGCGGTTTCGAAAAGTGGCAATCCCATGATGCCGGTGTAGCTGCCTGCCATGTGGGTAATGAAGCTGGCGGCATAGCCTTGGATGCCGTAGCCACCGGCCTTGTCATAGGGTTCCGCGCTGGCACAGTATGCCCGTATTGATTCTTCAGGCAAAGAGCCAAACGTCACATCGGAGCGCTGCGTGATTTGCCAGATCGCGTCACCGCGACGCAGGGCAACGCTGGTGAGCACCTGGTGGGTGCGGCCTGACAACCGATGCAGCATTGTGCTGGCCTCGGCCGGGCTGGCCGGCTTGCCAAGGATGTCCTGGTCGATGACGACCGTTGTATCGGCCGTCAGAACCGGGCGCAGCGGCAAGTGGCGCGCCAGAATTGTCTGCATCGCCGCGTCAACTTTTTCACGCGTCACTCGGTGCACGTAAGCGGCGGCGGCTTCACCGGGTAAGACCAGTTCGGTGACATCGGCGACGCGACCACTCTGGTCGCGCAGTAGAAGGAGTTCAAAGTCGACGCTGATCTGACGCAGCAGTTCCCGGCGGCGCGGGCTTTTCGAGGCGAGATATATTTTCTGGTCGTGTGGGTGCATCGCATTCAGGCCCGGTGATAAGGATGATTTTGTGTGATCGACCAGGCCCGGTAAAGTTGTTCAGCCAGGAGCACGCGCACCATGCCATGCGGCAGTGTCAGGCTGGAAATGCGTAACAGCATGTCTGCATTGGCCTTGAATTGCGGATCAAGACCGTCGGCGCCACCGATAATGAAGGCTACATCGCGGCCATCCTGTTGCCAAGTAGTTAGTTGTTGTGAAAGTTGTACAGAAGTGAGGTCGCGCCCGTGTTCATCGAGCGCAATGATGCGCGTGCCTTTTGGGAGCACGGCTTCGATGCGGGTGCGTTCGAGCGCCATCGCGGTTTCGGCAGTCTTGCTGCCGGAACGCTCGACCGGTTTGATTTCTTTCAGATGCAACCGGCATTCCGGCGGCATGCGCTTGGCATACTCGCCGAAACCGGTCGCAATCCATGCTGGCATCTTGTGCCCGACTGCCGCGATGATCAGTTGCATCGCGCGCAGCCGTTATTCGGCAGCTTTTGGTTTGGCAGGAGCGCGTGCGCGTTTGACCGGAATGCCGCGCTCGGCGACGATTTTCTTTTCCTGGATGATGCGATCTTTCTTGACTGCTGCAGCAGCGGTAGCGCTCTTGGTTTCGGCGATCTTGATGGTCTTGCCGACTGGCTTCTTGGCAGCAGGAACCTTCTTGGCGCGGACCGAGCCGTCTTCGGTTTTGGCGGCCGGCTTGCGCGTGGCTTTTTTCGGCGCATCGTCGAGCGTGGTCTGGCTGGCGGTCAGGTGACGCCCGGCTTTTTTCGGTGCTTCGTCTTCCGGCTCCGACGCAGTGCGCTTGGAGACCCGGACAGCGGAGCCGAACTTGACTTCCTTTTCGCCCCAGATTTCTTCCAGACGATAGTAGGCACGGATCGCTGGCTGCATGATGTGGACGATCATGTCGCCCAGATCGACCAGTACCCATTCGCCGGTGGTTTCGCCTTCGACGCTGAGAATGGTGCCGCCGTTTTCCTTGACCTTGTCACGCACCGAAGCAGCCAGTGCCTTGGTTTGACGGTTCGAGGTACCTGAGGCGACCACGATGCGGTCGAACAGGCTGGTCAGGTGGACCGTGTCAAAAACCTTGATTTCTTGTGCCTTGACGTCTTCCAGTGCATCGATGACGAGGGCTTGCAATTGTTTGATATCCATTTAGCTTTTATAGAGATGATGTTGTTGAATATAGTCCAGCACCGCGTGCGGGACCAGCGTGTCGGGATGTTCCCCATGACGCAGGGCGGTACGAATTTCAGTAGCGGAAATATCCACCGCCAGGTTCGGGGCCAGAAACGTCTTGCCTTGCGGCGTACTACGGATGTGCGCTGGCGTGTCAGCGCGTTGTTCGAATACTTGCCGGACCTCGACCGGCACGTCCGGTCCATCGAGTGCAAACCCCGGGCGCGCCGCCGCGCACACATGGGCATAATCAAATAACTGGCGCCAGCCCTGCCAGCTATCGAGATGCTGCAACTGATCGGCCCCCATCAGAAAAACCAGCGACACCGCCGGCCCCAGTTCGGCCCGCAATGTCCGCAGGGTGTCGATGGTGAACGTCGGATCGTTGACTCGCAGTTCGCGCTGGTCGATGACGACCGGCACGCCTTGCTCCCGGAACTGCTGGTGAAATGCCTGCTCCAGCATCGCCACGCGCTGCGCACCGGTCGCTTCAAGACCATGTTTTTGCCAGGGATTGCCAGCAGGCAGAATGCGTAACTCATCCGGTTTCAGCAGGTCGACAAAGTGGCGCGCCAGCGCGACATGACCTCTATGCACCGGATCGAAACTGCCTCCGAGAATGGCGATGCAGTGGTGCTTCACACCAGCCAGTCCCGCTGCACCAGAAATTTTTCATAGAGCGCCGCTTCTGCGGAGCCGGGAGGCGGAGTCCAGTTGTAGCGCCATTTGACCACCGGCGGCATCGACATCAGGATCGATTCGGTACGACCGCCCGATTGCAGACCAAACAAAGTGCCGCGATCATACACCAGGTTGAACTCGACATACCGTCCACGCCGGTAAGCCTGAAAATCACGCCGGGCTTCATCGAACGGCAAATCCTTGCGCCGCAACAGGATCGGCAGATAGGCATCGAGGAAGGAGTCACCAACGCTTTGCATCATTGCACTGCTCCGGTCGAGGCCAAGCGCATGGAAATCATCAAAGAAAATCCCGCCGATACCGCGTGGTTCCTGCCGGTGCTTCAGGAAAAAATACTCGTCGCACCATTTTTTGAAGCGCGGATGGAGGTCTGTACCAAACGGTGCCAGCGCGTCGAAACAGGTCTGGTGAAAATGCCGTGCATCGTCTTCAAAGCCATAGTACGGGGTCAGGTCCATGCCGCCGCCAAACCACCAGACCGGTTCTTCGCCTGCGGCTGTCGCCATGAAAAAGCGCACGTTCATGTGCACCGTCGGTGCCAGCGGGTTGCGCGGATGCAGTACCAGCGAGACGCCCATCGCTTCCCATTCCCGGCCGGCAATTTCCGGACGGTTCGCGGCAGCCGACGGCGGCAGATTCTTGCCGGTCACATGCGAAAAACCGACGCCGCCACGCTCGAAGACATTACCCTCTTCAATGATGCGCGAGATGCCGCCGCCGCCTTCCGGACGCTGCCATGCATCGGTGGAAAACGGCTGGCCGTCGATCGCCGCCAGGGCCGTGACGATGTGCTCTTGCAAGCCGAGCAGGTAGGTCTTGACGGTGGTGGCCGAGGTGGTGGGTGTGATGGCGAGAGGCATTCAGTAAAAAGAATAAATAATTGAGCGGGGATTGTACCCCGCTAGCGCGCGCTAACCGTGCCGCTTGAGTGCCCGCCAGCCGATATCGCGGCGGAACTGGGCGCCATCGAAATGGATCTGGTCCAGTGCCAGGTAAGCCTGGCGCTGTGCCATCTTGACGCTGTCGCCCAGACCGACCACGCACAGCACGCGTCCGCCGGTGACGCTCAGTTCGCCGTTCTCAAGCGCGGTGCCGGCATGGAAAGTGACGCAATCAGGGGTTTCGGCGGGGATGCCGCTGATCGTGTCGCCCTTGCGCGGCGCATCCGGATAGCCGGCGGCGGCCATCACCACGCCCAGCGCGGTACGCCGGTCCCATTCAAGTTCGACGGCATCGAGCGTGCCATTGACTGCGTGTTCCATCACACCAACCAGATCGGTTTTCAGGCGCGCCATGATCGGTTGGGTCTCCGGATCACCCATGCGGCAATTGAATTCCAGCGTCTTGACACCGCCGTGGTCGTCAATCATCAGGCCGGCATACAGAAAACCGGTGAACGGAATGCCGTCCTTGGCCATGCCTTGCACGGTCGGCACGATGATTTCGCGCATGACGCGCGCATGCAGTTCCGGCGTCACGATGGGTGCTGGCGAATACGCGCCCATGCCGCCGGTGTTCGGACCGGTATCGTGATCTTGCAGACGCTTGTGATCCTGACTGGTGGCCAGTGCCAAAATATGTTTGCCGTCGACCATGACAATGAAACTGGCTTCTTCGCCGCTGAGGAATTCTTCGATCACGACGCGAGCACCGGCATCGCCGAGCTTGTTATCGGACAGCATCATGTCGATCGCAGCATGGGCTTCGGCGATGTCCATTGCCACCACAACGCCCTTGCCGGCGGCCAGGCCATCGGCCTTGATCACGATCGGTGCACCTTGCGCATCAATGAAGTCGTGGGCCTCGGCGCTGTCCGAAAAAGTCTGGCTGCGCGCAGTCGGGATGCCGTGTCGCTGCATGAAGGTCTTGGCGAAATCTTTCGAGCTCTCAAGTTGGGCCGCTTCTTTGGTCGGGCCGAAAATTTTCAGGCCACGGGCGCGAAACAGATTGACGATGCCGGCCGCCAGCGGGACTTCCGGTCCGACTACGGTCAGCGCGATATGTTCGTCGATGGCGAATTGCGCCAGCGCGGCCGGATCGGTGATCGGCAGGTTGACCAGTCGGCCATCCTGCGCGGTGCCACCGTTGCCAGGGGCAACGTAGACCAGTTGCAGTCGTTCGGACTGGGCAAGTTTCCAGGCCAGTGCATGTTCGCGGCCACCTGAGCCAACTACCAGAATTTTCATGTGAGACTTCGCTGCGGTAAGAGTGTTTGCTAAAAAAGAGCGGCTATCTGAATCCGTGATTCAGGCGTCGATGACCGCGTTGGTATAGACCTGCTGGACATCGTCGAGGTCTTCGAGCGCATCGAGCAGTTTTTGCATGCGGATCGCATCGTCACCGCTGAACACGGTTTCGGTCTCGGATTTCATGACCACATCGGCTACTTCGGCCTTGAAACCGGCTGTTTCCAGCGCCTGCTTGACGCTACTGTAATCATGCACCGCGCACAGCACTTCGAGGCCGCCTTCATCATCGGTCAGCACGTCTTCGGCGCCGGCTTCGAGCGCTGCTTCCATTAGTGCATTTTCGCTGGTGCCGGGGGCGAACAGAAACTGGCCGCAATGCTGGAACATGAACGCCACTGAACCTTCGGCACCCATATTGCCGCCAAACTTGGAAAAGGCGTGGCGCACTTCGGCCACCGTACGGACCCGGTTATCGGTCAGGCATTCGACGATGATGGCGGCGCCGTGGATGCCATAGCCTTCGTAGCGGACTTCTTCGTAGTTGGCACCATCGAGGCCGCCGGTGCCGCGGGCGATGGCGCGCTGCACATTGTCTTTCGGCATGTTGGCATCGGCCGCTTTTTCAACGGCCAGGCGCAGGCGAGGATTGGTGGCAATGTCGCCGCCACCCAAACGCGAACCGACGGTAATTTCTTTAATCAGGCGGGTCCAGACTTTGCCGCGCTTGGCATCGGTGGCGGCCTTCTTGTGTTTGATGTTGGCCCATTTGCTGTGTCCTGCCATGACGATATTTCCTTGCGAATAGATTGGTCGGAGAGTGCGATCGACGCAAAATTGCTGCATCGCCGTCGCAAAATCAATCTACAATTTTAGCACGCTGACCCTGCCTGAAACCCTCGCGAAAGCCTCATCACCATGCCAAATTCCCTGCTCATTGCCAAGAACCACGCGCTCGAACTCTGTCTGTTACCGCGTCTCGCCAACCGCCATGGCTGCATCACCGGCGCCACCGGCACCGGCAAGACCGTCACATTGCAAGCGATGGCGCAAGCCTTGTCCGATATCGGTGTGCCGGTTTTCATGGCCGACGTCAAGGGCGACCTGTCCGGCATGGCCAAGGCGGGCACGGCCAGCGCGCGCATCAACGCACGCATGACGTTGCTCGACTTGCCCGAGTTGAAGTGGGCCGCAGTACCGGTGACGTTCTGGGATGTTTACGGTGAAAAAGGCCATCCGGTACGGGCCACGATTTCCGACCTCGGACCGTTGCTGCTGGCGCGCATGCTCAACCTCAACGAGACCCAGCAAGGCGTGCTGCAACTGGTGTTCAAGATCGCCGATGATCAGGGTTTGCTGCTGCTCGACATCAAGGACCTGCGGGCGATGCTGCAGCATGTGGGCGATAGCGCGGCGAGCTTCCAGACTGAATACGGCAACATCTCGGCGGCCAGCATCGGTGCCATCCAGCGCGGCCTGATCGGTATCGGCGAGCAGGGTGGCGAGCAGTTCTTTGGTGAGCCGATGCTTAATATCGACGACTTGTTGCAAACTGATGCCACCGGCAAAGGCGTCGTCAACATCCTCGCCGCTGACCGGCTGATGAATGCGCCGCAACTGTACTCGACGTTCCTGTTGTGGATGTTGTCCGAACTCTACGAGCACCTGCCCGAAGTCGGTGACCTCGACCAGCCCAAGCTGGCCTTCTTTTTTGATGAGGCGCACCTGCTGTTTGCCGATGCACCGAAAGCGCTGTTGCAGAAGATCGAACAGGTCGTGCGCCTGATCCGCTCGAAAGGCGTCGGCGTGTACTTCGTCACGCAAAATCCGCTCGATATTCCCGACAGCGTGCTTGGTCAGCTCGGCAACCGGGTCCAGCATGCGCTGCGCGCTTACACGCCGCGCGACCAGAAAGCGGTGCAGGCGGCGGCCGAAACTTTTCGTGCCAATCCGGCGCTTGATGTCGCCAGCGTCATTGGCGAGCTCGAAGTCGGCGAGGCGCTGATTTCATTTCTTGACGAAAAAGGTCGGCCGGCCATGGTCGAGCGCGGCTTTATCGTACCGCCGGCATCGCAGATCGGGCCGGTCAGCGATGATGAACGGCGCGCCTTGATGGCCGGGTCGCTGGTCGCCGGGGTCTACGAAAAAACTGTCGATCGGGAATCAGCCTACGAAAAAATCAAGGGGCGGGTGCTGGCCAGCCCGGCGGCACCGGCTCCGGGCAACCCTGCTACGTCACCGGGACGATCCATTGGCGACCAGTTCCGTGACGTACTCGGCGGCGCGGCAGGCAGCAGCGGCGCGGCGCGACGCAATGACAGCCTGGTCGAATCGATGATGAAATCGGCCGTGCGGGCCATCGGTTCGCAGGTCGGCCGGGAGATCATTCGCGGCGTCCTCGGCTCGCTGCTGAAAAACGGCAAACGCTGAACTGCAATCAATCTTGCAGTTAGGTTGTTTTATGTCCCCGATAGGCGTTAGAATTCGGCTCGGCAATCATTGCCGGTTTTCGGGTCGTTAGCTCAGCTGGTAGAGCAGCGGACTTTTAATCCGTTGGTCGCAGGTTCGAATCCCGCACGGCCTACCACGAATACTCAACAAACCCACGAACAGTGTTCGTGGGTTTTTTGTTTTTGCGGGCCGCTGTTGTTCATCTGATGGTGCTTTATTCTTTCTCAAATAAGGATGCGCGAGCAGTGTCAGACTTTCGGATACGCACGGGATTTCATGCGGGCCAGAATTTTTGATGACACCTCGGGAGTAACCGTGAACAACACCTCCTACACGACGGACGTCGCGGCCTGGTCGGTCGAGCAAGCGCAGTTGATTCGCTCCGGTCAATTCGACAAGCTTGATCTGGAGCATATTGCAGAGGAAATTGAAGCCGTGGGTAAGCGCGAGCAGCGCGAACTGGTTAGTCTTATCGCAGTGCTGTTTGCCCATTTACTGAAATGGGAATTTCAGGCCGACTTCCGCAGTTCCAGCTGGTCGGCAACGATCAGGGAACAAAAGCGCCAGGTGACATTCCATCTTGATGATGTACCCAGCCTGCGCACCAAGTTTGGTGATGTGCGCTGGATGGGGATGGTGTGGGGCCGCTCCAAAACATTTGCCAGCAAGGAAACCGGAATCGGTTTTGACAAGTTTCCCGAGAATTGTCCTTGGGCGATCGCTGAAGTCCTTGATTCGGCCTGGTTGCCGGCCTGAGTTTGTTGGCGTGCCGCCGCCGCATCCCGTCGCGTGCGCGTCAAGCCTGTCCGGGCAACACCGCCGTCAGTACGACTTCGTCCTCAGGGGTATCCCACGCATTCCACGCATCGAGCCCGCC
>CAILRJ010000276.1 GCA_903836575.1 uncultured Burkholderiales bacterium
AATTTTCATTTCAGGCCGGCTCTGGAAACGCCAGCCGGTCGCCAGGCTGACCAACTCAATTCCCTTATCCGCACAGCTTACCCGCACTTGCTCGAGCATTGTACGAATGGTATCAGCGCCGACTTCGCCTGCGCTACCGGCTGGATCGACGAAGAGCTTTTTAAGCGCAGCAATCGGCAATGGCTCGTGTGCACACAAAAGAGCTGTTTCGAGGACTTTTTTCGCCTCAGCGGTATTCATTGATAATTGTTGTCCGACTTTTTAATCGTGTGAGCGTGATGAAAATTATATTCAACCGCAGTCATTTGCTATGGCTGCACGGTCAGAGAACCTGTTGATCTTGCTTTCCGGCGCCCATACCAGGGAGATGGTTAATGAGCGGGATATTTATTGTGTTTTGGCTTGGCACTGCTGAAAGAGACTTGGTTGCGGGGACAGGATTTGAACCTGTGACCTTCGGGTTATGAGCCCGACGAGCTGCCAGACTGCTCCACCCCGCGTCTGATTCGAGGAATATACAGCGTATCAGTCGATAGTGCAACGACTTCAGTGCGCATTTTGCGGTGATACACTCTGAAGTGGCCTGCGTTAAAGGCCGGAAACCCACCCATGCATTCTCCCTACTCATTAAGCGACAAGCCATGAAATTCTGCTCCGAATGCGCGCAACCGGTCACGATGATGATTCCCCCCGACGATAACCGCTCACGTTATGTGTGCTCCGGATGTGGCGTAATCCATTACGAAAATCCGAAACTGGTAATTGGATCTATCCCGATATGGGACCAGAACGGTGACACGCAGGTATTGCTGTGCCGCCGGGCCATCGAGCCACGCATGGGTTACTGGACCTTGCCAGCCGGCTTCATGGAAAATGCGGAAACCACGGCAGCGGGTGCGCAGCGTGAAACCGAAGAAGAAGCCGGCGCAAACATCGCACTGCACGACGTATTTACGATGATGAATGTGCCGCATGTCCATCAGGTCCACCTGTTTTATCGCGCCACGCTGCTGGACCTGAACTATGCGGCTGGCATCGAAAGCCTTGAGGTGAAGTTGTTTTCCGAGGCAACGATTCCGTGGGACGACATTGCATTTCCGACCGTCAGCCTGACACTGGAGCTATTTTTTAAGGACATGCGCAAGGTCAGGGAGGGCGGCAGTTTTGGCTTCCATGCACAAGACATCCTCAAGCCGATGCGCACCAACTAACTGGACGTAGCAACATTGAACATTCCCTGGCTAGATCGCAATGACCCGTTTCCGGAGGTCGAACAAGCATTGAATGAAGCCGATGGCGCTGCCGGCTTGCTCGCGGCAGGAGCCGACCTGTCGCCAGAGCGGTTGCTGGACGCCTACCGTCACGGCATCTTCCCCTGGTTCTCAGAGGAACAGCCGATCTTGTGGTGGAGTACCGACCCTCGCATGGTGCTGCAGACCGATCGCTTTGTCGTGTCTGATAGTCTGAAAAAGACCTTGCGCAAGGTCAGTCGCGACAATCGCTGGGAAGTCCGTTTCGATTGCGCCTTCGAACAAGTAATGCGCGCATGCGCTGCACCGCGACGCGACGGACCAGGAACTTGGATCAGCGAAGAGATCGTCGCCGGTTATTGCGGCTTGCATAGCCTCGGTTATGCCCATTCATCGGAAGTCTGGCTGGACGGCACCTTGGTGGGCGGTGCGTATGGCGTTAGCATTGGTCGCATGTTTTATGGTGAATCAATGTTTGCTCGCGTCACCGATGCGTCCAAGATCGCCCTCACCCACTTGGTAGGCTTCCTGAAAAGTCATGGGGTTTCAATGATAGACTGCCAGCAGGAAACGGCCCATCTGGCTTCGCTGGGGGCCGCGCCAATTAGCCGCGCCGCATTCATCCAGCATCTGCGCGATGCCATCACACAACCGCAGATCGATCACTGGGCACCGGTTAATTTATCATTGGCGGCAACGCGAACAGGGCTGAACACCGATGACGCATCTTAAAGACTTGCCGTTTTCCACCTTGCAATTTTATGCAACGGCACCCTATCCGTGCAGTTACTTGAGCGACCGGCAAGCCCGCTCGCAGGTCGCAACGCCGTCGCATCTGATCAATGCGGACGTCTATTCACAACTGGTGAAGACCGGTTTCCGGCGTAGCGGCGTGTTCACTTACCGCCCGTACTGCGATGGCTGCCAGGCCTGCACACCGGTGCGGGTCGACGTCGCGGCCTTCCAGCGCAACCGCAGCCAGCGCCGCGCCTGGGCACAACATCAGCACTTGACGATTGTCGTCGCCAAACTCGCCTACAGCCACGAACATTACGACTTATACCTGCGTTATCAGGCGGCGCGCCACGCCGGCGGCGGGATGGACCAGGATAGCCGCGATCAGTACGCGCAATTTTTACTGCAAAGTAAAGTCAATACGCGCCTGGTTGAGTTCCGCGAAGACGACGGCACGCTGCGCATGGTCAGCATCATCGATGTGCTCGACGATGGCCTGTCTTCGGTCTACACCTTTTACGAGCCTGATATCGAAGGCATGTCATTCGGTACCTACAACGTACTGTGGCAAATCGAACAGGCCAAAACGCTTGCCATGCCGTATGTCTATCTGGGCTACTGGATCGAAGCCAGCCCCAAGATGGCCTACAAGATCAATTTCAAACCACTGGAAGCACTACGACTTGGCGTCTGGGCGCGGCTCTGAGCTGCTCACTCGCTGCGTCGCATGCTTCATACCGATTCACTTTTTTTATCCCGAACCGTGTCCGACAAACTTCTCTACGCTGCCACCCGCCCGCTCCTCTTTCTGCTTGATGCCGAAGCTGCCCATAACCTGACCCTGCCGTCATTGCGGCGCGCTGCCAGATTAGGCCTGACCCGCCTTATTCCGAAACCCGCTGCCGATCCGCGCACGGTCATGGGTTTGCGTTTCCCCAATCCGGTCGGACTGGCTGCCGGCCTTGACAAGGATGGCGCCTATATCGATGGACTTGCCGCACTCGGTTTCGGCTTCATCGAAGTCGGCACAGTAACGCCGCGTGCGCAGCCGGGCAATCCCAAGCCGCGCATGTTCCGCCTGGAAAAAGCCAACGCGCTGATCAACCGCATGGGCTTCAACAATGGCGGCGCGGATGCCTTCGTGCGCAACGTGCAAGCCTCACGCTTTTATCAGGAAAAGACCGGCATCCTCGGACTGAACATCGGCAAGAACGCTGATACGCCGATCGAACGGGCCGCCGACGACTACTTGATCTGCCTGGAAAAAGTCTATCCCTACGCCAGCTACGTGACGGTCAACATCTCGTCGCCCAACACCAAAAACCTGCGCCAGCTGCAAGGTGCCGATGAACTCGATGCCTTGTTGTCGCAACTCAAGACCGCACAGCGCCGACTGGCCGATCAGCATGGCCGCTACGTGCCATTGACCCTGAAGATCGCGCCGGATATTGAGTCAGAACAGATCAAGACCATTGCCGCCGCCCTGCTGCGTCACGGCATCGACGGCGTCATCGCTACCAACACGACAACCAACCGTGAAGCCGTCAAAGGCATGGCGCATGCCGACGAAGCTGGTGGCTTGTCAGGTGCGCCGGTCAGGGACTTGTCGACTGCCGTGATCCGCGCATTGAAAGCCGAACTCGGCGACACGGTGCCGATCATCGGTGTCGGCGGCATCCTCTCGGGTGCGGACGCAAAAGAAAAACAGGATGCCGGTGCCGCGCTGGTGCAGCTCTACACCGGTTTGATTTATCGCGGTCCGGCACTGGTACGCGAGTGCGCCAGTGCCCTCAAAGGAAACTCATGAAAAAAATCCAGCTTGGCAGCAGCGATCTGCAAGTGACACCCATCTGCCTCGGCACGATGACTTTCGGCGAACAGAACAGCGAAGCCGAGGCGCACGCGCAACTTGATTACGCGCTCGAACGCGGCATCAATTTTATCGATGCCGCCGAGATGTATCCGGTCATGCCGCGAGCCGAAACCCAGGGTTTGACTGAACGCTTCATCGGCACCTGGCTGAAAAAATCCGGCCGTCGCAACGAGATCGTGCTGGCCACCAAAATAGCCGGCCCGAATCCGGCCATGCACTGGATACGCGATGGCAAGAGCGACCTCAATGCAATCAACATCCGCGCTGCCGTCGATACCAGTCTGGAGCGACTGCAAACCGACCGGATCGACTTGTACCAGCTGCACTGGCCGAGCCGCAACGTGCCGATTTTCGGCCAGTTGTCGTTCAATCCGGAAGCCGATCGTCCGTGCACGCCGATCGCCGAAACACTCGAGGTGCTCGGCGAACTGGTCCGGGAAGGCAAGATCGGCCAGATCGGCGTGTCCAACGAAAGTGCCTGGGGCGTCAGCGAGTTCATCAAGCAATCCGAACTGCATGACACGCCACGCATTGTCTCGATCCAGAATGGCTACCATCTGGCCAACCGGAGTTTCGAAGGCGCGCTCGACGAAGTCTGCTTTCACGAGCAGGTCGGCTTGCTGGCCTACAGTCCGCTCGCCTTCGGCCAGCTGACCGGCAAATACCTCAACGATGCCAATGCCAGCGGTCGCCTGACGATTTTCCCGCCGACCTGGAGCCCGCGCTATTTGCGTCCGACCGTCGTTGCAGCGGCGCGCCGCTATGCCGCACTGGCCGCCGAACACGGCCTGACACCGGCGGCGCTGGCGCTGGCATGGTGTTATTCGCGCTGGTTCGTTGCCTCGACCATCATTGGCGCGACGAGTCTGGCGCAACTGAAGGAAAACATCGATGCGCACACGGTCGTATTGAGCGATGAAGTGATTGCTGCGATCAATGTGATCCACAAGGAAATCACGAATCCGGGGCAATAGCGACCGGGCTTCACGCTGCGCATGGGCTGTCTTGGCTCTGCAATCGACTTGGATTCGGTGGGAATCGAGATGGCCCACCGGCCAAATTCAGCCCATAATAAGCCGACCAACAAACCCATAGGATTTGACACAATGAGCCTCGCTACCAGCATCAAGCCTATTTCTTACCTCAAATCCAACGCCGCAGACATTGTGAAGGAGTTCGCAATCAATCCAGAAGCGCTCATCATTACCCAGAACGGCGAAGCGAAGATGGTTGTCATGGACATTCATGAATATGAGCGCCAGCAAGAGACGTTCGCGCTACTGAAGCTCATCGCGCTCGGAAGAAGGGAATTTGAACAAGGCAACTATCAGGAAGCTGACGCATTCTTTGCAGAGATGGACGCGGAGGAATGAGCCGAAAAGTCATTATTTTAGATGGCACCAAACCTGACTTCAGAGAAATCAGGAAATACGTTCTCTCTACTTTTGGCGAGGCAGTCTGGAGTGAAGTCAATCAAGAGTTCAAGAGCACAATTTCAAACATTGGATTGAATCCGGAAGCTGGAAAAGTGATTGAAAACCTAAAGGATATTGGCGTAATAAATTTTAGGCTCCGACTTGTTAGACAAACCCGCATTGTTTATGAGTATGACGAGAAGCAAGTTTTGATTCACATGTTCATTCACACAAAAAAAGACTTCCGATCGCACCTGATGAAGCGTCTCTTTTCCAGATAATCACGCCTAGTCAATTACGAATTCAGCCTGCATCACCCCCCCTGCTTCATCGCCTCATCAATATCAGCCAACGTCAGCTCAGGCGCAAATTTCAGGATGAAATCACGCGTATAGGTGCGCAGGTAAGCGCCGCGTCGTACGGCTAACCGGGTCACGTTGGGCGCAAACAGATGGCTTGCCACAATCGTCTTGAGACCATTGCGCTGGCTCGCTTCGATCGCCATCGAGGCGACGATGCCCACGCCCATGCCGAGCGCGACATATTGCTGGATCACGTCCGAATCCATTGCCGTGAGGACGATGTCGGTGGCGATGCCAGCTTGCCGGAAAGCGTCATCGATATGGCCGCGCCCAGTAAATCCGATGTCGTACGTAATCAGCGGATACGCGCCCAAGTCGTGCAACGACACGCTCGGCAAGTCCAGCAGCGGATGACCGTCCGGCACCACGATCGCGTGATTCCACGCATAGCACGGGAACGACACCAGCTCGTCGAACTGGCTCAACCCTTCGGTGGCGATGCCGACATCGGCCTTGCCCGACAACACCCATTCGGCGATATGTTCGGGCGAGCTTTGCTGCAAGGCGATGCGTACCTCGGGAAAGGCCGTACGGAACGCCTGCACCACACGCGGCAACACGTAGCGCGCCTGGGTGTGGGTCGTCGCCACCGTCAGCGTACCGGTCTTTTTTTCAGCATATTCTTCGCTGGCCTGGCGCAGGTTATCGGCTTCGATCAGCAACCGTTCGACGATCGCGAGAATGCCCTTGCCGGGGTCGGTCAGACCGGTCAACCGCTTGCCGTTGCGCTGAAAAATCTCGACGCCCAGTTCGTCTTCGAGTTCACGGATCTGGCGGCTCACACCGGGCTGCGACGTGAACAGTACATTGGCCACTTCGGTCAGATTGAAGCCGCAACGGGTGGCTTCGCGGATCGAACGCAGTTGCTGGAAATTCATAGCGACTCGTCGATCGCTTGATTGGCGGGTTCGTTGACAAACACGCGCAAGCGCTTCGGCCGCAGCACCAGCGTCTCGCCTTCTTTCAGATTGAGCTGGATAAAGCGCTCGTTCGACATCACCGCCTCGATCATCTCGCCGTTGTCGTCGCGTTCGAGATCAAGCTGGGCCAGCGGACCGATCGCATGGGCGCGCCGCAATGTCGCGACGATGCCTTCGGCATCCGCCACATACCGGTCGATCTCGATGTCATGCGGACGCACGAATCCGACCCCGGCAGCATCCTGCGCCAGCGCATGATCGGGCGCATCGAAGGTGACGCCGCCCGACTCCAGCACGCCCTCATGCACGCGGCCCTGGAACAGGTTGACGTTGCCAAGAAATCCGTAGACGAACGGCGAAGCCGGATGGTTGTAGACATCTTTCGGCGCACCGATCTGCTGCACCACGCCCTTGTTCATGACGACAATCTGGTCGGCCACTTCGAGTGCCTCTTCCTGGTCATGCGTGACAAAAATGCTGGTCACCTGCAGTTCGTCGTGCAGGCGGCGCAGCCAGCGGCGCAACTCCTTGCGTACCTTGGCATCGAGCGCGCCGAACGGCTCGTCGAGCAGCAGCACGCGCGGCTCAACCGCCAGCGCACGCGCCAGTGCAATGCGCTGGCGCTGGCCGCCCGACAGTTGCGGCGGAAAGCGGTCAGCCAGCCAGTCGAGCTGCACCAGCTCCAGCAAACTCTTGACCTTGTCGCGGATCTGCGCTTCGGACGGACGTGTTGCACGCGGCTTGACGCGCAGGCCGAAGGCGATGTTCTCGAACACCGTCATGTGCTTGAATAGCGCGTAATGCTGGAATACAAAGCCGACCTGGCGCTCGCGCACATGGCGCGCCGAGGCGTCTTCGCCATCGAGCAGCACCTGGCCGCGATCGGCCTGTTCAAGACCGGCGATGATGCGCAGCAGCGTGGTCTTGCCGCAACCGGACGGCCCCAGGAGTGCGGTTAATTCTCCAGCCGGAAAATTGAGCGACACGTCATTGAGGGCAATGAAATTGCCGAAGTGCTTGTGGATGTTCCTGACTTCGATCGCCATGATTAATGTCCTTCCGGTTGATGGGCGCCGCTCTCCTGCAAGCGCCATTCGATGAATGATTTCAGCGCCAGTGTCACCAGTGCCAATACCGCCAGCAGAGAAGCAACGGCAAAGGCAGCCGCAAAGTTGTATTCGTTGTAAAGGATCTCGACATGCAGCGGAATCGTGTTGGTCTCGCCGCGGATGTGCCCCGACACCACCGACACCGCGCCGAATTCACCCATCGCCCGCGCGTTACACAGGATCACGCCGTACAGCAAACCCCACTTGATATTGGGCAGCGTGACATGCCAGAAGGTACGCCAGCCCGATGCACCCAGTACCAGCGCCGCCTCTTCCTCTTCGCTTCCCTGCGCCTGCATCAGCGGGATCAGTTCACGCGCCACGAACGGAAAGGTCACGAAAATCGTCGCCAGTACCATGCCCGGCACGGCAAACAAAATCTTGATGTCATGCGCTTGCAGCCACGGTCCGAACCAGCCCTGCGCACCGAACAGCAGCACGTAGATCAGACCCGAAATCACTGGCGAGACCGAGAACGGCAAATCGATTAGCGTCAACAGGATGTTCTTGCCGCGGAACTCGAACTTGGCAATCGTCCAGGCCGCCGCCACACCAAACACCAGATTGAGCGGCACGGCAATCGCTGCAATGAGCAAGGTCAGACGGATCGCCGACAAGGCGTCCGGTTCGATGACTGCCGCAAGATAGGTCTCCCAGCCTTTCTTGAAGGCTTCGACAAATACCGCCATCAGCGGCACGAACAGAAATAGCGTCAGGAAAATCAGCGCGATGCCGATCAGCGTCCCGCGACTCCACGCGGGTTCGACGGTAGAAGAAATCCGGGTCGCAGCCATCTCAGATCCTCTCTGTCTGGCCGCGTTTGCGGGTCCAGGCTTGCAACAGATTAATCGTCAGCAGCAGCACAAACGACGCGCTCAGCATGACGGCGGCAATCGCGGTGGCACCGGCGTAATCGTATTGTTCGAGTTTGCTGATGATCAGCAGCGGCGTGATTTCGGACACCATCGGCATGTTCCCGGCAATAAAGATCACCGAGCCGTATTCGCCGGTAGCGCGCGCGAAAGCCAGCGCAAAGCCCGTCAGCAGTGCCGGCAAAATTGTCGGCATGATGATGCGAATAAAAGTTTGCCAGCGCGACGCACCGAGGCTGGCAGCGGCTTCTTCGAGTTCGCGTTCGGCGTCCTGCAACACTGGTTGCACGGTGCGTACCACGAACGGCAAACCGATGAAGGTCAGCGCGACGATGATGCCCAGCGGCGTGAACGCGACCTTGATGCCGAGCGGTTCGAGATAACGTCCGAGCCAGCCATTCGACGAATACAGCGCCGTCAGCGCAATACCGGCAACGGCAGTGGGTAGCGCAAACGGCAAATCGACCAGCGCATCGATGATTTTTTTGCCCGGGAATTCATAGCGCACCAGCACCCACGCAACGATCCCGCCGAACAGCACATTGAGCAAGGCACCGATCAGCGCCGCGCCAAACGTGAGCCGGTAGGACGCCATCACCCGCTCTGAACTGACTGCATTCCAGAACGCTTCCCAGGTCATGCCGAAGGTTTTCAGGAACACCGCCGACAGCGGCAGCAGCACGATCAGGCTCAGGTAAAACACCGTGAACCCGAGCGACAAATTAAAGCCGGGCATCACGCGAAACGCGGATGCCCGGACGGGAGGAGAAATTGCTGCAGATGTCATCGACGCCTCGTTATTATCCAACCAACTATCGAGGCACGATGATTGCATCGTCGCCAAATACGGAAAACGATTTTTTATGCATGTGAATAGTTGGAATTCACATAAGCTAGCCGAACAAATAATTTATGGCAAAGAAGGTACCGCCGTCTAAAAGCGTTCTATTTTCTCGCTTTTACATTGTTATTTTAACGGCAGACGTTAAAGTAACTACCTATGATCAATCGAACCACCTTATCGTTGCTTCAGGAAAAGCTCTCCCATACGTCGGCCGTCGTACTGCTTGGGCCCCGCCAGGTCGGCAAGACCACGCTGGCGCGCACCGTCGCCGATGGCTGGCCCGGTGGTGCGGTGTATCTGGACCTGGAGCGCCCCGCGGACCGGCTGCGGCTGGATGATGCCGACAGCTACCTGCGCGCCCAACGAGGCAAGCTGGTCATCCTCGACGAAATCCACCGTGCACCCGGCGTGTTTGACATCCTGCGCGGCATCATTGATGACAACCGCCGCGCCGGCCAGCGCAATGGCCAGTTCCTGCTGCTGGGTTCGGCGTCGCTGGATCTGATGCGCCAGTCCAGTGAAACGCTGGCCGGCCGCATTGCCTATATGGAAATCGGTCCGATCAACGTCGGCGAAGCCATCGGCGCAGGCGTTGCCGACACCACGCTCTGGCTGCGCGGCGGTTTCCCCGACAGCCTGCTGGCGACCGACGACAGGCGCAGTCTGGATTGGCGACGCGACTTCATCCGCAGTTATCTGGAACGGGACGTGCCGATGTTTGCGCCGCGCCTGCCCGCCGAAACCATTGGCCGGCTCTGGACCATGCTCGCGCATTTGCAAGGCAGCATGCTCACGCAGTCGCGGTTGGCCGGCGCACTGGCCGTGGCTAACCCGACCGTTGATCGCTACATCAATTTGCTGGTCGACCTGCAACTGCTGCGGCGACTGAGCCCGTGGAGCGGCAACGTCGGCAAGCGCCTGATCAAGACACCCAAGGTGTATGTGCGTGACAGCGGCATCGTGCATGCGCTGCTGTCACTGGAAACGCAGGACGACGTACTCGGACATCCGATCTGTGGCGCGAGTTTTGAAGGGTATTGCATCGACAACCTGATCGCCGCTGCTGGTCCGGATCGGGTGCCGTATTACTACCGCACCCACGCCGGTGCCGAACTGGATCTGCTCTTCGAAAAAGGTGGCCGGATCGAGATGGCCATCGAGGTCAAGCGTTCGTCATCACCGAGCCCGGCAAAAGGCTTTGCAATCGCCTGCGATGACCTCGGCATCACGCAGCGTTTCGTCGTTTATCCGGGCACCGGGCGCTTTGCTTTGCGCAATGGCACCGAAGCCATCGGCTTGCAGGAATTGACGGGATTGCTGCGTGTTTGACGCGCATGCATGGACACTTATTTGCGCTGCGGCAGATAAATCTGGTCAAACACGCCGCCATCAGCGAAGTGGGTTTTCTGTGCCTTGGTCCAGCCACCGGCGACTTCGTCGATCGTCAGCAATTGCACTTTCGGAAACTGCGCGGCGTATTTCTTGACTGCGGCGGCCGAGGTCGGGCGGTAGTAATGTTTGGCCGCGATCTCTTGTCCCTCGTCCGAATACAGGTACTGGACATACGCTTCGGCGAGCTTGCGGGTGCCACGCTTGTCGACCACTTTATCGACCACGGCCACCGGCGGTTCGGCCAGGATGCTCAGTGGCGGCGCGACGATGTCGACTTTGTCCGGACCGAGTTCCTTGATCGCCAGCAGTGCTTCGTTTTCCCACGCGATCAACACGTCGCCGATGCCACGTTCGACGAAGGTCGTGGTCGCGCCGCGCGCGCCGGAATCGAGGACTGGTACGTTTTTGTAGAGCTTGCCGAGAAAGACGCGGGCCGTCGCTTCATTGCCGCCCGGCTGGCTGAGCGCATAGCCCCATGCCGCCAGATGGTTCCAACGCGCGCCACCGGAGGTTTTCGGATTCGGCGTGATGACGGCAATGCCCGGTTTGACCAGATCGTTCCAGTCCTTGATGCCTTTCGGATTGCCCTTTCGCACCAGGAACACGATCGTCGAGGTGTACGGCGCACTGTTGTTCGGCAAGCGCTTTTGCCAGTCCGGTGCGATCAAACCACGTTCGGCAATCGCATCGATGTCATAGGCCAGTGCCAGCGTGACAACATCGGCTTCGAGGCCATCGATGACGGAACGTGCCTGCTTGCCGGAACCGCCATGGGATTGCTTGAAGCGGATCGTGTCGCCCCCCTTGGACGTCCATTGCTTTGCAAAAGCCTGGTTGAAATCCTGGTACAACTCGCGGGTCGGATCGTACGACACGTTGAGCAGCGACAGCTCGGCGGCACTGACGCCATGTGCAGCGGGAACGAGTAGCGCCGCAACGAGCAGCGACTTGAGCAAAGGTTTGAATGACATCTGATTTTCCTGTGAGGCGGGTAGTTTCTGAGGACTCCACAGTAATCGCGGCATCGGCAAAACGGAACGAATGCATTCGCGGTTCGATATGCAAATTTCAGATATGCTCCGCGTTCCGATCAGTTACCAAATAGCAATCATGCAGATCATCCAGGACCCGCTGTTCTACGCTGTCGCCATTCCCGCCGTACTGATCACCAGCATTTCGAAGGGTGGTTTTGCCGGCGGACTGGGCATCGTGGCGGTGCCGCTGATGGCATTGGCGATCTCGCCGACCCAGGCAGCCAGCATCATGTTGCCTATCCTTTGCGTGATGGATCTGACCGGTTTCGTGACCTGGCGCAAGCGCTGCGATCCCGGCTTGCTCAAGCTGTTGTTGCCAGGGGCATTGATCGGCATCCTGATCGGTGCGCTGATGTTCCATCAATTAAACGATGCGATGGTGACGGCGATGGTGGGCGTGATGGCACTGGTGTTCGCGCTCAATTACTGGGTCAAGGGCAAGGTGCGCGCGCCGGTACATTTGCCGGACAAGGCCAGTGCGGGACTGTGGTCATTCCTGTCGGGATTCACCAGTTTTGTGTCTCATGCAGGTGGTCCGCCGATGGCCATTTACCTGCTGCCAAAAAACCTCGACAAGGCAGTCTATGTGGGTACCGTGACGATCCTGTTTACCACCATCAATTACGCCAAGATCGTACCGTATGCGCTGCTTGGTCAGCTCACCGTCGACAACCTCGCCACGGCGGCGGTGCTGTCGCCGCTGGCGCCGATCGGCGTGAAGCTCGGCGCCTGGATGCATGACCGTATTGATGCAAAGGTGTTTTACCGGATCTCGTATGGCTTTCTGTTGCTGACCGGATTGAAGCTAAGTTGGGATGGATTACGGCACTGGATCGGCTAGGGCTTTTCAGTCGTCTTGCTGGTATGGGGAAAACGGTCCATTTTTGACAGCACCGGAAAACCAAGTGCCCATGCTCCGGTGACCGCCAGCGTGGCAATCCCGCCAATCAGAATCGCCGGCACCAGCCCGAACCAGCCAGCAGTGATGCCCGACTCAAACTCACCGAGTTCGTTCGACGCACCGATGAAGACCGCATTGACAGCACTGACGCGGCCGCGGATCGCGTCCGGTGTTTCGAACTGCACCAGCAAATGCCGGATGTAGACGCTGACCATGTCGCCAACGCCCATCAGCACCAGCGCGCACATCGCCACGACGACACTTCCCGTGAGGCCAAGCACGACGGTACCGGCACCGAACAGCGCGACGCCGCCAAACATCCATACCCCGACCCGACGCGTGATCGGCCGGAACGTTAGTGCAATCGAGGTGAGCGCTGCGCCTATGGCGGGTGCGGTACGCAGCAAACCGAGCCCGATCGGACCGACATGTAGTATGTCGCTGGCAATCGCCGGCAACAGCGCGGTGGCACCACCGAACAACACGGCAAACAGGTCCAGCGAAATTGCGCCGAGCACAACCGGGCGCGACCAGACGAAGCGCAAGCCTTCCATGACGCTGTGCCAGGTGGCCGGTTCCTTGTGCGTTACTTGCGGCGTGCTGCGGGTCATCAACATCAGGACGGCCGATAGCACCAGCAAACTGGCGACAATCAGGTAGACCGTTTTCGGGCCAGCCAGATACAACAAACCGCCCAGCACCGGGCCGACAATGACGGCGACGTGGAAAGTCGATGAACTGAGCGCGACGGCTTTGCCAAAACTGTCGGTCGGCACCATGTTGATCAGGATCGCCTGACTGGCCGGCATCATGAAGGCACGCGCGCTGCCGAACAGCACCAGCACCGCGAAGATCGGCCAGACCACTTGCAGAACCAGATAAGTGAACGCCAGCAATCCGAGTCCGCACGCCAGTTGCGCGATGATGCAACCGGTGATGATTTTGCGGCGGTCATAGCGATCGGCCACATGACCGGCGTACAGGATCAGCAATAGAAACGGCGCGAACTGCGCCAGCCCGATCAGACCAAGGTCGAACACATCTCCGGTCATCGCATAGACCTGCCAGCCGATCGCCACGCTTTGCATTTGCACGGCCAGCGTCGAGAGTAATCGCGCTGCCAGGTAAAAACGGAAATTGCGGTAACGCAGAACGCCGTAGCGATTGCCTGAGTCCGAGTTGGATGCCATCAATGACCTTGCATGAAAGAATCGCGACATTCTACCGAGGAGTCACGACGCGCAGCGCGCGCATCAAGGCCTGCAGCAAGCAAGTTAGCGACTGCCGGCAATACTCGACTTCACAGTCAATCAGCGCCAGTAAGACAGCAACAGCGGTATTACAATCACGCCCCAGGTCGCCGCTGCCAGCGAAAAAGTCAGGAAGACCGCTGCACTACCGAAATCCTTGGCATTTTTTGATAGCGGATTGCGCTCCAGCGACACCCGGTCGACTACTGCTTCGATCGCCGAATTGAGCAACTCGACGACCAGCACCAGCACGAACACGCCTATTAGCAACAGCTTGTGCAAGGCCGGCACCGGCAACCACAGCGCGACAACGGTCGCCACCACCATGACCGCCAACTCCTGGCGAAACGCATGCTCACCCTTCCATGCCGCTTTGAATCCTTCCATCGAATAGAAGAATGCGCCGGCGATGCGCTTGAGGCCACTCTTGCTCTTGAACTGGCTGATCGGTTGATTGTCGTCGCTCATGCTGGCCCTGGCTGGATTACGTTATCAAACAAATCGGCGGAAGAATAATTGCGAACAAGTTACTAGAGCTGCTGCAAAAATCGACTTGCATGCGAGCTCCGACGCCGGATTCTAACAGCGCACCGACGCACCGCAGGCATTATTGTGTTCGTCAATGACAGGTCATCAAGCTGAAATAAAACACGGGTCCCGGGGCCGGGATACGCATCAGCTTTTCGCATTGTGGTATAAACGTCAGCTTCCACTTCCACGAAAACACCATGACTGCGACCGCGCCTTCAGAAACAGATAAAACGTCTATTCAAGTCATCGAACGCCTGACCTCGCTGCTCGATGCACTGGCCCGCTATCCCGATCCGGTCAGCCTCAAACAGCTTTCAGCCGATACCGGCTTGCATCCGTCGACCGCGCACCGCATCCTCAACGACCTGGTGCTCAAGCGCTTGGTCGAGCGTGCCGAGCCGGGCGCCTATCGTCTGGGCATGCGTTTGCTGGAACTGGGCAATGTCGTCAAAAGCCGTCTGAACGTGCGTGAAGCGGCACTTGATTTCATGCGTGCGCTGCACCGGAAAACCTTCCAGACAGTGAATCTGTCGGTGCGTCAGGGCGATGAAATCGTTTATATCGACCGGGCTTTTTCGGAACGCTCGGGCATGCAGGTCGTACGCGCTATCGGTGGCCGCGCGCCGCTGCACCTGACCTCGACCGGCAAGTTGTTCCTGTCGGTTGATGATCCCAAGTCCGTGCGCTCGTATGCAACCCGCACGGGTCTTTCGGGACATAACAAAAATTCAATCACCGAACTGACAACACTGGAACGCGAACTGAGCCTGGTGCGGGCACGCGGTTTTGCGCGTGATAACGAGGAACTCGAACTCGGCGTGCGTTGCATGGCCGCCGGCATTCGCGACGACTCGGGACGTCTGATCGCCGGGCTATCCATTTCAGCACCGGCCGATCGCTTGCAAGAAGAATGGCTGGAAGACTTGATGCTGACCGTGAATCAGATTTCGGCAGTGCTGGGGTATTCACAACAGGATCCCGGATGACACCACGGTCTGCCGGGTCTCCAGCACGTAGTGCGTACCCGTGAACACCTTTTTTTAAAACTACCGAGGTATTTCTTTTCGCAATGTCCGCGCTTCAGATCCTGCAGATACTGACGGACGCCGCAGCGATCGCTATGCACAACCCACCGGCGAATGTCTGCACATCCGCCGGATAAGATGGCACTTGGCGAAACTTCCCTCTCCCTTGGTCAAGTTAAATGTTGGCACTGGCGCGTGTATTCCTGTAATTCTGCGTCGTACAGAATTCGTGCGGCATCTGCATGGCCGAACCGTTCTGCGATATCCGAAGGGTATTCACCTATATTCGAACACACCACCGGTTTGATTCCTGACAGTTGCAGCAGAAATTGAATGGACTCAACACTCCCCGCACTTGCTGCGAAATGGAGTACTGACTGTCCGTTCTCGTCTCGATGATTAATATCCTCCACTCTTGCCGCCAACACGCGCAAGGTATTTACGTCGCCGCAATATGCCGCTTTGTGCAGCGGTGTGTGCATCCTTGTTGTAACGACGTTCACATCAATAAAAGGCAGCGCACTCATCAACGCCTGAACAGTATCAGCTTCACCACGCGCCGCTGCCAGATGCAACACCGTGTTGCACATGCTATCAACAGGCCTATTGGGATTTACGCCGGGATGCCTCAGTAATGTGAGCAATATAGCCATGTCGTGCTGATCGGCGGCTACATTCAGGGCCGTCCCGAACCCCTCGCCGGCCAGGTCAACGTTGAGCTCGGGAAATTGTTTCAATAGTGCTTGTACGACGTCAAGACGCCCGGCCTTGATTGCCGCTGTCAATGCTGTGTGTCCATCTGACCTGAACGCATTCTGGAGCCACGGATTCGAGCGCAATAGAGTAGTTGCTGTACAGAATCCGTTGCGATCTACTGCCAACCGGTATGCCTTGAGATACTCGTTGGTAGCGTCTTCCGGCATCTTTCCAGTTATCATTTGATGATCGAGAAGCCGCTCCACCACCTGGTAATGATTGTGTTGGGCCGCAAGGCACAATGCCGAAGCACCACGCATATTGCGCACATCGGAAGCGATTCTCGCATCGCCAAGCAAGGCGTCCAATAGATCGACCTGGCCTGCTCGTGCAGCCAAGTGCAGGGCTGTGTTGCCTTGTAGATTCCTTAAATTGATATTCAGTTCAGGGCACTCAAGTAGCACCTGCAGTTTGGACAAGTTGTTTTGCCTGACCGCTTGCATTAACGGAGTAAAGCCGTCGGCCGATGGCTGATTTACATCAACCCCAAATGTATTCAGGATCCGGTTGAATTCGGTCCCGTCAGCCATCGTGACTGCACGAATGAGATCAGAATTGCTGGTCACTGAAAATTGTGACCGAAGCCCTGCCGCCATCGCAGCGCCAGTTGGCGCAGGAACCATGGAAGTCAAGTTGCCGGCCTGTTCCTGCTCCTGTTCCTGTATTTCGCCGGAATCAGGAGGGAGGCTACGGGCGGATACCTGCTCAGATTGATTATGAAGATATTGCTGCAAGTGAATATTTTGCGCTCTACTTATTTGTGAAGTGGGATTCATCGAAAGAGTTCCATTAAAAAACCGGCGTAACCACCGTTTTAAAAGTATTGACAGCCTATTAAGTAACCTTAGCCACGGCTGGGTTCCATCTTATTAGAACAAGTTTTACGTATCGATAAGCCAATAGCTCGAATGCTTCCGCAAACCGGATGTCATCAGACGAAGAAAGGCGAGTGCTTTCAGAGCGCTCTGATTGCACGAATAATTGCGTAGCATGGAAGGGAGCAAACGGATCACTGGCCAAATATACTTGGCGCAACATCGTGCAAGTGTGACGTACTCATTGTCAACTTCGTGGAGAAGGACCTAGTCGAGACGTCAAATCGGAAACTCGATAAAAAATGCCACTCAGCGTTTAACTAAGCGGCATTCGGATCAACTCTATTTACTGTTCAGTGAACGATTATTTCAGCTGTGCACCATCGGCAAGCTGCGAGCGGTTGGTGCTGCCAGCGGATTCGTCAAATTTTCCGGTTTCAGTGTTTCGATCCATTTGCGAATCCGTCCGGCATCGGCGGTCCTTGATCGTTTGCCCTTTGAATCGAGAAATACCATCACGATTGGTCGACCTTCAATATTCGTCATCATGACCAGGCAACGGCCGGCTTCGTTGATGTATCCGGTTTTTTGCAGGTCAATATCCCATCCTGGATTGCCTACCAGATGATTGGAATTCGAATATTGCAGTGCCCCGCCGCCCGGCTTGACCACGTACTTGGTATCGGTCGAATACTGACTGATGATCTGATGCTGACGGGCCGCAATGACCAGCTTGGCCAGGTCCTGCGCCGTGGCGACGTTGTGGCTTGAGAGTCCGGTCGAATCCACATAATGGGTGTCGTTCATTCCGAGCGACTTGGCCTTGTTATTCATTGCAACAACGAATGCCGGCAACCCGCCCGGATAATTTCGGCCAAGCGCGGAAGCAGCACGATTCTCCGAACTCATCAGTGCAATGTGCAGCATGTTGGAGCGCGACAGGATAGAACCGACCCGCAGGCGCGACGACGAATTCTTTTCTCGGTCGATGTCGTCGCTGGTGACTTCTATCATCTCATCCATGTTTTGATTGGACTCTACCACCACCATGCTGGTCATCAGTTTTGTAATCGATGCGATCGGCAAGGCAACATTCGAATTTTTCTCGAAGAGCACCTTTGAATTGGATTGATCCAGCACTAGCGCGACATTCGATTTCAGATCGAGCGGATCAGGGGTCCGGTTCAGACCGGCGAGTTCACCGGCGCTGACAACCGCCGGCAAAATGACCGCGGCGGCACGCTGGTGAGTTCGATTTGACTTGGACGCCACGGCCGCAGAGCGACGGCGGGTCGATTTTTTTGCCGCTGATTTCTTGGTGTGCTTTTTCGCAGACGTCGACCTCTCCGGTTTGTCTGCAGCATTTGCCACGGTGCCCGTAGACAGGAAAAATGAACACATCAGCAAAAATGCAAAGACAGACTTGGACATCAGGGACTCCCGATCATGGGCAAAAATAGGTCATCTTGCAGTTTAGAAAAAAAGACGCTTATCTACAAGTGAATTAACCGCTTAGCGCTAACTTTTAACCTAATTTCGCACCAATAATACTAATTTGTTAATAAATTATACCTGCGGGTATTTTCAGTAACGCAAGTTCGATATTGGAGTAGCAACTATTACGCAAGAAACTTCACAAAACCGCCTACCGGTTCGCGCTCGGTAATCAGGGTATTTTCAATTTTGCTGTTGTCAGCGTAACCGAGCGACATGCCGCATACCAGCATCTCGTTTTCCGGCAGCTGCAACACCTCGGCAATGATCTTGTGATATTGCGTGAATGCTGCCTGCGGACAGGTATCGAGACCACGGCCACGCGCGGCGATCATCACATTTTGCAGGAACATGCCGTAGTCCAGCCATGAACCAAGCTCCAGACTGCGATCGATTGTAAACATTAGTCCGACCGGCGCATCGAAAAACGAATAATTGCGACCGTGCTGCGCGTGCATGCCCGCCTTGTTTTCGCGCGTCAGCTCCAGCAGCGCATACAGGTCCCAGCCGACCTTGCGGCGGCGGTCGATGAACGGCGAATTCCATTTCAGCGGGTAGTAGTTGTATTCCTGGACGTACTTGGTCGCCCCTTCAGGATCGTTGTGCGCGGCGAGCACCGCTGCTGACAAACGCTGCTTGATGGCACCGGTCAGCACATACACTTTCCATGGCTGGGTGTTGGTGCCGGACGGTGCCCGGGCAGCAACTTCGAGCAACTGCGTGATTTCTTCCTCGCTCACCGGATCAGGCAGGAACGCCCGAATCGAATGGCGGGAGATGATAGCGTCATCAACATGTTGCTGCGGTGTCTGGATCATGGCGGACTCTGAAAAAGGGCGGGAGTCTGTATCGATTGAAGCAGACTCCGCATGGGGTCGGGAATAGGTGTCGACTGACGGCTGACGCGTTCCACACAGACATGCACCAAATGCCCCTGTGCGGAGGCCAGATCGTCATCGTTGCGAAAAATAGCCAGCTCGTAACGGATGCTGGAATTGCCCAGTGCCGCCACGCGCAGCGCGGCAGTGATCCGGTCAGGGAATGCCACTGGAGAAAAATAAGTACAGGCCGATTCAATAACCAGTCCGATCACGGGGCCGTGAACGATGTCGAGCACGCCGCCTGAAATCAGCAACTCGTTGACGATCGTGTCGAACCAGTTGTAATACACCACGTTGTTGACATGACCGTAGGCATCGTTATCGAGCCAGCGCGTCGTGATCGAGTGAAAATGCGCGTAGTCAGCGCGGTGGTGTGCCGCCACCCGCATTATTTCCTCACCACGAAGACGACACCGGTCACAGCCAGCAACATGCCGATCATGCCTATCCAACTGAACTGTTCACCGAACGCCAGCCATGCCATGAGCGCAGTGGTCGGCGGCGTCAGGTACAGCAAGCTCGTCACGCTCGTCGCCGCACTTTTCCGGATCAGCGAAAACAACAGGAAAATCGCACCGATCGACAATGCCAGAATGGACCACAGCAACGCGCCGATGAAACTCGGCGTCCAGTGCACCGCCTCCAGTGCCGGCGAAAATCCTTCGAACAGGATCGCAAACGGTAGCACCACCGCGGCCGAGGCCGCGAACTGGATGATCGTACCGGTGCGCAAATCGAAATGGGCGCAATAACGCTTCTGATACA
>CAILRJ010000277.1 GCA_903836575.1 uncultured Burkholderiales bacterium
AGTACGCGCAAGGTCGCATCGTCAGCTGCCTTGAAGGTGGCTACAACCTGTCGGCGCTTGGACGCAGCGTGGTCGCCCATTTGAAGGTACTGGCTGAAATTGATTAAGCCTGACAGAACGGTCCGTCAAGCGGCAGCCAGCGGGTAGAATAGCGACCTCTTTTCTCAGGATCGAATCGTCAATGTCCATACAATGGTACCCAGGTCACATGAATGCCGCCCGCAAGAAGGCGGCCGAAGCCATGGAGAAGGTCGACATGGTGATCGAGGTGCTGGACGCCCGTTTGCCACAGGCCAGCTGCAATCCGATGATCGAAACGCTGCGTGCAGATCGCCAGCGACCCTGCCTGAAAATCCTCAATAAGAGCGATATCGCTGATCCGGCGGCTACCGCTGCATGGATCGCTTATTACAACCGCCAGCCTGATGTGCATGCGGTAGCGCTGAGCTGCAAGCTACCCGCCGATGTCGCCAAAATTCCGGCGCTGTGCATGAAGATCGCCCCGCATCGGGGTACCCCGCTCAAGCCGCTGCGCATCATGATCATGGGCATTCCGAACGTCGGCAAATCCACGCTGATGAATGCGCTCCTGAAAAAGCGGGTGGCCAAGGTCGGCGACGAACCGGCGGTCACCAAGATTCAGCAGCGACTGTATCTTGGCAATAACATTGTGCTCACCGATACGCCCGGCATGCTGTGGCCGAAAATTGCGCTGCCCAGCGATGGACTGATGCTGGCGGCAAGTCACGCGGTGGGCAGCAATGCGCTGATCGAAGAAGAGGTCGCGACGTTTCTGGCCGATGCCTTGCTGAGGTACTACCCGCAGCAATTGGCAGCACGCTACGGGGTCGATCCGGCCGCAATGGACGGCGTTGGTATCGTTGAGGCCGTCGCGCTGCGGCGAGGTTTTCGCCTGAAAGGCAAGGGCGTTGATCTGGAAAAAGCCGCACACACCTTGCTGCAGGATTACCGCAGCGGCGCGCTGGGAAGGATTTCACTGGAGACGCCGCAGACGCGCGAAGTCCTGCTGGCCGGGCATCAGGCAATGCTCGATGCCAAGGCCGCAGCGAAAGCTGCCTTGGTCGAGGCACCGTCGGATAACTATCGCAATTAAGTGGCCGGATGATCTGCTGTCAGGCCGTGCGATTGCGACGTAGCAGGGCGCGGCGGCGGGCACTGATCGACGCAGTGCGTTCTTCACCCCACTCATAAAATCCCCGTCCGCTGGAGAGGCCGAGATCACCTTGATCGACCTGCTTGCGCAGCAGTTCAAGCGGTTGCTGGTCATTGGCCAGTTCGGGCATCAGGTGTGTGCCGATCTGCAGCAAGGTATTCAGGCCGCCCAGGTCGGCCGATTCCAGTGGTCCCATGATGCTGTAGCGTCGTCCCAGTGAGGCGGTCATCACGGCGTCGACGGTGGCTGCGTCGGCGGCGCCACTGCGCACGATGTGCAGCGCCTCGCGCAACAGCGCGAACTGCAGGCGATTACCAATAAAGCCGGGGATTGCTTTGGCGAGCAGGACAGGCTCTGCCTTGATCTGGCGCAGCACCGCCATGGTTTTTTCAATCACGTCCGGGGTGGTCGCGCTGGCCGCAACGACTTCCACCAGTGGAATGAGATGGGGTGGATTCCAGAAATGCGCAATCAGAAAACGCTGCTTGTGCTGCATTTTTTCGCACAGCAGATCGGGCAGAAAGCCGCTGGTATTGCTCATGATGAGGGCTTCCGCCGGCAGCAGTAATTCAAGCTGTGCATACAGCGCCTGCTTGATCTCGAGCACTTCCGGAATCGCTTCGATCACGATCACGGCATTTGCCAGCGCACTCAGGTCGCTGGTGACGGACAGCAACTGCTGAGCCTGTTGGCGCTGCGCTGGCGCGCACACCTCTGCATCAATTAATTCAGTGAGGATGTCGTTGACGATGACCGGAATCTGCGTCATGCGGCGGGCATCTGCTTCGATCAGGATGGTGTCAAAACCGGCGAGAGCAAAGCGCGTGGCAATACCCGCACCCATCAAGCCGCCACCGATTACACCAATGGAACCGATTTTCATTGTTGTCCTTTTCAGTTGGGTTGGGGAGCGGTGCATGTCGCGCCGGGCGTGGCATGCACCGATGATGAACAGTCTGGGACTTTACACCACGGACCCCTTGTCGCCGGTCAATCGGTCGTGCGCTGCGCCATCTTGCGCAGGAGTCACTACGCCTGACAGCCAGAAATCGAGCTTTTTGCCGGCTCTATCGTTGGAATAAAAAATCCCCTGACGCAGTGCTTCGGCAAAGTACGTGATGCCGTTCCGGATCGGTGTTCCATCGGCCAGGCGCATGTCCTTGACGGGATTGATGAAGCGGGCGGCATGAAAATGTTTCGGGAAGACAGAGTCCGGCAAGCGCAGATTCCCGCCGACCTCAAGTGGTGTCGGGGCCGGATGCTCAGGAGCGAAAGTGCACGATACGGCGCTGGGCAGAGTGGCCGAATGGATGGTCACTTTCGGCCACATTGCACCGACGATGTCGAACGGCAAATGCAGCATGTCCTCGACCCGGTACTCGGTGTTGCCGACCGTGCAGGTCTGAATTTTGCTCTGGTCGACGTTGTAGAGTTCCCCAATTTTTCCGCGCCACAGCTCGGGCAGGGTGGATTGATAGGTCGGATATTTGCCGTTGCAAATCATGTGCACTTCATACGACGTGTTCGAGCAGGAATTAAAAGGACGATCTGGCGGAAAGCGACCCTTGTCGCCGTGCCAGAGCGGCGTGCCGCCATACGGATAAGCCTTGTCGCGACCCGCCATGGCGCGTGTCAGCGGCACGATCTTGTCTGGATATTTGCAGGGTAAAACGGTGGTCACATTGGGCAGGCCAGTGAACTTGATGGATTCCATAATCGGTGCCGACCCACCCGGATAGACCGCTGACGTATCGAAGGTCGGGTGGACTTCACCTTCCCACAGTTTGCCGCTGATCGGGGTGGCCTCCTGATGCAGCAGTCCCATCTGCAGCTTGCCTGACGCATCGTCCGGTCCCATTTCGCGCCACAGATTGATCGGCGCGATATGCGCAACATGGCCGTACGTTACCGGAAATTGCAGTTGCAGCGACACGCCGCGGTGATTCGGTGGCAGTACGGTGTTGGAAATAGCCTGATGCAATTGCGCGAGCCGATCCTGATTTTCAGGTGCGTCGATTGCGCCCGCAAGTGTCGGCTCCTGCCGCAGTACGTTTTTCAGTTCTTCGGTCGTTGCCGGTGGTGCCCAGCGACCGGCAATCGAGGGCGCGTTGAAGACATCGCGCACGGCAGGAATCTGCTCGAACAGGTCCGGGGAGGCTACCGGCGATTGCAGCGGCACGAATGGCTTGACGTATTCCGGATGCAGCTTGATCTGTGCGCGCAAGGCGTTTTCGGTTTCGCGGGGTAGTGCACCGTCGATTCGGACATCGCGGGCATAGGTCGCTTGAGCCGAAGTCATCGCGGCCACGTTGTTGTCATCGTCGAACAATCCACTTTTTTCCAGATCCTCGCGCAGGGGTTCCAGGAAGTGGCGATAACTCGTTGCGGTTGCCTCATGCGCTTCAAACGCACGGTCAAGATTGATCAGGTCATGAATCGCTTCACCTGTGCCCATGCGTTCACCGCGCATTGCCAGTTTTCGCTCAATGGCGGCCATCTCGGGCTGGCCGAGTTCGTGCAGGGGCTTGCCTAAGCGTTGTGCCATTTCTTCGGCAGCATCTTTGAACGCATTGCGGGCGTGCGGGTTGCCGTCAACAACCACGGCAAAGCAGCAGCCATATTCATCACGGAAGGTATGCAACACCAGCACCGTATGCCTGCGCGGAACGATGCTGCCGCCTTCGTGTGCGGGCAACATGCCAAGCAAACTCAGACTTACCGGACCATGCCTGGCAATCAGTGTTTCGATAGTATTCGCGTCGGGGTCACTGTGGGTTGCGAGAGTCGGTCGCATCGGCGCTTCAGGCACCAGTTTGGCAACGACTGAACGTTGCAGGTTGCCGGTATCGGTCTGCGCCATGTGCTCGCGATTGAAGCTGAAACTGTTGCACGCCGCTTTGGTCGCCGGCAAGGACTTCAGTGTCGCCATGATCGCTGGCGATACCAGCCCGCGTTGCGGCGGTTTTTGCAGCGGGAAAAATCGTCCGCGCGATGGGGATGGTGTTGCGAACTGTTGCAGTGCACGGGCATAACCGCGGGCAACGGTGCGATTGATGGTGCTACCGACATGGTGCTGATTCGGTGGCTGACACAGGGCAGTGGGGGCAAGCCGGGTGATGGTTGGAAACATCGTGTTCTCCTTTTTAAACATCCTGGTATGAGCCGCACGCACGCAGAATGCCGGCGTGCATTTGGAAAAACGCGCGCACCGCAACGGTGTCGCGTGCTGAACCGGTAACAAGGGCGTTGTCCGGGTGAGCGGCGTTATGTGGTCAGGGGAGGAACACGGGTTCCGGTATTCGCGGTGAAATGTGATTCGTTCGATGAACGTTTGATGCGGATTAAATATTGCGTGGATTAAAACGCAAAAAAGCCTGCACGGCTGGAAGCCGTGCAGGCTTTTTCATTGCAGTGCCGTCTCACTTCGGTAGCTTTCCGAAGCGAAACAGCGGGCATTACATCATGCCGTCCATACCACCCATGCCGCCCATACCACCCATGCCGCCGCCCATGCCGCCGCCGGCTGGCTTGTCTTCGGCCAGTTCGCAGACCATGCAGTCGGTCGTCAACATCAGCGATGCGATCGACGCGGCATTTTGCAGTGCCGAACGGGTGACTTTGGCTGGGTCCAGTACACCCATTTCGACCATGTCGCCGTAGGTACCGTTGGCGGCGTTGTAACCGTAGTTACCCGTGCCTTCGAGTACGCGTGCAACCACAACGGAGGCTTCTTCACCAGCGTTTTGCACGATCATGCGCAGTGGCTCTTCCATCGCACGCAGGACAATCTTGATACCGGCGTCCTGGTCAGCGTTGTCGCCTTTGACCTTGATGTTGGCACGTGCGCGCAGCAGGGCAACGCCACCGCCGGGAACAATGCCTTCTTCAACGGCAGCGCGGGTAGCGTGCAGTGCATCTTCGACGCGGGCTTTCTTTTCTTTCATTTCGACTTCGGTGGCAGCACCAACCTTGATCACTGCAACACCGCCGGCCAGTTTGGCAACGCGCTCTTGCAGCTTTTCACGGTCGTAGTCCGAGGTCGCTTCTTCGATCTGGACACGTACTTGCTTGACGCGTGCTTCGATCGTCACAGCTTGGCCAGCACCGTCGATGATGGTGGTGTTTTCCTTGCCGATTTCGATACGCTTGGCTTGGCCCAGATCTTCCAGCGTGATCTTTTCCAGTGTCAGGCCGACTTCTTCAGCGATGACTTGACCACCGGTCAGGAT
>CAILRJ010000278.1 GCA_903836575.1 uncultured Burkholderiales bacterium
ACCGGTCACATCGTGGCTTATCTTGAAAGCCTCATGATGGATAATCGTGACGGAATCCGGCGTGGCTTTGACATTGAGGTCTATCAGGAAGTGATGTTGTTATTGGCAATTGCCAAGGAATTCAATCCTGTCGAGCCAATCGCCGCAACCAGCGATGCGCCCGGGTTCATGTAAGAACAGGCTTTTTGACGGCAGCGCCGCTCACTAAGCCTGACTCAGGCATCCTGTTTCAGGATCGCTGCCAGCAAGCCGGGAAACCGGCTCTCTATATCGGCGCGGCGCAACCGGTTCATGTGGTTGGTGCCATTGTTTTCGGTCATGACCAGGCCAGCTTCGCGCAAAACCTTAAAATGATGCGAGACCGTTGACTTCGGTCGTCCGCCATCGAGTTCGCCGCAGGTTGCCACCTCCACCCGGGCCAGATGCCGGACAATGTCCAGGCGGATTGAGTCACTCAATGCATAGAGCACGCGTTCGAGCGCGAGGTCGCCGGGGGCAGGGTGTTTAAGTGGACGCATGGGCAACAGGATACACCTTGCTGTACACTCCTTCTATTGTTCGACTATTTACGAACTACCGAACCTCTATTTATCCGTTCAAACAAAGGAACCCATGTCTGCTTTATTCCAACCATTCACACTTAAAAATGCGGCGTTACGCAACCGTATTGCAGTGCCTCCAATGTGTCAGTACATGGCCGTCGATGGCCTCGTCAACGACTGGCATCTGGCGCATTACACCAGCATGGCCCGTGGCGGTGCTGCACTGGTCATCGTCGAGGCGACTGGCGTCGCACCGGAAGGACGGATTACTCCCGGTTGTACCGGCATCTGGAACGATGACCTGGCACAGGCATTCGTGCCGATCGTGCAGGCGATCAAGTCGGCCGGCGCAGTGCCCGGTATCCAGATCGGCCATGCCGGACGCAAAGCCAGCTCGAATCGTCCATGGGAAGGTGATGACCATATTGCCGAGGACGATGCACGTAGCTGGCAGACTATTGCGCCATCAGCAATTGCGTTTGGTGCCAATCTGCCGCGGCAGCCACGCGCGATGACACTCGACGATATTGCCCGTGTGCGACAGGACTTCGTTGATGCCGCTGTGCGCGCGCGTGAAGTCGGTTTTGAATGGCTGGAGCTGCATTTTGCGCACGGCTATCTTGCCCAGAGCTTTTTTTCTGCTCATTCGAACCAGCGTAACGATATTTATGGCGGTAGCGTCGAGAACCGCAGCCGCTTTCTTCTCGAGACATTGAAAGCCGTTCGCGAAGTGTGGCCGGAAAACTTGCCACTGACGGTCCGTTTCGGTGTGATCGAGTACGACGGTCGCGACGAGCAAACACTGCTGGAGTCAATTGGTCTGGTCAAACAGTTCAAGGCAGCGGGGATGGATATGATCAGCGTCAGCATTGGTTTTTCGACCCCCACAGCGTCGATTCCATGGGGGCCGGCTTTTATGGGGCCAGTCAGTGAACGCGTGCGTCGGGAAGCCGGCGTACCGGTTTCCTCGGCCTGGGGCTTCGGCGTACCAGCGCTGGCCGAGCAAGCGGTCAAGGCGGAGCAACTTGATCTGGTCATGGTGGGCAAGGCACATCTGGCCAATCCGCACTGGGCGTATTTTGCGGCCAAGGAGTTGGGTGTTGAACGGGCCTCGTGGACTTTGCCGGCACCGTATGCACACTGGCTGGAGCGGTACTAATTTGCCGTAACGGTGGGCACGGGGTATCGTGCCTGCGGGAAGACATTTCCGAATAAACGTTAGTTAATCAGGAAGGAATCCAACATGGCACGCATAGTTAAATTTTTCAAAACCGGTGGTCCGGAAGTCTTGCAGATCATCGAAGAGCCGGTGGCTGCACCCGCCGCCGGCGAGGTACAAATCAGCGTTCGTGCGATTGGTGTGAACCGTGCGGAAGTCATGTTCCGCAATGGCCAATATCTGGAAGAACCGCAACTGCCGGCACGCCTGGGCTATGAAGCAGCCGGCACCATTACGGCAGTGGGCGAGGGCGTGAGCGACTTCAAGGCAGGCGATGTGGTCAGCACCGTGCCGGCTTTTTCGCAAAACCAGTACGGCGTCTATGGCGACCTGGTCAATGTCCCTGCGTCTGCCACCGTCAAGCATCCTGCTTCGCTCTCATGGGTGGAGGCCGCTTCGGTCTGGATGCAATATATGACGGCGTACGGCGCACTGGTCGAGTTTGCCCGGACCCAGCCGGGCGAGTTCGTGCTGATTCCAGCTGCATCGAGCAGCGTCGGTGTTGCCGCAATTGAAATTGCCAACATGATCGGAGCCATTCCGATTGCTCTGACGCGTTACAGCGGCAAGCGTGATGCGCTGCTAAAAGCGGGTGCGCAACATGTCATCGCCACCGAGGAAGAAGACCTGGTGCAACGGGTCAACGAGCTCACCGACAACAAGGGTGCGCGCATCGTATTCGATCCCGTGTCCGGACCAACACTAGCCAAACTGGCTGAAGCGACAGCGCAAAGCGGCATCATTTTTCAGTACGGCACGCTCAGCACCGAGCCGGCACCGTTCCCGTTATTCACCGCTCTTGCCAAGCAGTTGACGATACGTGGTTACACGCTATTTGAAATCAGCACCAAGCCGGAACGGTTTGCCCGCGCCACGCAGTTCATCCTGAAAGGACTCACTGACGGCAAGCTCAAACCGACCGTCGCGAAGACCTTCCCGTTCGAGCAGGTCAGCGAAGCGCATCGGTACATGGAATCAAATCAGCAAATTGGCAAGATCGTGATCACGCTGTAAGTCAGACCGCAGTGCACGAATGACGGCGACACGATCCTGCGCAATCAGGTCGGGGTCGCCAGCTTGTCCTGGGTTTTTGTCGCAAAGTCCCCCGCGTCGTGGCGCTCATGCAATTGGCTCGATGGCTCTCCCATCGTCCGGTTGACCATGCGTCCGCGCTTCACCGCTGCACGTTCGGCGATCTGATTGGTCCAGCGCTGCACGTTGGTATATTCCTGCACCTGCAGGAATTCCCCTGCGTCATACAGCAGTCCTTTTGCGAGCGCGCCGTACCACGGCCAGATCGCCATGTCGGCAATCGTATAGTCGTCACCGGCGATGTATTCATTGTCGGCCAGGCGCTTGTCCAGCACATCCATCTGGCGCTTGACTTCCATTGCATAGCGATTAATCGCGTATTCAACTTTCGTTGGTGCGTACGCATAAAAATGACCGAATCCGCCGCCCAGAAAAGGCCCGCTCCCCATCTGCCAGAACAGCCATGACAGGCATTCAGCACGTTTGGCGCTATCCGTGGGCAGGAAGGCGCCGAATTTTTCAGCCAGGTAAATCAGAATCGCACCGGACTCAAAAATGCGTACTGGCGACACACCACTGTGGTCGACCAGTGCCGGAATTTTTGAGTTCGGATTGATGCCGACGAAACCGCTGCCGAACTGATCACCTTCATGAATCCGGATCAGCCAGGCATCGTATTCGGCACCGGGATGCCCGGCCGCCAGTAGTTCTTCCAGCATGACGGTTACCTTGACGCCGTTTGGTGTTCCCATCGAATACAGCTGCAGCGGATGAACGCCAATCTCAAGTTCCTTTTCGCGGGTCGGGCCAGAGACCGGACGGTTGATGTTGGCGAACAGGCCGCCGCTTTCCTTATCGGCAGTCCAGATTTTAGGTGGTGTGTAGGTCGACGAATTGGTCATGGTGGGTTCCTTAAAAAAAATGAATGACGACGTGCTGGCAGGGACACCGGATGGACGGTCCTGTGCGTTGGTGCCCGTTGGTGCCCGCCTGAGAAAGTTTTACTGTGCGTTAGCGCAGTGCCGCGTCTTCGGCGGTGACCAGTTCGATGGCAGTCCAGTCCTGTTTGCCACGATCTTTCGCGAGACTGGTGAGCAAACGGGCATGCAGCAGGTCGGCCAGCGGCATCGGCACCTTTGCCGCTTCGGCGACGTCGCGTACCAGCCGGACATCTTTCATACCGAGTTCGAGTTTGAACCCGGCCGGCTCAAATTTGCGTTCGGCAATCGTGCGACCGTAGTTCTGGTAAATCGGACAGGAGAAGATTGTCTGGCCAAAAAAGCTCGCCAGCGCAGCGCGGTCGATACCATTTTTTTCAGCCAGCGCTTGTGCTTCAGCCATGGTTTCGATCGCTGCCAGGATCATGAAATTGCCGGACAGCTTGACCACGTTTGCTGCAGCCGGGTCGTCGCCAAAGTCATGGATGCCTTGACCCAGGAGGTCGAGAACAGCTTTCGCCCGATGCTTGGCGTCGGCGCTACCGGATTGGCAGATCCATAGTTTTGCCGCGGCGGCGGCTTCGGGACGGCCAAACACCGGTGCACTGAGGAACAGGCTGCCGTTGGCGACATGCAGCGCGGCCAGCTTCTTCGATGTTTCCGGAGAAACCGTACTCATCGAGATATGCAGGCCTCCCTTGCCGAGTTTTTGCAGGATACCGTCCGGACCCAGGGTGACCGCTTCGAGGGCCGCATCGTGGGCCAGCATCGTGATGGCAATGCCACCTTCGACGACGGCACCGGCTGGTGTCTCTGCGATGTTGGCGCCGTCGGGACGCAAGGCTTCGGCAGTTGTTCGGGTACGGTTATAGACGGTCACGGCAAGGCCGCTCTTGAGCAGGTTGCGCGCCATTGGCGCACCCATGCTGCCCAAGCCGAGGAATCCGATAGGTGTCGTTGTCATGCGTTTCTCCTGAACGTGTTTCTGGTGAGGTTGCGGCGACGCCGGAGTTGGGGGCGGTTTGGTTGTCCGGCCAAAACAGGGCGTCGTTGGTTGATCTGTGTATATGCGCCCATCATAGTTGAGAAGTCCGGACTCCCGCTTAAGCCCGACGCGGGAGTATCAATGACGTCAATGGTTTGACATCGCACATCCTCCTCTCCCGGCAATGATCTGTGTTTGTCATTTCCGGTGTACTGTGGAGTTTGCCTATCCGTCGGAGTTGCTATGCCTGAAGCCCGAATGCCCCTGCGCCAGCTAGTCGATCTGCCCGGCCCGTCCACGCTCCCGCTGCTGGGCAACATCCATCAGATCAAGCCTGATCGTGTGCACCGGATCGTCGAGCAATGGTGTGTTCAGTACGGAGATTTTTTTCGCATGTCGCTAGGCTCGGTAACGATTCTGGTGGTGGCGGATCACATGGCAATTGGTGCGATCCTGCGTGACCGGCCAAGCGGGTACCGGCGTCCTGCCGTTACCGAAAAAGTATCGCGCGAAATGGGCGGCATCCCGGGCGTGTTTCTGGCCGAGGGTGAGGACTGGCGCAACCAGCGGCGGATGGTCATGGCGGCACTGTCACCAACAGCAATCAAAGCGTATTTTCCGTCGCTCGTCAAAGTTGCCCTGCGCCTGCAGCAGCGCTGGGACGAGGCGGTTTGTCGCCAGTCGGACATCGACCTGTCTGACGATCTGAAACGCTATACCGTCGACATCATTGCCGGGCTGGCATTTGGCACTGACGTCAACACAATCGCTTCCGGCGAAGACCGGATACAGCACCACCTTGACTTGATTTTGCCGATGATCGCCCGCCGTAGTCTTGCGATGATTCCGTATTGGCGCTACCTGAGACTGCCGTCGGACCGGCGTCTGGATCGCAGTGTGCTGGCGTTGAAGACGGCCATCGGCGAGCTGATCGCCGGAGCGCACGAACGGCTCGATGCGGATCCGGGTCGCCGCGCGCATCCGGCCAACTTGCTCGAAGCCATGCTGGTGGCCGCCAGTGAGCCCGACAGTGGCGTCACTGATCAGACTGTGTCCGGCAATGTCACAACGATGTTGCTGGCTGGTGAAGACACGACCGCCAATACTATTTCCTGGACGCTGCATCTGCTGCATGCGCACCCGGATGCCTTGCGACTGGCGCAGCAGGAAGTGCGTCGGGTTGCCCCTGATCCGGCCGCTTATACGATCGAGCAGATGGATGCGCTGGACTATGTGGATGCGTGCGCTCAGGAGGCGATGCGGCTCAAGCCAGTCGCACCCTACATGCCGGTCGAGGCGCTGCGCGACTCAGTGATCGGCGATATTGCTGTTCCGGCGGGCACCTTGATCTGGTGCGTGCTGCGTCATCACAGCATTGATGAAAAATTTTTTGTTGCGGCGAGCAGTTTCAATCCGCAGCGCTGGCTTGATGACGGTGCCGGTGCCGCCGCCGACAAGCGCATCGCCATGCCGTTTGGTGCGGGGGTGCGGACCTGCCCCGGGCGCTATCTCGCTTTGCTGGAAATTAAGATGGCGATCGCACTGATACTCGGACAATTCGAGCTCGCGTCGGTACACACCGACGATGGGCAGGAACCGCGCGAGTTGATGGCATTTGTGATGTCGCCGGTAGGTTTAAAGATGCAGCTTCAACCTCGCCACGACTAACGGGACGGCGCGCCGGTTGGGTAGTCATCGACTTAATGTCTATCCCAATAGCTTTGTGTTCTAGGTAATACAAGATGCTCCGGCGTACCCCCTTTATGTAAAAGTGTGCCGTCTATTCCTTTTTTTGAAACCAGTCCTTCAAATGCTCCATCAGGTTGAAACCCGGAAGGCAAGTCAAAACGAAGTCGAGCACCGTCAGTGATAACGTTGACCAGGACGACATCACCGGCCCCTCCTTCGGCAAACTGGATCACCCCTTTAATCCCGGTTCTGGTGCGGATCAAGCGAATCTCGACGCCATTCAAGTCGCCCGCTTCTTCGTTGTAAGTAAAATTTGAATACGTACCGGTAATCCACGGTGATGCTGGCAACACTTCTTTGCCGTGAGTAATTCCAGAAAAGAAAAAACAGGCGATGAATAAACAGGCGTAGTTTTTAATTGCAGCCACAATCATTCCCGCTTTGATTCTGTTTTTGGGCATCGCTAATCCATTTAGCCCGGTTGCCGGGATCATGAAAAAAATGCACCAGGTCCGGTTTCCGAAAATTTCCACCCCAATCCAAATCGGCTAAGGATGCAGTATGTAATACGATTGTTTGTTGGTCTGATGTGAGACTCCCCCAGCTAATATCCACAGCAAAGCCGGCTTCATGCAAACTTGAACCCGCCGGTGCTGGCGTTATAGCCCGACGATTATTGCGAAGTCCTTGCTGATAGGCAGTCGTTCTGAAAGCTCCCGTAAAACGAACGCTAACTCCTGCCGCCTCGGTTAACGCGATCCATCTCTGGATATTGGGTGCGAATGAATCATCAAGCAATGTGGCACCTAATCCGGGAAGCGTGACACGACACAATGCAAGTCCGAATGAATCGATGTTGGAAATCGGGTTGCCATCTGCATAGCTGTAGGTATTCATGCCCCCATCCAGACCGATCGGATCACTCGTCAGATACCGTCCCACGTGCGGATCGTAATGTCTGAGGTAATTGTCATGATGACCCGTTTCCCCATCAAAGTACTGACCGGGCAACCTCAGATTCAGCGTGATTTTTTCTGCTGTTATCTGTGCGTTACCGAATGTGGCGTAGCGGGCTTGCCAGACCGGATGCTGCTGCGTATCGGTGACTAATTGCGGCGTGCCCAGATGGTCGGTGTGGATTGCGTAGAGCTGACTGTCGGTACTCTTGTCATGCAGGCCGAGCCAGCGTTTGAGGATGGCAAGGAAGCCCGTTTCGGCGCGGATGTTGCCATAGTCGAGCTTCGCTAACGGTATATGGTTGAGGTAAAGGTACTGCGTCAAGATGCGTCCAGCCTCATCGGCTTCGGCGTCGAGTCGATTGTCCTGATAAAGGAAGTAAGTAGTGCGGGCGATGCCATTGGCATTGATCACGGTCTTGCTGACACGTTCACCGTGGGCGTTGTAGGTGTAACGGGCGACGACTTTGTTAGCGTCGCTGATCTGCTGCAGCCGTCCTGTGACGTCATACAGATAGGACTTGTCGCCGATGGTGGTCGGGTTGCCTGCCGGGTCATACGTGTAGGCGGTGCGTATACCGTTGTCCGTGAGGGTGACCAGACGGTTGCTGGCGGGCTGGTAGGTGAGCGCCATACGTAGAGCTTGATGCGCGGTCTCTGTCAGGCGATTGCCGACGGCGTCGTAGTCCCAGGCCGCTTGTTCGGTCGGCGTGTCGACCTTGCTCAGACGATCCAGATGGTCGTAACGATACTGTTCACGCGCCGGCGCTAATTGACCCGTCCGGGTGCGGGCGATGGCGCTGATGCGACCGATGACATCGTAGTCAAGACGCTGGGCGTAAAGCAGATTGTGCAGTTGCTGACCGCTGGCCTGATCTCTTGCACTGACAGCTGAGTGGTCGCTGACAGCCTGCGCGTCGGGCAGCAAGCTGAACAACGCGTGCGTGGCAGGACTGTCACGCCCTGGTAACCCGACCTTCAACGCCACCAGTCGCCCGCTGCTGGAGTCGTACTCGTAGCGCGTCCTCACGCCATTGCCATGGATGAATCCAGCCAGTCCGGTGAACGGGTGCAATTCGATATCAGTCGCGAGCGCTCGGGTGAGCTTGCCGTCGCCGCTGACCAGGTCGACGCGTTGCGGTCGACTGGCCTTGCCGTAGGTGATGCGTACGGTTTCTCCGGAAGCCAGCGTTGTTGCCTCCAGCCGGTTCAGTGCGTCGTAGCGATAGCGGGTTGTGAAAGTCAGCGCCGGCTTGCCGCGTTCGATGGTACGGGTGAGGTGGTCGGTTCTTTCGACGACATGGCCGTTGGCGTCGTAACGCAATGCGGTGGTCTGTTGCGGGTCGGTCACGGCGATCAGGCGGTTGCCGCGATAGCGGTAAGTAGTGTGCTGTTCAGCCGATTTGCCGCTGCTGTCTTTGCCGCTGATGTGACGAGAAACCAACTGGCCGGCCACGTTCCACGTCAGGTCAGTACGGTTGCCGTTGGCGTCAACGCGGACCAGCAGGCGATTGGCAGCATCGTACTGCGCAACTTGCCGGCCGCTGTCGGGGCTATCGATGACCAGTGTTCGACTAAAGTCGTCGGTCAGGTTGCTGGTCGTGGCACCGTTAGCGGCGATCAGACTGCCCGGTGAGTGGGTGTCTCCCGGGTAGGTCGCGCCAGTGATCGCGGCAAAGTTGGTACCGGCGTTCTGCGTCACTGTCGTCAACCGGCCGAGCGGGTCGTAGGTAAAGTTCGTGATGCGCTGCAGGGCATCGGTCATGGTTGCCAGTTGGCCGGTTGCCGTGGCATACGCGTAATGCGTGACGGCACCGGCCGGATCTGTCTGTTGGGTCAGACGATTGCGCGCATCGTACTGGTAGGCGGTGCTGGCATCGAGCGGCGCATTGAGCGCACTACTGTGCAGTCGCGTTGTCAGCAGCCGGCTTTCGCTATCGAGTGTCCGATCAATGCGATTGCCATCCTGATCGATCAGGCCAATCAATCGACCGGCCGGATCCGAACGAACGGACATCTTGCTGCCGTCGGGGCGGGTCAGGCGTTGCGGGTGTCCCTGTGCATCATAGGTAATGTGCGTAATCAGCCGGTATGGCGTGACGTCATCTTTGCTACGTGCGAACCAGGTGCGCCAACTGCTGCGATCTGTCAGCGATGCAGGGTTGTCCGCGCGCTCCTGAACGATGCGGACCGGCTGACCTTGCGGGTTACCGGTGATGACGGTGCGTTGCGCCGGATTACTGCTGTCACCGGTTTCGATGACGGTGGGACGGCCTGTCTTCTCGTCACGGGTTACGCGGATGAGGCGGTTGCCCGGAGCGACGGTCTCGGTCAGGAAGCTGCCACGTACGTCGTAATGAAAAAGGGTGATGTCGGAATCTGTCGGCGTACCGGTCGGGCCGTTGGCTAGCGGACCATCGACTTGCATCAGCAGGCTGCGACCGTTGATGCGGTCGTAGCGATATGTGGTCGTGCGGGTTATTGGCTGCGCAGTCCCGCCGTCGATAGCAGGAGCCCATCCGGCTTCAACCATCGAGAGTGGCTGGCCAACGTCGTTATAGGCGATGGTGGTGATCGCCTCGCGCCCTGGCACCACGCTCGGACGGGCCACCCGTACCGGTGCCGGTGAGTTACCTGGCGCGTAAGCGTAACGTACCAGTATCCGCGCCGGTCCTGCTGCGCCATTCCGATAAGTGTGTGTGCTGATTGCCAGCGGCCGGCCGTAATAATCGCGCCGGGTCTGCGTCATACTTATCGGCCTGCCACCGTCATCAAGCTGGGTTGCGCTGATTTCGCGCGCCAGCGCGTCATAGCCGAAGCGGATATTGGTGGAACTGCACAAGCGGCAGCCGGGACCGCGGGAGGAGAGGATGCGGTTTTCTCCGGCGATGCTGGCGTGCTGGTAGACGGTGATCTGACCGAGGCTGTTGGTCAGGATTGTGGTGCCGGCGTCGGGATAGGCGAGCGTGACGCGGTCGACATCATTGGCATGCGTGCTCAAGATGGCGCGACCGTCCGCCTGGTAGCCGAAAGTGGACAGGCGCCGGGTCACTATCTGATCGTTGGCTTTGCCGGTAACGCTGACGCCGGTCAGGCGGGTCGGATGCTGCGGGTCTTCGTAATGGTACTGGTGTGCAACAGGATCATCCGATGGATTCGGTGGCGTGTTCTGCTTGGCCGTTATATCGCTTGCCTCGTCATCACCTCCCGGAAAGTCGACGCGAACCAGATTAGCAACCAGCATGATCGGCGCGACCGTCGCCCCCGCTGGCTGAGTGCTGCCGTAGTGGTAACGGAAGCGGCCGACCGGGCTGTCGATTGTTTGCACGCCGGAAAACTGCATTTTATTGCGGGTCTTCCGGTCGGGCCGATGCAGGCGCAGTTGCCGGCTCTGCGGATCGGTGACCTGCATGAGCTGGCCGTCGCCGTCATAAAGCAAGCTGACGAACTCCCCGCCTGGCGCCACGATCTGGACCAGATTGCCACTCCTGTCAAATAAATAGGCCATGCCATCGGAGCGGTTCCAGAGGTATTCGTCGCCGTCGCGGGGTGTCCGGCGGATTGTCACGATGCCGTTAGCCGGATCGGTCGGCTGGCACAGCGCACGATTGAGTGGGTCGCGTCCAAACATCAGGCGCGTGCCGTCGGCCAGCACAATCTGAATACTGTTACCGATGGCATACAGCGTGGTTTCGTAAGACAGTTTCCAGCCGCGTCCGACCAGACCGTTAGGGGCACCCGGAATACTGTAAGCACTGTTGTAATGCCGGACGATTTCCAGACCGAGTACTCCGGGCAGCGCTGCCATATCAACTTCCTGCTGGTACTTGTTGCCCGTAATTAGGTTGATCGGGTTGCCGGCACCGGCACAGTTGACGTTCGGGTCACCGGTCTGCTTTTTTATGCACGCCATCGCGCTTGGGTTGCTACTGTCGGGCGCGGTCGTGGGTTGCTGGGCATGCAGCGGTGCGGCAACAGCCAGAGTCAGTGCGAGGAGCAGGATGTCACGGTGCAGGGAAGCAAGGATCGGCATGGTCGGGTGTCGGTCGGGGGCGGCAGGAGGAGCTGGCGTTCATAGATGACGATCAGGGGATCAGCGTCACTTTGACGCGGCGGTTATCGGCGAGCCTGGTTGCATTGGTGATGTCGAATGGGTACTGTTGGTAGCTGAGGGTAGCAAGTTGTTAATGGAGTAAAGAAGGCGATGCAGACTCCTTGTTATTCAACAAACACCGAAACAACGTTCTCGGTCAATTGCCAAAGTTTGTGGGGATAGGGCGATCAATGCTGGAAGAGGGAGGCTCAGCGCACGTTGCATAAATAAAAGGCAATGCTGTGATGCCCCGTCAGTACTGGCCCGGGAGCGTGTTCAGCAGGGTTATGCACAATGTTGTTCACAGATTACGGGCATAAGTTTTAGCGTGAGCAGGCAGGGGTGCCGTGCTCCAGTCAGATGCCGCAACACCCGTCAAGCAAACGTAAGCAATCGGTTGCCACTGAGGCGCACAGGATCGACATCATTGTTGAAACAGCCTCGGCCGGGTATCTACGGCTGGATGGCGACTGGCACGAACGATGACTGTGCGCTCGCGCAGGTACGATAATCCCGTACCGACCCTATCCACTGCATTGATCGCGTAGGGTGCACTGCCCTTTGGTTATCGCACGCTTGCATCTCGGCTTTATTCGGCGGGTTCTTCATGTACGGGGAAAAAGTCATGCCAACTACGAATGAAATTTTTTGCAACGTACTTGATAGTCAAAATTTGCAGTTGGTACTTGTTGGCGAATCGGACGCACTGCCGTTATTCCATGCAGTTGAAGATGCATTGGAATCGCTGCGAAAATTTCCCGCAACGCTGGCTTGGGCTTTGGAAGAGCCATCCTATGAAACCTCTTTATCATTTTGCAGACATGCGATCACCGCATTGAATGCACAAACCGACTTAATCTATTTAATTAAAAGCCGTGCTTCTCCGGTGCATGTCATCGGCGTCATCGGACTTCATCATCTGAAAAAAAATGTCTCAGAGGCAGAGTTGGGATTCTGGTGCAGGACAACAGAGCAAGGAAAAGGTCAGATGCTGGAGGCGGCAAAGACTTTGGTTGCTTACGCCATGTCCGAACTGCAAATAAATAAAATCCACGCGCTGGTCGAGGAAAAGAATACTGCGTCAAGAAAACTGTGCGCCCGGATGGCAATGCATATTGATGCGACGTTGCTCAATGATCGGAAAAACCCCGTCAGTAACCAATTCGTCAGCATAGTTCGCTACGTTATTGAATCGGTATAAAAAACTACTACTTAATCGATTTGTGTGGGCTCATTGAGGGCGTGAATTAGTCACAATCATTGATAGCCAAAGAAGAGCCAGGTTGATTCGGGAACGCCGCCAGCCATTCAAGCTCGCTGCGTTGTTCTCGTCGAAGTTCTTACTTCTCTTGCTTTTGCATCCGACGCCACAGCGTCGAGCGGCTGATGCCGAGTCGTTGCGCTGCCAGCGTCCGGTTTCCCTCGCTGGAGCGCAATGCATCGGTGGTGCGCAATTGCTCGTTGTCGTCCGCGTCCGTCGCACCGAAGTATTCCGGCAGGAACAGTTCCGGACAATCTTCTCGCAAACCATCGTAGGAAATCGCTTCCCCTTCAGCGAACTGCAGCAGGAACACCGCGATCCGGTTGGCGATATTTTCCAGTTCGCGTACATTTCCCGGCCACGCGTACGACGACAGGTAAGGCAGCAGCGGCACCAATATCTGCTTGGCGTCGAGCGGACTTCCCAGTCGTTGCAGTGCGCGCGCCACCAGCGTTTGTGCCAGCAGTTTCAGGTCCGCTGGCCGTTCGCGCAGTGTCGGTAGCGACAGGCGCAGGGTATTGATCCGGTAGTACAGGTCCTGACGGAACTGGCGTGTGGCGATCATTTCCTGAAGCGGCTGATGGGTTGCCGCGATCACGCGCACGTCGATCGGGATCGTCACCACGCCGCCGACCCGGGTAATTTCGCGTTCCTGCAGCACCCGCAACAGGCGGGTTTGCAGCGAGAGCGGCATGTCGCCGATTTCGTCCAGGAAGAGCGTGCCGGTATGGGCGGTCTCGAACATGCCGCGCTTGCCACCCCGGCGCGAGCCGGTGAAAGCGCCTTCCTCGTAACCAAACAGTTCACTTTCCAGCAGCGGCTCCGGAAATGCCGCGCAGTTCAAGGCGACGAAAGGCTGACCGGCGCGGGCGCTGTCGTTATGGATGGCTTGGGCAAAGAGTTCTTTGCCGACGCCGCTTTCACCGATGATCAGTACCGTCATATCCGTCCTGGCAAAACGACTGGCAGTGTTAATCGCCCGCTGAAACACCGGGCTGCTGCCGAGCAGGTCGGCAAAGCTGTATTTTGCCGAGACCTGGAGCTTGCGTTGCTGCATGCGCAGCGTGGTATCGGCCTCGCTGATCTTCTGCGCATCGTAAAGCGTGATCGCCGCACCAACGATGTTGCCATGCTCGCGGATCGGCGTGCGGTTGGCGATCCAGTCACGGCGTGCGAAGCGCAGCACCAGTGCGCGTTCTTCGATGCCGCTCTGGATGGTCTGCATCAACGATAGCTCCGGCTCGATGACGTCGAGCGATTTGCCTAGCAGTGGCGTATCGGGCTTGTCGAGCAATTCCTGCATGCGCGGATTGACCGCAATGATGCGGTGCTGGCGATCGACGGCCAGCACCGGGTCCTGCAGATTGCCGAGTACCGCATTGAGTTGCTGGTAGCGACCTGATTCCAGTCGGCTCACCCGCGCCAGTTCGATGGCATCGTCGAAGCCGCGCCGCAAGCCGTTGAGCGAGTACGCCAGCAAACCGAACAGGCCATGGTCTTCGGCCATTTCCACCACCAGGCTGGAGCCTACGATGACGTTGAATCCGTCGGCGCGCAGGCGCTCGAAACAATGGCGCGCATCTTCCGGTGTCTGGTAGGCGTATTGCACGATCTCCAGTTTGAGCATGTCCTTGATGTCGTCGAGTTCGGGAATCGTTTTGCCAAACATCACGACCCCGACACGAGTCGACCGGCGACGCGCCTTGAGCAGCGCCTGCAACAAGGAAAAACCGTCGAGCTGAATGATCGCCACCGGTGCCTGCAGATTATTGCGCAGCATCGCCGCATTCGACCCGGCGCTGACGAAGACATCGACCAGTCCGGCATGCACCCGTTCGCGTGCCTGTGCCAGGGCGACTTCAAAGGCACCTTCGACGACTTCAATGTCGGCCCGATCGGCATATTCGGCCACGATCTGCGCGCCAAACAGGGCGATATGGCGGTAAGCGAGAAAGCAGATGCGGGGACGGATACTGCCGGACAGGGATTTGCTGATCATGGTGGTTGAGTGTGTCGTTGAAACAAGTTGATTGTCGCATTGATGATGCATGAAACATCGCTTGTTTCTGACGCATCGTTGATTGTCATAAGAATCAACGCACTAGCGCGCCGCTATCGGCTGGCACGGTCCGTGCTGAATTATCCGCACAACTCATCAAATAAAGAGACCCGTCAATGGCGCTTGAACACATCACCGTGCTCGACCTCACCCACATGCTCTCCGGCCCCTACGGCACGATGCTGCTGGCCGACCTGGGCGCGCGCACCATCAAGGTCGAGCCACCTGTCACGGGCGAAGGCACGCGTCGCCTGCTGGAGCATGATCCGGATTATTCGATCGATGGCATGGGTGCGTATTACCTCACGCTCAACCGTAACAAGGAAAGTGTCTGCGTCGACTTGAAGACCGATGCTGGCAAAGCCGTGTTTTTTGATCTGGTCCGCAAGGCCGATGTGGTGTACGACAATTTCAGCGTCGGTGTGACCGGGCGATTGGGGATAGACCATGCGACCCTGATCGCGATGAATCCGCGCATCATTACCTGTTCGGTGACCGGCTTTGGCCAGACCGGGCCGGAGATCAATCGTCCGGCATTCGACCAGGTGGTCCAGGCGATGGGGGGTGGCATGTCCATCACCGGTGACGCCGGCGGCGAACCGACCCGCAGCGGCATTCCGATCGGTGACCTGTGCGGTGGCATTTTCGGCAGCATGGGCGTGCTGGCCGCCATTGCCCAGCGCGAGCAGTCGGGCCGCGGCCAGCATGTCGATGTCTCGATGCTCGACAGCCAGATTTCGATGCTGAACTACATGGCGACCATGCATCTGATGTCGGGAATCCTGCCCGGTGCGATTGGCAACGGCCATTTTGTGCACGTGCCCTACAACAGTTTCACGACCAGTGACGGTCATGTGATCGTGGCCTGTATCGGTGATGCCTTCTTCCTGCGCTTCGTCGAGACGATGAACCTGCCTGCGCTGCAAAAACCGGAGTATGCGCAGCAGCCGGTGCGGTACGCCGCCCGCGCCGAGATCGA
>CAILRJ010000279.1 GCA_903836575.1 uncultured Burkholderiales bacterium
GTAGCCATCCTCGGCCCCGATCGCAAGACGCCTGATTTCGACGCCTTGCAGGTGATGAATGCCGCGCTAGGCGGCTTGTTCACCAGTCGGATCAACAGCAACTTGCGCGAAGAAAAAGGCTACACCTACGGCACCAAATCCGGCTTCGACTATCGCCGTGCGCCGGGACCATTCGCGGTTGCCGGGAGTATCCGTACCGACGTCACCGGCGTCGCTGTTGCAGAAATTTTCAAGGAAATCCGCGGCATGACCGGCGCACCCATGGGCGCTGCCGAGCTGGCCAACGCGCGTAATTCGCAGATATTGTCGCTGCCCGGACGCTTTGAAACCAATCAGGCCATTGGTGCCTCACTGGCCAATATTTTTATCTATGACCTGGGGCGCGATTACTACGCCGGTCTGCCCGCACGATATGCCGCCGTCACTGCGAAACAGGCGCAAGCAGTCGCCGTCAAATATCTGCAACCCAAAAAGATGATCGTCATTGCTGTGGGCGACAAAGCCAGCATTGCGTCGCAATTCAAGCCGCTCAAACTGGGGCCGGCCGAGTTGCGTGATGCCGATGGCAAGGTACTGAAGTAAGCGGTTGAAGTAAGCAACAACGGGTAGCTGGCGGCGGTACAATGCCGCTCGCTCCCTTACTGCCCTGATCATGTCCTCGACCCCTTCGTTTGGCCTCAATGCCCCGCAGCGCGAAGCGGTGTACTACCTCGATGGTCCGTGCCTCGTACTGGCCGGCGCCGGCTCAGGCAAGACGCGCGTGATCACGCAAAAAATCGCCCATCTGATTGAGGATTGCGGTTACGAACCCAAGCACATTGCAGCGCTGACGTTCACCAACAAGGCCGCGCTGGAAATGCAGGAGCGCATTGCCAAACTGCTCAAGCAACCGCGTCAGGCCAAGCAATTGACCGTCAGCACCTTCCATTCACTGGGCGTAAAAATCCTGCGTCAGGAAGCGCGCCAGCTCGGCCTGAAGGATCGTTTTTCGATCATGGACAGCGACGATTGCTTTTCGCTGGTGCAGGATCTGGCGATTACCACCGACAAGCAGTTGATCCGCCGCATCCAGGGCGCGATGTCGCTGTGGAAGAACGGCTTGATCGATCCTGATACCGCCGTCAATCAAGCGGTCGATGAAGAAGAAGCCGAGGCGGCACGCATTTACCGCAGCTATGTGGCAACGCTGTCAGCCTATCAGGCGGTCGATTTTGATGACCTGATCCGCTTGCCGGTCGAACTGTTTCGCAGCAACGAAGCGGTGCGCGACAAGTGGCAGCGCCGCTTGCGCTACCTGCTGGTCGACGAGTATCAGGACACCAATACCTGCCAGTACGAACTGGTCAAGCTACTGGTCACCGGCGTGGGCAAGAAGCCGCTATTTACGGCTGTGGGAGATGACGATCAAGCCATCTACGCATGGCGTGGCGCGACCATCGAAAACCTGAAGACCTTGCAGGTGGATTTCCCGGACCTGAAGGTCATCAAGCTCGAGCAGAATTACCGTTCCAGCACGCGCATCCTCAGCGCCGCCAATGCGGTCATTTCGAACAACCCGAAACTGTTCGAGAAGTCGCTCTGGTCCGAGCACGGCCTCGGCGATCCGGTCAAGGTCATGGCGATGGAAGACGATGAAATCGAAGCCGATCAGGTCGCCATCATGCTGTCGGCGCATCGCTTCGAACGGCGTGCGAATTTTTCGGATTACGCGATCCTGTATCGCGGCAATCATCAGGCCCGCGTACTCGAAAAAGCGCTCAGGCGCGAACGCATTCCGTACACGATGTCGGGTGGCCAGAGCTATTTCGACCGCGCCGAAATCAAGGACATCATCAGCTACCTGAGGCTGATCGCCAACGGCTCCGATGATCCGGCCTTCATCCGCGCAGTGACCACGCCCAAGCGCGGCGTCGGTCAGTCGACGCTCGAAATACTCGGTACCTTCGCCGGCCAATGGCAATGCTCGCTGTTCGAAGCGGTCTTCAAGGGCGGGCTCGATGCGAAGCTGCCGGATCGCCAGCTCAAGCCGTTGCGCGAATTCGGCAACTTCATCCGCCAACTCGAAGAGCGCGCGGACGGCAGTGGCGAGGATGCCGCTGAGATCCTTGATGACATGATGAAAGCCATCAATTACGAGTACTACCTGTACGACAATTTCGACGATCGCCAGGCCCAGAGCAAATGGGAAAACGTGGTCGACTTCACCGGCTGGCTGAAAGAAAAATGTACCGGCGGCAAGGACGGCGAAGCGCCTGAAAAAAGTCTGCTCGAACTGACCCAGATGGTCGCGCTGATGACAATGCTGGAAGGCAAAGACGAAGAGCAGGATGCGGTACGCATGTCGACCTTGCACGCGTCCAAGGGGCTGGAATTTCCGCACGTATTTCTGATCGGTGTCGAGGAAGGCATCCTGCCGCACAAGGGCGATCCCGACGCGCCGTTCGAGACGCTGGGCGCGCGGATTCAGGAAGAGCGCCGCCTGATGTACGTCGGCATTACGCGGGCGCAGCGCAGTTTGCACGTGAGCTGGTGCAAGCGGCGCAAGCGCGCGCGCGAAAGCATCAATTGTGAAATGTCGCGCTTTATCCCGGAAATGAAACTCGACGAAGGCGACGCCGTGCCGACCGAAGCCGACATCATTTCACCGAAGGACCGGCTGGCGAACCTGAAAGCGTTGCTGCAGAAACCGCGCACATCCTGAGCAAGTTCCGGCAGTCCCGGAAGATGTAAGAAAAAATGAGGAAAGACGTCTGGCGGACACCCTCTGCTATGGTGAAGCCAGCAACAAGCCATGGCCGCAACAACGTGGAATTCATTTCACCAGGTCATTCTTCCGGCTGGATTATTGTCCAGCCTGCATGCCTCAATCAAGGATCCCATCATGATGAAATCAACTCAAGTTCTGTTCGGTTCAGTCATCCTCGTCGTTGCCGGTTTTGCGGGAGCCCAATCGCTCTCCGTTGGTGCCGGCATAAACTCCAACGCCGGTATCACCGCGCCGGTTGCTGTCACACCGATGAGTCCGGCCATACCTGCCATCGGTGTTAGTGCCAACGGTGCGGTATCGGTCGCGCCACCGGCCGACCCGTACGTCCAGAAGCGTGAACAAGACGCTGCTGCCAGGAACGAGGCGGAGATGAAAAAAGACATGGCCAAAGAGCAGTACAAGGAGACCAAGGCGCTGGCCGAGTCCGACCTGAAAGCCGAGAAACGCGCGTCGGCGCTCGAACGCAAGGCAAGGCTCGCCGCCGACATCAAGGCAGGTGCAAAAGCCAACATCAGCAACTGACATCACGCTGCAGCCCCGCTGCACGTCAAGCCGTCCTCCCGCCATGCGGGCGACGGTTTTTTTTATTGGCTGGCCGTTAAAATGAGGCCCTCGATGCCATCCAGAAAATCCCGTTGAAACCACCCCGCCAGCGCAAGATCATCCACTGCGATTGTGATTGCTTTTA
>CAILRJ010000280.1 GCA_903836575.1 uncultured Burkholderiales bacterium
GGCCGCTTCGCGCGCCATGCGGGTGTGAGTCGAACGCGGCAGCATGCCGTATTCGGCCGTCATCCAGCCCTGCCCCTTGCCTTTCAAAAAACCGGGGACTTTATCTTCAATGCTGGCCGTGCAGATGACCTTGGTATCGCCAAATTCGATCAGGACCGAACCTTCGGCATGTTTGGTGTAATGGCGCGTGATGCGTACCGGACGCAATGCATCAGCGGTACGGGCGCTGGGACGGGCTATAAACGGTGCTGAAGACGGGGTTGGGAAAGACATAGGGATTCAATTCCTGGGAGTGATACGTGCAGATTTTTCAATCGAGCACCGAATTTCTTCGATGGCTTTTTCTATTGCGCTGTCGTCATAACCATCGACCGCAACCTCATCGGCGTCCAAGGTTGACTGGATCGTCGTAGTAACGGTGCCTGGCGGCAGGATGTTGGTGGTGATGCTGTTCGGGTCGGCCGTGCTGGAGCCGCTTTCCCACATCATTGCCAGCGCAGTGACATTATCGCTGTTCTTGCCGGCGATGCTGGTGGCGCTGTGAATGAGCTCGGGTACGGCCCGCACGATGGTATTGTTTTGCAAGCTGTGCGTGAGCACGTTATCAGGCAACACCCCCCACAAGCCGTCGGAACACAGCAAGATGACGTCGCCCGCCTGCAGGCTGGCGCGCCGTGAAATTTCGACGATAGGCAGGTTGGGCGCACCCAGGCAATTGAACAATTTGTTGCGGTCGGGATGGGTGGCCCGTTCAGACGGATCGGCCCGGCCTTGCGCGATCAGCGTTTCGATTCGCGAATGGTCGCGCGTGCGCGCCAGAATCTGGCCGTCACGCATCCAGTACAACCGCGAGTCACCGCAGTGCGCCCAGAACGCGGTGTTGTGCTGGATCAGACACGCAACGATGGTGGTGCGCGGCGTCTCCGGCATGCCGTGGGCGACACGGTAGCGGTGGATTTCGCGGTGGGCAGCGAAGAAACTGTCTTCGAGAAAGCGTTCGGGCTTCTTGATGTAAGCATCGGCAAGCTGCTGAAAAAGCGCGCCTATCGTCTCCATCGCAATGGTTGCGGCAATTTCGCCATGCAGATGTCCCCCCATGCCGTCGGCCAGCAACAGGAGCAAAGCATCGCGTGTGTAGCTGTAGCCCATCCGGTCCTGGTTGACCTTGCGGCCGCCAATCTTGCTTTCCTGGTAAACGGAGAATCGCATTGTTAGCTCACTAAAAAAGAAAGGCCGGTTGCCAGCAGCGCGTATTAATTTGACGAGCCGTGTCCGCCGAACAAGCCTTTGAGACGATCGAGCGTGACGCTCAATTTCCCGGCGGCAGATTTTTCCGGGACAGGTTCCTGCAACGCTTTTTGTAGCGCAAAGACACTTTGTGGCCGTTCCAGTGGATCGATCATCAGGCTCCAGCGGATCACCTGAATAAGTTCGGAAGAATAAATACCCTCGAGCTTTTGCAGGTGACCATCCATCTTGTCGTTGAGCTTGCGCTGGTCGGCTGGTTGTGGAGGAGCTCCGACCATGCAGGCAAACATCGATGCCCCGATGCTGTAAATATCGGTCCACGGACCGAGGTTGCCGCTCTTCGAATACAGTTCGAGCGGCGCAAAACCGGGCGTGTACATCGGATACAGTTTGGGCAGGTCGACTTTCAACGTCTGGCGCGCCGCGCCGAAGTCGAGCAGAATCGGCGTGCCATCGACGCGCAAATAAATGTTAGCCGGCTTGAGGTCAAGATGCAGCAGTTTGTTGGTATGGACTTCACGCAGCCCGTTCATGACCTGGCTGAACATCTTGCGGATGAAGCGTTCCGAGACCAATGGCTTCTCGCCCTTGTCGCGCCGGCGCAGGATGTGGTCCTGCAACGAACGCCCGGACTCGTACGCCATGACCATGTAGACCGTGTCATTGGCGCGAAAAAAATTGGTCACGCTGACCACATTCGGGTGGGAGATGCGCGCCAGAGCGCGTCCCTCTTCAAAAAAGCATTTGAGTCCGATGCGAAAGATCGGCAAGTTTTCGGGCGAGATCATCGGCGCCAGTTCACCGGCTTCGCGCAGCGCCAGCGATGACGGCAGATACTCCTTGATGGCGACGGCATTACCGTCCTCGTCATAGGCGAGATAGACAATACTGAACCCGCCGGAGGCGATCTTCTTTACAATGCGGTATCCGGAAATCTCCAGTCCATCGGGTAAAGGTGCGTTGTTTTGTGCTGCCATGTTTTCCTAAAACCGTGTTGGCCGCACAGCAGCAAAAACCGCAGCCAGCAAAGCGCCGGACCGCCGTCTGGTTCGTTGGATTGTGTGGACTTATCCCTGATTTGTAAAGTACAACCGAGGACTCAATTTGGCTATCAGCAGCATGACCGGCTATGCCGTCGTCACCCGTGAGACATCCGGCGGCACCCTGACCATCGAAATCAAGAGCGTCAACTCGCGCTTTCTCGACCTGCAATTCCGCATCAACGACGACTTGCGTGCATTCGAGCCAATGTTGCGCGAAGCAATCATGGGCCGCCTGATGCGCGGCAAAGTCGAATGCCGTGTCAGCTTCGGCCGCAAGGCGGCCACCGGAGCAGAGCAACGCATCAACACCGACCTGCTCAAATCGCTGGCGCTGCTGCAGGCGCAAGTGCGCTCGCAGGTCTCGTCGGCCACACCGTTGTCGGTCGGGGAGCTGTTGCGCTGGCCCGGCATGATTGAAGACGCCGAACTTGGCCAGGACACCTTGCAGGCCGATGCCGCCCTCGCGATTACCGAGACGCTCAACGCTTTCATCGAATCGCGCGAACGCGAAGGTGCCGCGCTGGCTGCCACGCTCATCACACGCATCAGCGCAATGGACGACATCGTCCATCGCATCACGCCGCTGATTCCGCAAGTCATCGCCCAGTTCCAGCAGAAGTCCGTCGAGCGTCTCGAAGAAGCACTTGGGCTGGCGTTGCAACAACCGGGTGCCATCGCCAACCTGTCACGCGATGAAGTGCTCGAGCGTATTCGTCAGGAAGTAACGCTGTATGGCATTCGTATTGATGTCGCCGAAGAACTGTCGCGCCTTGCCGCCCACCTCGACGAAACCCGCCACATTCTGAAAAAAGGCGGCCAGGTCGGCAAACGGCTCGACTTCATGATGCAAGAACTCAATCGCGAAGCCAATACGGTCGGTTCGAAAGCAGCACTGAAAGAATTGGCTGATGCCGCCATGGAACTCAAACTACTGATCGACCAGATGCGCGAGCAGGTACAGAATCTCGAATAAGTGTTGCCACGAATTGGCATTAAGAATTATTTGGTAGTGGGAATGACTTTCTTTCGACCCACATCGTGTAGCCTGAAACGAGTGTTTTCTTTCTCGATCCAGCGCCCGCCATCGCAGCAACCGTTTGACTTTTTGGAACTCATTCTATGCACGACGACAATACTTCTGCAGGCAGCCTGTTCATGGTGGTCGCACCTTCCGGTGCAGGCAAATCAACGCTGGTCAATGCTTTGCTGGCGCAAGAGCCAGAACTGAAACTATCGATTTCGTATACCACCCGGCCACCTCGCCCCGGCGAGCAGCACGGGCGCGAATACTACTTCACGACGGCAGAGGATTTCCTGGCGCGCCGCGATGCCGGCGAATTCCTCGAATCAGCTGAAGTCCACGGCAATTATTACGGTACCTCGCGCGTCATGATTGCCGACCAGATCCGGTCCGGTACCGATGTGCTGCTGGAAATCGATTGGCAAGGCGCCCAACAGGTCAAGAAGCAATTTCCGTACGGTGTCGGAATATTTATTCTGCCTCCTTCGATTGACGCACTGGAAGAGCGCCTGAAAAAACGCGGACAGGACGAACCGCACATCATTACCCGGCGCCTGCTGGCGGCTGGCGGCGAGATCGCGCATGCCGGCGAATTTGAGTATGTTATTATCAATCAGGACTTTGCTCGTGCTTTGTCAGATCTTGCCGCGGTAGTTCAAGCGACCCGCTGCAGATTCTCACAACAGGCCGCACGCAACACCTCTCTATTTGCCCAGCTGGGCATTCACGCCGTATCACGTTAATACTGCATAACATTGCAATTTCAGGAGCACCCTATGGCCCGCATCACCATCGAAGACTGCACCAGATACATTCCGAACCGTTTCCAGTTAACCCTCGCCGCAACGTATCGCGCACGTCAGCTCTTGCAAGGCCACACACCTAAAGTCGACGCCAAGGACAAGCCTACCGTCGTCGCCCTGCGCGAAATCGCAGCAGGCAAGGTTGGCATTGAAATGCTCAAGAAAGTCCCAAGCTGACCGACATATCCCGTAACTCCAATGACACAGGCGCAGCGAACCAACCGGCATGAACCTGACACCTACAGATTCCCTGATTTCGGCTTTAACTAGTCGCACTGCGCCCGAGCGCCTGACGTCCAAAACGTCGGGCGCGTTTTTATCTCCCGATCCAGGTACCGCGGTTATCCCCGGCGTTGCCTCGGTCAGCCAGCTCACCGCCAAACTCTCCGAATACCTGTCTCCTTCGGACCTGAAAAAGGTCAAGGAAGCGTATCGCTTTTCGGATGAAATGCATCTGGGTCAAATGCGCGTATCGGGTGAGCCGTACATCTCGCACCCGATCGCCGTGGCCGAAATCTGCGCTGACTGGAAACTTGACGCACAAGCCATCATGGCAGCACTGCTGCATGATGTGATGGAAGACCAGGACGTAAAAAAAGAAGAACTGATCGAGCGCTTCGGTGCACCGGTCGCCGCGCTGGTCGACGGCTTGTCCAAGCTGGAAAAAATCGAATTCCAGAGCCAGGTGGAAGCGCAGGCAGAAAATTTCCGCAAGATGCTGCTGGCGATGGCGCGCGACGTCCGCGTCATCCTGATCAAACTGGCAGATCGCTTGCACAACATGCGCACGCTTGGCTCGATGAAGGCCGAGAAAAAGCGCCGTATCGCCGGCGAGACGATGGAAGTGTATGTGCCGATTGCGCACCGGCTCGGCCTGAACAACATCTATCGCGAATTGCAGGATCTGTCGTTTGCACACTTGCACCCGCTGCGTTACAAGACCCTGGCCAAGGCCGTCAAGGCCGCACGCGGCAACCGGCGCGAAGTGGTCAGCAAGATCATGGAGTCGGTCAAGAACACCCTGCTGTCTGCCGACATCCAAGCACAGGTCTACGGTCGCGAGAAAACCTTGTACGGGATTTATCGCAAGATGCGCAGCAAGCATCTGTCCTTCTCGCAAGTGCTTGACGTCTACGGCTTTCGTATCGTTGTGGATAACTTCGCCCACTGCTACGTCGCCCTCGGAACCCTGCATGCGTTGTACAAGCCGATGCCTGGCAAGTTCAAGGACTACATCGCCATCCCCAAGCTCAACGGCTACCAGTCGCTCCATACGACGCTGATTGGTCCGTACGGCACCCCGGTAGAGTTTCAGATCCGTACGCAGGAAATGCACCGTGTCGCCGAATCGGGCGTCGCTGCACACTGGCTCTACAAGGATGACGAGAACGACCTGACCGATCTGCAGCAACGCACCCATGCATGGCTGCAATCGCTGCTCGACATCCAGAAACAGACCGGCGATTCAGCCGAATTCCTCGAGCACGTCAAGGTTGACCTGTTCCCGGATTCAGTCTACGTGTTCACGCCAAAATCAAAGATCATCGCGTTGCCGCGCGGTGCCACGGCCCTTGATTTCGCTTACTCGATTCATACCGACGTCGGTGACCAGACCGTTGCCACGCGCATCAACCACGAACACGCGCCACTGCGCACCGAACTGCGTAACGGCGATATCGTCGAAATCATCACGTCGGCGAGTTCGCGTCCCAGCCCGACCTGGCTGACCTTTGTGCGAACCGGCAAGGCCCGATCGGCGATCCGGCATCATCTGCGCACGATCAATCTGTCGGAATCAATCGAGCTCGGCGCGCTGTTGCTGGGTCAGGCACTGGCCGCACTCAATCTCGACTCGGTGATTCCCGAGCCAACAATGGAGCGACTGCTCAACGAGTCCAGCGCCCGTTCGCTCGAAGAACTGCATGCCGACATCGGCATCGGCAAACGTATGGCCGCGCTGGTGGCGCGCCACATCATGGGCCTCAATGACACGATGGGCCAACCGTTGCAGGCCCGTATTACTGGCACCAGCAATGACGTTGCCGCCAAACTTGATCCTGTCATCATTTACGGTAGCGACGGCGTCGCAGTGCAACTGGGGCAATGCTGCCTTCCGATTCCTGGCGACAAGATCACCGGCCAGCTCAAGCGTGATCAGGGACTGCTCGTCCACAGCCAGGAATGCGACGTCGCCCGACGCAGTCGCGACAAGGAACCGGAACGCTGGATCGACGTTGTATGGGGCAGCGACCTGAATCGACGCTTCGATTGCCGTGTCATCGTCCTGGTCACGAACGAGCGCGGTGTGCTGGCGCGCGTCGCCGCTGAAATCGGCGAATCGGATGCCAACATTACTTTCGTCGGGATGGATGAAGACCACGACTCCATCTTGACGCAATTGCGTTTCACGGTGCAGGTCGAGGATCGCGTCCACCTTGCGCGCATGATGCGCAACGTGCGCAGTATCACGGGAGTGACGCGCATTCTGCGCGAGCGCGGTCAATGGAGCAATCCGACCAACTGATCTCCGGCGACCGAGTCACGCCGGAGCCGGGTAAGTCACTTCCAGTATCTGCAATTCTTCGGCGCCGGACGGCGTCTTCAAAGTGATCGTGTCGCCTTCGCGCGATTTGGTCATCGCCCTTGCCACCGGCGAAATCCAGCTGATCTTGCCATGCAACGGATCGAGCTCGTCAATCCCGACGATGGTGACCGTGTGCTGTTCCCCGGCGCTGTTCTCGTATCGTACCGTGGCCCCGAAAAACACTTGATCGTTGCCGTGATGAACGGTTGGATCGACCACTTCGGCCAGATCGAGACGTTTGGTCAGGAAACGAATCCGGCGATCGATTTCACGCAAGCGCCGCTTGCCGTAAATGTAGTCGCCATTTTCCGAACGGTCGCCGTTCGATGCCGCCCAGTGGACAATATGCACGACCTCCGGACGATCGACATCGATCAGATGCAATAACTCCGAACGCATGGTCTGAAAACCGGCGGGCGTGATGTAGTTACGGGTACCGGCCGGAATTTCCGGCAACGGTAACTCGTCATCCTCATCGTCCTCGGACTCCTTGACAAAGGCCTTATTCATCGCGCCCCGCTTCAGACCCGGCGTGTGCCGGTGTGCGCAACGGCCGTCGTGCCGGACTCGACGGTGAATTTGGCGCCGCTGTCACGACCCAATGTCTTGACCAGAAACGGCATCAATTCATTGAGCATCGCTTCCAGCCCGAACGGCGGATTGATCACGAACATGCCACTACTGTGCAAACCAAAACCGTCCGGTGAAGCCTCAGCGATCGACAACGTGACATTGAGCCAGCCGTTGGCCTGCAGGCGCTTGAGCTTGTCGGGCAACTGGCGCGATTCCATCCGCTGCAAGACCGGATACCAGACTGCATATGTGCCGGTAGCAAAACGTACCAGCGCATCCTGCAGCGTGTCCTTGACGCGCTTGTAATCGGACTTGTCTTCGTAAGGCGGATCGATCAGCACCAGTCCGCGCCGTGACGGTGGCGGCAACAGCGCCTTGAGACCGAGAAAGCCATCGCCCTTCTGGATCATGATGCGCTTGCCGCGCACCGTGGCACGAATGCCCTGCTCGGCCGCATGGGCTTCGACCTTGCGGAAGTTATCCTGCAAAATACGGGCATCGGCCGGATGTAATTCGAACAGGCGCAAGCGGTCGGCTTCACGCATGACCTTGTCAGCCACATAGGGCGATCCCGGGTAGTAGCGCAGCTTGCCGCTCGGGTTCATTTTCTTGATCATCTGGATATATTCATGCAGGACCGGCGGCAAATCCTTGCGGCTCCACAGCGGTGCAACACCGCTTTCGAACTCGGCATTCTTGGCCGCATACCCGCCATCGAGCGCATACACGCCGGCACCGGCATGGGTGTCGATGTACATGTAGGGCGTGTCTTTCTGATTCAGGTAGCGCAGCAACTGCATCATCACGACGTGCTTGAGGACGTCGGCATGATTGCCCGCATGGAAGGCGTGGCGGTAACTCAACATAACAATGATCGATCTTGGTAAGGGAATGAAAGGAGGCGCGGACCGCTGCGCCCCTCTGAGAATGGCGCATTTTAACAAGTCCCGACCGCTACAAGTGATTGCTACTGCAATCAGCGCAAGGAAACCTGTCCGGACCGGCGCCAGCGCTCCTGCCGCTTTTGCAATGCCGTCGTAGCACACAGCAAAACGAAGGACAGTGCCAGTAACAGCAGCGCAAAACCGTGGGCATCCGGGTAATTCAATTTTTGCGCCTCGTCGTACAAGGCAATCGACGCTACCCGGGTCACGCCGGGAATCCCCCCGCCCAGCATCAGCACGACGCCGAATTCACCGATGGTATGGGCAAACGCCAGGATGGCTCCCGAGTAGACACCGGCTTTCGACAGCGGCAGCAGCACATGCAGGAAGGCCTGGCGCGGCGTCATGCCCAGCGAATACGCGGCGTGGGCGATTTCCGGTCGCAACATGCGAAATGCCGCCATCACCGGTTGCAACGCAAACGGCAGACTGTAGACACAGGAGCCGATGACCAGTCCGGCAAATGAAAACGGCAAGGTCTGGCCGAACAATTGTTGCCACCATTGTCCGAGCGCATGTTGCGGCGACAGCAGCGTGAGCAGGTAAAAACCAATCACGGTGGGCGGCAAGACCAGTGGCAGCGACATCAGGATTTCCAGAAGTAGTGCCGCGCGATGCCGCGTCGTGGCCAGCCACCAGCCGAGCGGCAACACAATCAGCATCAGGATCACTGTCGAGACGGCAGCCAGCTGTATGGTCAGCCCGAGCGCCACCCATAATTCATGCGGCAGCAACCAGAACGGGGTAATCACCGCGTCAACTCTGGCAATACAAATCCGTACTTGCGCAGAATGGTCCGACCGGCCTCGCTACCGAGGAACTCCACGTATTGTTTTGCCAGTGGATTGCTGCGCCCTCTGGCCGTGACGATGACGCCTTGTTCGATACGCGGATACCAGGCCTGCGGAACCGGCCAGCTGCGACCGGGTCGGGCCGTACCAGGCTTGAAATGCGCCGCACTGACTAATCCGACCTGGGCATTGCCGGTTGCGATGAATTGGCCGGTCTGGGCCACATTATCGCCAAATACCAGGCGCGACTGGACCTGGTCCCACACACCAGCGTGCTGCAAGGCGTCGCGGGCAGCACGACCGTAGGGCGCGAGATCGGGATTGGCAATCGCAATGCGCTTGACCCGTGCATCCTCGAACAACTTGAATCCGGTCGACGGATCGAGTGCCGCGTCAGCGGTCCACAACACCAGCTGACCGTACGCATAAGTGATCAATGACGGGAGATCGGCGTGACCCGCCTTGGCCAGCGCGACCGGATAAGCCAGATCCGCAGACAGGAACACGTCGAACGGTGCGCCGTTGGAGATTTGTGCGTAAAAATTTCCCGATGAACCGATGCTGGCAGTGACGGTAGCACCGTCGTGCATCGCACCGAATTGTGCGTTCAATTCATCGATGCATTGCGCCAGATCCGCAGCGGCAGCGACCTGCAGGACCGGCTTTGCCTGCACCTGGCCAGAACAAAGCAGCAAGCCGATCAACAAGACGCAGGTCAAACGATGAAGCGAAGACAGAAAAGTCATGGCGGCAAATTAAAATGAGATGACGGATTGTAGCAAGTGCAAGCGCAAACCAGCATACCGAACCCGGCCGGGATCGCGCGTGTCAATGCGCAGAGTCTTCGCTATCGGGCATTCCCGCGCAAGGCCTGCACATGTTCGCGCAACGACTCGGGCGTGACCTCCGCCGACCGCAATGGCACACCGATGACCAGTTGCAGTGTAGAGCGCAAGCCGCGCTGGAAAACACGATCAAACGGGTTGCCCCGCGCATGCGAAAACAAGCTGCCCCACAACCCGCACAGTGCCATCGGGATCACCGGCACCGGCGAGTGCTGCAGGATTTTCATGATGCCACCACGGAAGACATTGATCTCGCCGGTGACCGTCAGTTTGCCTTCAGGAAAAATACAGACCAACTCGTCATGCGCCAGCGCGGCCTCGATGGCGGCGTAGGCTTTTTCCGTCACGACCGTGTCTTCGCTGGCAGGCGCAATCGGTATCGCACCGGCGCTCCTGAACAGCCAGGACAATAACGGGAACTTGAAAATACGGTGGTCCATCACGAACCGGATCGGACGCGGACTTGCGGCCAGGATCACGATCGCATCGACATAGCTGACATGATTACAGACCAGCACGGCCGCACCCTGCAAGGGGATATGCGCCACATCAACAGAGCGCACCCGATGGATGGTGTGAATCAGCAACCAGGCGAGGAAGCGAATCAGGAACTCCGGCACCAGCCAGTAAATGTA
>CAILRJ010000281.1 GCA_903836575.1 uncultured Burkholderiales bacterium
CTACACGTAAGAGTGCAGCCTGCATTCAACCGACCAAGGAAATCTGATGAACCTGATCTATAACAGTGACCAGTACAGCGTCGTGGAATTCGGCGCTGACAGCGCACTGGAAGCATTGCGCTCCGGTGGCTATGAAATCATGGACAAACCAGGCAAGCGTGAAATTTTTATCGCCGGCCCGATGGCCACCGCGTTTCGCGAGCATGTCGAAAAACTCCTTGCCAGCAATCCGGATGCCGAACAGTTCGACGCCTTTCTGGCGAGTTATGACGAAGTCATGCACAACCCCGTAATCATGCACTGAAGAGTCGAGGCTGCCTGCGCGCGACAGGTATACTGCGCCACATGCACGCCAACTCCCGCCCCGTCACCAGCCGCCAGACCGAAGCGCACTCGCAATTAGCGCGACTGGTGGCCCGGCACGTCGCCTCGCCCTATCAAAAACCGATCATGCCGTACAACCGCGCAGCGTTCGACCTGTTCGTGCAGCACTGGCGGGCAGCAGGCGAGCCACCGGTAATCCTTGATGCCGGGTGCGGGGTGGGTCTGTCGACCTATCATCTGGCGGCGCAATCGCCTCACAGCTTTGTTGTCGGCGTCGACCAGTCAGCAGACCGGATCGACCGGAAAACTCAGTGGCCCGGTCCGCCGCCCCACAATGCCTTACTGCTGCGGGCAGAACTGGCAGACTTCTGGCGGCTCATGGGTGCGGCAGCCATTCCGCTGGAGCGGCACTACCTGCTATATCCAAATCCCTGGCCCAAGATCGGTCACCTCGGGCGCCGCTGGCATGGCCATCCGGCATTCCCTGCCGCGATCGCACTCGGTGGCACGATCGAGTGCCGCAGTAACTGGCCTGTCTATATCGAAGAATTCGGCATGGCGCTGCGCCAGCTCGGTGTCACCGAGGTTGCCGTCGAACCCTATGCACCGGCCCGGCCAATCACGCCATTCGAAATCAAATATCTCGCATCCGGCCAACAGTTATGGCGCTGCCATGCACGCATCTCACAGGAAATCGTTGCCCGCATGTAAAAAAAGGGGGCAATGCGGACACATTAGCCCATCAAGCGGAGAAACCGCCGACACATCGACAAGGTCCAATGAGCGTCACCCCACACCGTAAAGGAACAGTGATGCAATCAGTCTGCCATGTTGTAGTACAAGCACCAGAAGGAAGTATCCGCATTGAAGGCACGCGCGCATTCGTGCAAGCCGAACTGGCGCGCTACAGCCAACCCGAATTCGAACTCATCACTATTGCGCATGAGCCGTTGAGCTTGACCAACCCGGCAATCGATTTCACCCACCTGACAGAACTTCCCGGCGACAACATGGCCCAAAAAACCGTCAACGCGGCCTTGTTAATCAGCTACGCCGACCTGTCAAAGGGCATTCGCCAGACTCCTCTGTGGCGTATTCGCGACATCGTCAAGCAACTGCATTGTCATGACACCAATAATTTTTCAGCAGTTTTACGACGCGAAACGACCCTGTTCAGTCACAGCGGTGAACCCACGCTCGCCCTGAATGCAGAAGGAATGCAACGCGCAGCCCAGCTCGCGCAACAATTGCAACTTGCGTGAGCGCCATCCAGCCGGTCACCAACCTGTCTTGAGATGCAGAAAATCCGGTTGCTGATGATCCGGTAAATTCAGGCATTCTTGCGGCCAGACCAAATCAGTACCGCCGAACCGGCGCCAGCCCAAAGCGGCATCGCCCGGACTAGCGCGATGTCTGACCACGATATGGAACAGTGGAATAATGGGCGCCCGAACCCACAATCAGGATGTCCGATGGATCGCTTGCAATCGATGCGCGTCTTTGCCAAGGTGGTTGAACAAGGCAGCTTTGCCGGTGCCGGACTGGCACTCGACATGTCGAATGCCGTCGTCACCCGCCATGTTGCCGATCTTGAAAAGCATCTCGGCGTGCGCTTGCTCAACCGCACCACGCGTCGGTTGTCACTGACCGAAACCGGCCTGATCTATCTCGAACGTGCAAAGCAGATTTTGCAGGATGTCGACGATGCCGATGCGATGGCCTCGTCCCAGTCGAACAAGCCGGCAGGCACACTGCGGATCTACTCGCACCTGGGCTTTGGCCAGTTACAACTAGCGCAGTTACTGCCCCGCTACGCGCTACTTTTCCCTGACGTCAAGCTCGATGTCACGCTATCGGATCATGCGGTCGATCTGGTCGAAGAAGGCTTCGACATCGGCATGTTTATCGAGCTGCAAAAGTTCGATGCCAGCATGATTGCGCGACGGATCGGTCTATCCGACATCATCCTGTGTGCCTCACCCGACTACATTGAGCAGCACGGTGCACCAGGCAAACCGGAAGACATCTCGCAGCATATCTGCCTTAACTTTGCGTACGAACAATTGCGTCATCACTGGTCCATCCTCATCGACCAGCAGCGCGTTGACGTGCCGATTACCAGCAAGCTGGTGTCCAACGACGGCAACTTGTTGCGCCAGTGTGCGCTGGCGGGAATGGGCATTGTGATTCGCTCATCCTTCACGCTCGGGGATGATCTCAGCTCGGGCCGTCTGGTACGCCTGCTGCCGCAGCATCATCTGGGCACCGTGGCGGTCACGATGGTGTATCCGAGTCGCCGCCAGTTGTCCGCCAAAGTGCGTTCGTTCATTGACTTCATCAGCGCCACGTTTCCTGAGCCGGAATCGGATCCCTGGCAAGCAGCCTGAACCAGCGTGCTTGTCAGGACACGGTCACCATCGCAACGCGGAACCAGAACCGGGGATTAAACGCTCTACTACGATGGCAAAAAGTGTCATGTGGACCGTATCCTGTTGCCTGATCAGTGGCATCAATATCGCAAATAACTGGTCAAATATAAAAGCGCAGTCCTGAAAAGTCAGGACTGCGTTTTTTTTCTGGCTCGGCAATCCTTCAGGGGGGGCACCCAAAAATGCGTTTGCCATGCTTATGCATGGTGGAGTGAGAACACCCCACAACATATTACTCAATACAAATAATTTACTTTTAGTAAATATTTACTTTTTACCACCATTATTTATTTACTTAAAATTAACTTCAGGACACAATGGCACGCCCTCTTGCTGTTGGGTATTAATGACACGCCCGATCCATATGAATTTTTCAATGAAAAGAGTGGCCAATTGAAATGTCTTTTTTGCCAGGCCGATAACAAGGCAGGTGCCAAATTTTGTGCCAAATGTGGCCAGATGGCATCACCGTCAATAACACCTGTCCCGGCATCACGCCCCTGTATGACTTGCCATCACACCTGCAAGCCGGATGCCCGATTTTGTCCGAAATGTGGCACCGGTTTTGAAGCTGCGGTATCGGCATCGACGCCAGATGTATTGACAGAAGACTACGCACCCATCGCCGTAACACCACAGCCTGTCCCGCCAATCATTATTGCCGCCGAAGAACCACCGGCCGCGGCCGCCCTGCCTGTGGCACCAACAACGGTGATCGCCACAGCCATACCGGCAGCACGCCCAATACCGGCCGTCACACAACCGCCCGAAACAACAGTAGCCGCGATCAGTCCGGCGTCCCCGCCCGCATCGACGCCCCGGTCCGGCAAACCGATCGGCCTGCTCGTGCTGGCAGCGGTGGCCGGTATTGCCGTGCTGGCTGGCGGCGGCTATTTTGCGATGCGGACATCTGGCACGTCATCGCCCGCAACACCAGCTGCCAGCGCAGTGATTACACCGGCGGAGCCGAATACGGTAGCACCGTTAGTGCCGCCACCGGTAGTCAGTATCCCTGCGCCAGCAACAGCACCATCCGTTGAAAAGCTCCCGCCGATCGAGTCGGTACCCCTTGCTACTACTCCGGAACCGACAGAAGTACCGACCGCGGCAATGCCTCCCAAGCCCGCGCTCGTCGTTCCCGCCAAGCCAAAACCGATGCCGGCGCCCAAAGCCCTTCCGGCGGCTAACAGTAATGAACTTGATCAAGTCATTAACGACAGTCTGGCCGAGGCGATGCAATGCATGAACCGCAAACAGTTTGATTGCGTGATCGCCAACACCAACGCGGTCTTGCGCATGGCACCGGGCAACCGGCGGGCACAGGACATGAAGCGCCAGGCCAAGGAAGCGCAGGAACGGGCGCTGTCGCAAATCCAGATCCAGTAACGACCTCCGTAACCGCAGGCCAGCACCCATGTGCTGATCTGCGCCCTTGTCAGTCCCATTGAATTTCATTTTGGAGAAACCCTTGACCCTTACTCGTTCATTGAGCGTGCCGGCGCTCACCGCATTGATCGCCTCTCTGCTAGTGAGCGGTTGCGCCACACCAGGCGGACCGAACCAGACCTCCGCTGCAGGTCCGGCACCGGCGACGGAATGCAATCCGGCACTGGCCGCTGGCCTCGGTGCAGTCGTTGGTAGCCTGCTCGGTGGTGGAACCAATTCGCTACGCGGCGCTGCCCTCGGAGCCGGCCTAGGTGCCATGGCATGCGTCGCCATCAATTACCAGTCCCAGCAAGTCAAATCCGCACAACAAACCCAGAACGATTACAAGCTCGCCAACAAGGGCCGTTTGCCGGAAATGGCCACGCTGGTCAAATATGAAACCAGCTTCACGCCTGCAACGATCCGTCCTGGCCAGAAAGCACAGACCAGCTCCTACATTGAAGTCGTACCCGGCACCAAGGATGCCACCCCGGTCATCGAAGAAGAAATGACGCTCTACAAACCGGACGGCACCGTCCTTACGACCGCACGCAAGGCAGTCTCTGCGACCAGTACCGCAGGCGGTTTCCGCAACAGTTTTACGATACCGATGCCAGACGGCGTGCCGCAGGGTGTGTATCCGGTGAAGACGTCGCTGTATGTCAATAACAAGCGCGTCACTGGCCAGGACACCAAGCTGCAAATCGTGCAATGGAATGGCGTGACACCGGCCACTCTGGCTTTCGCCAACTGATCGGACCGCGTCGTCAACCGTGGCGACGCCTATCTTCTGCATTGCCTACCGAATCAACCAACAGGAATTCCCCGATGACCCATCCAGCAGCCGAGCCCGTCAAACGCATCAACTTCATTGGTGCGATTGAATCTCTGATCGAAGCCACCAATGCCTTCAAAAACGTTCGTGCCATCCTGCTGCTTGGCATGACCTTCATTTGCGCAGCGCTGATTGGCGTAATGTTCTCGATGCTGGGCAATAGCACCGGCAGCGTGGCACTGATGGGACTGGGTGGTTTGCTCGCCTTCCTGGTAATTTTTTATGGCACGAATGCGGTGGGCATCCTGTTGATGCGCGAAACCCAGGGACAACCAGTGAATGCCATCATGGATGCGGTGCTGATATCGCTCTTCACGAGCCATCGCCTGATCGCGGTCGTGGCACTTGAATTCCTTATTTTTCTGCTGGCATTACTGGTCATTGCGATTGTGCTGTTTGTCTGCAAGATCCCTGTGCTGGGTCCGTTCCTGTACACCTTCGTATTCCCGGTCACTGCGCTGCTGCTGGGGGCACTGGTATTCTCTTTGTTTTACGTGATGCTGCCATTGGCAGGGCCCGCAGTCTGGTCGGGCAGTAACGTATTTCAGGTCGTTGCGCGTCTGAACATGATTGCACGAACAAAGCTCGTGTCGGTCATCTTGCTCGAAGTCCTGCTCTTCTTCATTGCCGGATTTGCCGCAACTTTAATCATCATGGTGGTCGTTACCGGCGGTCTGATGACCACAGGATTATCAGCAAACATTCTCGATATGGGTGGTGCAGGGATGGGTGGGATAGCCAACCTCCTGGCGGCCATGGGTGGTTCCGGGTACACGTTGGCTGGCGGTATCGGTGGTGGCTTGTTGTTAGCGATCGCGGCCGTCATTCCCGGCCTGATCTTCACCAAGGGCATGTGCATCATCTATCTCGATGCCACAAAGGACGTCGACTTTGCGCAAGCCGAAGCCAGCATTAACCAGGGCTTGGCCTCGGTAAAGCGCAAGGCGGAAGAAGCACGTGATCGTGCGCGCGCCTTGTCCGAACAGCACACCCCGGCCGTAGTCGCTGTCGCAGCGCTCACCTGTCCGGGCTGCCGGTTACCGATCAGTGCTGATGACGTGTTTTGCGGCAACTGCGCGCACAAGCTGAAATAAGAAAGCGATCATGGCGAACTTCTGCAAAAAATGTGGCACCCCGGCACTGGATAACGCGATTTTTTGTGACGAATGCGGCAATCCGCTGGCCGCGCCAACGGCTGTCGTCACACCGGCCGGACCATCACCAGCGATGGCTCCAGTCGCTGTCAACAAGCGCATGCTGATCATTACAGGCGGTCTGGTCGCCGTGCTGGTAATCGCCGGTGGCGGCGTCGCGCTCATGCTGGCACCGGAAAAAGCATCCGAAGCCAGTTTCTCGCGTGCCATCACGACCTACCTCGCCAGCAACCCCGCACTCCGGGACAGCGTACTTTGCCTATCCAACATACCGTACCAGAGCGACCAGGTGCGGCTCAACGAGTTTGACCAGCAAAACCGACGCTGGATGGATGCATTGGTACATAGCGGCTTGTACAGCGGACCAAAAGAACAGACCAGTGGCGGCTTTTTTCAACAGGTAATCTCTGTGTATCAGATCACCCCGGCCGGAAAGTCCGCGGTACGCGACAAAAAACTCTGTCTGGCCAGCGGGATGAAAGTGAAATCCGTTACCGGATTTGATCGTGTACAGGAAGTTAAAGGCAGTCCCTCGGCCAAAGCGCTGGCGGTCATGGAAATCGCCGGTGTCGCGGACTGGGTAACAAAATCCCCGGATCGTAGTCTGTTACTGGAAAAACTAGACTTTAGTGAGGGTCCCATCCCATTTCCGATGGCGCTGGTCGAAAAAAAATGGACTGTCATCGATAACAAGCAGCGCGAAGCCAAGCGTGCGCGCACCAGTAGTCCGGAGCTCTTCGGCGCATTGACTCTGCCGAGCGAGCCTGCATCGACACACGAAGCAGCCGGCAGCGAAGGCTTTTCAAGTCAATTAAAGTCCCTGTTTTCGTTTGGCGCAGCCCACCCGCTGGTCGGAAAATGGAGCGGCCTTCCCGGAGCAACGATGGAATTCACGTCAGACAGCATCATCACCAATGGGGCGGTGATGAAGGCCACCTTCGAAACGAAAGGCAACCAGGTGATCGTCACGTCACCCGCCTTTAATAATGTCGGGCTGATCGTCAAGATGATCGACAAAGACACCGCGTCACTGGACGGGGGCGGGATGGAAATCGAATTGAAACGGATAAAGTAAAGACCGCCGCCTGACAGGGGCAGGCGGCCCTCGTGACCATCGTCCGCGCTACACCGGGATAGAGCGGAACAGCGCCTCCACCTCCGCCCGCGCCCACGGCGTACGGCGCAGGAAAGTCAGGCTGGACTTGATGCTCGGGTCGCTCTTGAAGCAGCGCACGTCAATGCGCTGTGCCAGTCCCTCCCAGCCGTGTTGCGCCACCAGCGCGGTAAGAATTGCTTCGAGGGTCATGCCATGCAAGGGATCAGTCATCAGGGTCCGTCATATCAGGTAAAGGTTCTTCCAGAATAGCCGTGCAATTGCGGCCATCGAGCTTGGCTTGCAACAGCGCCGCCTCGGCGCGTTGCAGCAGGTGACTGACCGTGTCGGCGGGCGCATTGATCGTTATTCCTGCCGAGAATGTAACGACCGTTCCATCGGTCATGCCAGTGATGCCGGGCCAGTTGCACGCAGCGATGGCCGCGTGCAAACGCGTCATGGCAGTGACGCCGCTGTCGAGCCAGGTTGCCGGCATGACGATACCAAACTCCTCGCCGCCTAGCCGGCCAAAACGATCCATGCCGCGCAATAAATTCTGCGCCGTATCCGACACGGTCTTCAGAACCAGATCGCCAATCGCCATACCGTATTGTTCATTAATCTGCTTGAAGTGATCGAGATCAACGATGGCCAGACAAAATGACTGGCCGGTGCGATGCGAGCGCTGCAGTTCCGCCCCCAGCGTTTCGATCAGCGTACGCCGGTTCAACACTCCGGTCAGCGCGTCATGCCGGATCAATGAGGAGATACCGGAACGCAAGGCCCGCAGTTCTTCTTCACTGGCAGCGAGCTGCTGGCGCAGCAGGGCGATTTCAGCAACAGCATTCGGTTCCGTGGCCATGAGGAGCTCCGTTCGGTGTTACGACAATGACGTGTCCGGTGAAGGACCGAACTGGTTGGGTTCTTTCGCTTGCTGCGCCATGAATATCACCACGATGATCCAGCCAATCAGCGGCACCAGCCACAACAACTGCAACCAGCCGCTGCGGTTGGTATCGTGCAGGCGACGGCTGGCGGCGGCCGTCGACGGGATCAGCGTCACCAGCGAAAACACCATGCTGGCCGTGTTGTCGATCATGCTCAGCACAAGGCTGCCGAGCAGCGTGAACAGGGCAAAGTACCAGAACTCTTCACGGCAAGCGCGACCGCTGAAGTCAGCATATTTTGAAAAGCAGGTCTTGATGGCATCGGCAAATGTCATGAAAGGATTCCAGATCAGTTAGGGGGAGGCGGGGAAGGCCGGGCGATCCAATATGCCACAGCCGGTCCTGGTTGAAAACACCCGATGCCGTTACCGACGATCAGGCAACACCTGGCCGGCATCAACTGCCAAAAACCCGCAAGCCGGCCAGATCCAGAATCGTGATGCCGCCGTAGTCGACGCTGAGCAAACCGTCTTTTTCGAGCACCTGCAAAGCCTGATTGGCACGCTGGCGCGAAGTACCGCAGAGGTAACCGATTTCTTCCTGCGAAATTTGCAATTGCAAACCGTTATGCGGATTCAGGTACGGATTGAATAACGCCGCCAGGCAGCGGGCGACCCGGGTATCGGGGTCCAGCATGCGATCGTACTCGACCAGCGCAATGAACAGCCCGAGGCGCTCGTTCAATTGCAGCAATAAAAAACGATTGAACGAAATGCTGGTGTCAAGCAGCCAGGTGAACGTCGCGCGCGGCATGATGGCCAGCCGGCTTTCGCGCAGCGCCACCACATCGTAGCGGCGCACTTCGGTTTTCAGTAG
>CAILRJ010000282.1 GCA_903836575.1 uncultured Burkholderiales bacterium
CATGGAGTTTTCAGTAACCCTACCCGCGGCCGGATTTGTCGTCGGACCCTGCAAGTCGTTCTGCTTCGCTCACTGCAATGAACTGCATGATTCTGGCAGTGAAATTATCGTCGAGGCAAAGATGACCTTGCAGCGCATCGTTGACAAACTGGGATGCTGCCAGCGCGGTCATCATGGCCGGATCTGCCTTGATGACCGCGAGGGCGGCATCGAACTCTGATTGACTCATCTCGTCGTCGAGAAGCATTGATGCAATTACCTGGCTGTCGATACGTGATGTGAAAGTCAAAGAAATCTCTGGGTAATGGTCCTGTCCAGCAAAGGACGAATCGCATCGGCAATAGTTGCACGTGCACGAAAAATATTTGAACGAACAGTGTTGAGCGGCATGTCCATCGATTCGGCGATCTGGGCATAACTCAGGCCCTGATCCTCGCGCAACATCAATGCATCTTTCATCGGCGCCGACAAGCCGTCGATCGAACGGCGGATTCCGGCGGCCAGTTGCTGCTCCGCCAGCAGCTCTTCGGGACTATCAACGGTACCTTGCAGGCATTCGGTTGCCGCCGGGCCGAGTTTTTCTTCCATCCCGTCGAGCGAAACCCGGTTGTCGGCTTTGCCATGGCCATCACGATGATACGAAGTAACAAGGTTGCGCGCAATGGTGTAAAGCCAGGTCGCGAATCCGCTTTCAAAACGAAATCCCGGCAGACTGCGGTAAGCGCGCAAGAACGTCTCTTGGGTAATCTCTTCAGCCACCGCATTGTTGTGCACAGAGGCATTGATCAACGCGGCTACGCGTCGCTGATATTTGATGACAAGCACTTCGAAGGCACGCAACTCACCGTCGCAAAAACTACGGATCAGCATATCATCTGCCTTGCTGGTATCGGATTGTTCCGGACGTGGCCGCTGCGCCAACGGCGGCACCACTGCGCTGTTGTCTGACATGGGAGCACCGCTTCTCTGTAGTACTACTTTTTTAATTATCGATTGAGTTTGCGAAGTGTAACAACTTAGTAGCACCTTCACAGACAACCAATCGTTTTATTACCCTGAACCGAAACCATGAGGCGGCCCATGGAGTTTGCGGTAGCATATCAGCCTCGTTAAGAACGCCGCAATACCCACTCTTGCCCTCGCCTCACAACCCACCGATCGCCCGCCATGCAAACAGAAAGCTTCATCCCCGGCAAAGACGCCTCCCTCGAATCGACCATCCGCACGATGCAGGCCAAGCTGGCCGGGCGCGGTTTCCATCTGGACGAATCCTCGCTGCTCAATCCGGTCGAGGCGATCTGGTCGGTGCACATGAAAGACCACGAGTGCCCGATGCTGTTTTCGAACGGCAAGGGCGCGACCGAACTGGCGGCGCGTGCCAGTGCGCTGGGTGAGTTTTTCGAGCGCCTCGGCACGCATTATTTCTGGACCCATTTTTATCTCGGCGCGACCCGCGCCAATCGCCCTTTCGTTCACTACCCGCAGGAACGCTGGTTTGCCCCCGCTGCAGATGGCCGCTGGCCGGTCGAGATGCTCAACGCCGAACTGCAGGATTTCTATAATCCCGACAGCGAAATCGATAGCCAGGTGCTGGTTGATCTGAACTCGGGCAATATCGCCCGTGGCATTTGCACGCTGCCGTACACACGCTTGCGCGATGGCGCGCAAACCTGGATCCCGGTCAACATCATCGGCAATCTGTACGTCAGCAACGGCATGGCCGCCGGCAATACGATGATGGAAGCGCGCAGCCAGGCCTTGTCCGAAATTTTCGAACGCCACATCAAGTACCGCATCATCAGCGAAGGTCTGTGCCTGCCGGAAGTACCTGAGGAAGTCATCGCCCGTTATCCCGGTATCGCTGCCGGCATCAAAGGCTTGCGCGATGCCGGCTTCGGTATCCTGGTGCGCGATGCGTCACTGGGCGGTCGCTATCCGGTCATGTGCGTGACCTTGCTGCATCCCGGCGACCAGGGCTTGTTCGCCAGTTTCGGTGCGCATCCGCGCTTTGAAATCGCGCTCGAGCGCGCTCTGACCGAACTGCTGCAAGGCCGTGCGCTGGCGTCGCTGGAAGGCTTTCCCGAGCCGGGCTTCGACATGGACGAAATCACTGCCGTGGCCAATCTTGAAATCCATTTTGTCGATTCGAGCGGCGTGGTCAGCTGGAACTTTCTTGGCGAGACGCCCGACTTTGCGTTTGCCGACTGGAACTTCAGCAGCACCACCGAAGAAGACTACAACTGGCTGTGCGCCGCCGTGCATGCCGAAGACAAGGACATCTACGTCTCGGATTTCAGCGAGCAAGGCGCGTACAGTTGCCGCATCCTGGTACCGGGCATGTCCGAAATTTATCCGGTCGACGACCTCGAATGGGAAAACAATAGCGTCGGCAACGACATCCGTCCGGCGCTGGTGCGCCTTGATGCCCTCGACGAGGAGGAATGTGCGCAATTGCTCGACTACCTGCAGACCTCGAACCTCAACGATGAGCGGCCCTTGTGGGAAATTCTCGGCCTGGCCATCCCGGTCGGCACGACCTGGAAAGAACTGCGCATCGGCGAACTGAAAACCCTGCTGGCGCTGGCTGTCGGCGACGACGAAGCCATCCGCGAAGGCTGCGACTGGATTCACCAGTACAAGCAGATGAACCCGGCACGCCGGCTGGTCTATCGCTGCATCGACAGCCTGATGCAACTCGGCGAAACGGCAGATTACCAGCGCGCACTGGTGCTGCTGTACGGTGCCGATACAGTGCGCCAGGCCGTCGCCCTGCTGGACCGCAGCGAACGCTTCTTCGGATTACCCACGCTGGGTGCCGACATGGAAGGCAGCGCGATGCATCAGACTTTGCTGGCGGCCTATGACAAGCTGTTTGCGAACGCGGGATAACGCATCGTGGCGCGGGCACGACTTCATCGTGCCCGCACAAATGTACGGCCAAATCGCAATAATTGACCAACACCAGCGACTCGCACGCTCGGGAAACAATAAATTTCCCAAAACAAAATATAAATACATATAATGTGTTTTTAAATTTTGTTATCCCTCGATGTCACCCTCCGCGCCCTCTCCTATTCCGCTGGAACAGTTGCAAGCCGCCGCCGCACAAGCGGCCGCGCTGCTTAAAGCGCTATCCAATCCGACCCGCTTGCTGTTGCTGTGCCAGATAGGCCAGGGCGAATACTGCGTCGGTGATCTCGAAACCCTGACCGGAATCCGCCAGCCAACGCTGTCGCAGCAGCTCACCATCCTGCGTGCCGAAGCGCTGGTGAGCACCCGACGCGAAGGCAAACAGATCTTTTACCGTATCGCCAGCACACAGGCACTCGCCATCATGCAAGTACTCTACGAACAATTTTGCCCACCTGAAAAAGGAATCACACCATGACCATCGACTGGTTGCATTTCACCCCCTGGTCCTCGCTGGCCGGCGGCGTGCTGATCGGACTTGCAGCGGCCTTGCTGCTGTTTTTTAATGGCCGGATTGCCGGCATCAGCGGCATTCTCGGCGGCCTGTTGCAGCCGGTGCGCGGCGATGCCGGATGGCGTGTCGCGTTTGTGCTCGGACTAGTCGCTGCGCCGCTGGTGTGGGGCCTGTTCGCCGCATTGCCGGCAGTACGGATCGAAGCCAGCCATATCACGTTGATTGTTGCCGGCCTGCTGGTCGGACTCGGCACCCGCTACGGCTCGGGCTGCACCAGCGGTCATGGTGTCTGCGGACTGGCGCGCCTGTCGCCGCGTTCGATGGTGGCAACGGCGGCATTCATGCTGGCCGGTTTTGCCTGTGTCTATATTGTTCGCCACGTGTTGGTCTGAGGAGATGAAAATGATGAAGCTGCTACTGGCATTGCTGGCCGGTCTGGTGTTTGGCCTCGGCCTGATCCTGTCGGGCATGACCGACCCGGCGAAAGTGATCGGATTCCTTGATCTTGCCGGCAACTGGGACCCGTCGCTCGGACTGGTCATGGGCGGCGCGGTGCTGGTCGGACTGGTGACCTTCCGCTTCAGCGTACGTCGCACCAAGGCCTTCCTCGGCGATGCGATGCACATCCCGACAGCACGTCAAATTGATCGCCGCCTGGTGCTGGGTGGCATCACATTTGGCGTCGGCTGGGGATTGGCCGGCTATTGTCCGGGTCCGGCACTGGCATCGCTGGCCAGTGGCGGTTTTCAGGCATTGTTGTTTGTTGCGGCCATGCTGACCGGGATGGGCTTGTTTGCGCTACTGGAGAAGCGTTGATTTCAAACAGTGTCGGGTTCTGATCATTGGACGCCGCTGTCAGCTTGTTGTCATTATTACCTGCCAGTATGCGTACCCAACGGTACTTTCGTGATACATACAGACTCATGACCCAACCACTGACTTACGCCCCTACGCCTGCGCAAACCATCCACGCTCTCAAGGCCAGTTGCGCGGGCTGCAGCCTGCATCAGTTATGCCTGCCGATGGGCCTAGACGAAGGCGATATCAACCGGCTCGACGAAATCATCGGCCGTCGCCGTCGCCTGCAGCGCGATGAAATCCTGTACCGGATGGACGACCCGTTTCGCAACCTCTACGCGATCCGTTTCGGCCACTTCAAAACTTTTCAGATCAATCCCAGCGGCGATACCCACATCACCGGATTCCAGATGGCCGGCGAATTGCTGGGCATGGATGCAATCAGTACCGAACGCCACCATTGCGATGCTGTCGCGCTCGAAGACAGCGAGGTCTGCGAGATTCCGTTTGCCCGGCTCGAAGAACTGTTCGGTGAAATCCCGCGCCTGCTGCATCACTTCCACCGCATCATGAGCCAGGAAATCATGCGCGAGCAAAACGTCATGCTACTTCTCGGGAACATGCGCGCCGAGCAGCGCTTCGCCGCCTTCCTGGTCAACCTGTCGTCGCGCTATGCAGCGCGCGGTTACTCGCCGACCAGTTTCCAGTTGCGCATGTCGCGCGAAGATATCGGCAACTACCTCGGCCTGACCATCGAGAGCATCAGCCGTTTGCTGTCACGCTTCAAGAAGCAGGGCTGGATGGAAGTCGACAAACGCGAAGTCCGCCTGACCGATGCAGCCATGCTGCGGGCGCTGGCGGCCGGCACGGAAAACTGCACGCCGATGTAACTGGCGCGCTCGTTACAACGGCATGGTCCGGTCATTCGGCACTTTCGCCAGGTAATACGTCAGCATGCTCGACAGCGCACAGAACAACCAGCTGGAAAGAAAGCCGATTGTGTAGCAGGCAATGTCGGGCAAGCCGGTCTCGCCACTGACACGCAGCCATAACTCGGCCGGATCAAACAGCGAAAAAAACAGTCCGGTCGCGGCAATCGCGACAAGGAAAGAAGGCCAGAGAATCATCATCACCAGTCGCAGCATGGGTTCGCCTTTCTATTGCAGCGCCGGCACGTCGGCGGACAGCGTCAG
>CAILRJ010000283.1 GCA_903836575.1 uncultured Burkholderiales bacterium
ATGGCGCGCATCAGCTGGCGCGACACCCTCTCGCCGGCGCTGCTTGAAACGCTGGACCTGATGCCTTTTGAAGCAGCGGTACGCCTGTTGCACAACCCGCCGCCGGAAGTCGATGAAAGCGCGCTCGAAGACCGCTCGCATCCGGCCTGGGTGCGCATGAAATTCGATGAATTGCTGGCGCAGCAGTTGTCGCTCAAACGCGCACAGGTCGCACGCCGCGCCAAGGGTGCAGCGCCGCTGCCGGTGATCGGTGCGCTGTCGCTGGCGTTCCAGCGGGTGCTGCCGTTTGCGCTGACCGGCGCACAGCAACGCGTGCTCGACCAGATCCGCCACGACTTGCAGGCGCCGTTCCCGATGCAGCGTTTGCTGCAAGGCGACGTCGGTAGCGGCAAGACCGTGGTCGCCGCGCTGGCCGCCGCGCAAGCGATCGACAGCGGCTTTCAGGCGGTGCTGATGGCACCGACCGAAATCCTCGCCGACCAGCATTTCCGCAAGATCGCCGGCTGGCTGGAACCGCTCGGCATCGAGGTGGTTTGGCTGACCGGCAGCCTGAAGAAAAAAGCCAAGCTGGCTGCCAAGGAGCATATCGAATCCGGCAGCGCGCAGCTGGTGATCGGCACCCATGCGCTGATCCAGGATGATGTGGTGTTCGCCCGGCTCGGGCTGGTGATCGTCGACGAGCAGCACCGCTTTGGTGTCGGCCAGCGCCTGACCTTGCGTAACAAAGGACTTGGCCTGAGCGACGGCATCGACCCGACGCAGATCGTGCCGCATCAGCTGATGATGTCGGCGACACCGATTCCGCGCACGCTGGCGATGACCTATTACGCCGACCTCGAAGTCTCGGTGATCGACGAACTGCCGCCCGGCCGCACGCCGATCGTCACCCGCGTGATCGACCAGAACCGGCGTGACGAAGTCATCGAGCGCGTGCATGTGGCCGCGTCCGAAGGACGTCAGGCGTACTGGGTCTGTCCGCTGATCGAAGAATCCGAAGCGCTGCAATTGCAAACCGCCACCGACACCCATGCCACCTTGTCCGCGGCCTTGCCCGACTTGCAGGTCGGCCTGGTCCACGGTCGTCTGAAGCCGCAGGAAAAACAGGCGGTGATGGACGCCTTCATCCGTGCCGAAATTCAGGTACTGGTGGCCACCACCGTCATCGAAGTCGGTGTCGATGTACCGAATGCATCGCTGATGGTGATCGAGCATGCCGAGCGTTTCGGCTTGTCGCAACTGCACCAGTTGCGCGGCCGGGTCGGACGCGGTAGCGCCGCCAGCGTCTGCCTGCTGCTTTACCAAAGCCCGCTGGGGCAAGTCGCCAAGCAACGTTTAGGCACGATGCGCGAAACCACCGACGGCTTCGAAATCGCCCGGCGCGACCTGCAGATCCGCGGACCGGGCGAATTTCTCGGGGCGCGGCAATCGGGGCAGGCGATGCTGCGCTTCGCCGATCTGGAGACTGACCAATGGCTGGTCGAGCAAGCCCGCACCGTAGCCATCGACCTGC
>CAILRJ010000284.1 GCA_903836575.1 uncultured Burkholderiales bacterium
ATGTCGTAGCATTTGTTGCGCAGTTTGATCTGCGGATATCCCAACCGAGAGGAGAAACATGAATAAATTAGTAAAACTCGTCTTCGCTGCGTCCGCAGTCGTCGCCCTGTCTGCCCAAGCGCAGGAAAATATCCAAGCCAAGACGCCTAATAGCGCCTACGTTCAAGATGCTCGCGGCGTCATTGTTCGTGATCCGTTTGGCCTGTGCTGGCGCACCGGTTACTGGACTCCTGCAGATGCAGTTCCAGGCTGCGATGGTGAAATCGCCAAACCAGCACCAGCTCCGGTCGCCGCTCCAGCCCCAGCCCCAGCACCAGCTCCGGTAGTCGTTGTACCAGCGCCGGTTTCAGAAAAAGTCACCTTCGCCGCTGACGCCTTCTTTGACTTCGACAAATCAGTGTTGAAGCCAGATGGTAAAGCCAAGCTGGATGATCTTGCATCAAAACTGCAAGGTATGAATCTGGAAGTCATCATCGCCGTCGGCCATACCGACTCCGTTGGTTCAGATGCCTACAACCAGAAACTGTCGGTTCGCCGCTCAGAAGCCGTCAAGGCCTATCTGGTTTCCAAAGGTATTGAAGCCAATCGCGTCTACACCGAAGGCAAAGGCGAAAAGCAACCTGTTGCAGACAATAAGTCAGCAGCTGGCCGCGCAAAAAATCGTCGCGTTGAAATCGAAGTTGTTGGTACCCGTACCAAGTAATTTCAATCTGCGACAGCAAAAACCCCGCCTTGGCGGGGTTTTTTTTTGCGCAAGCAATTGAAGTCAGCGCCGTGCAGTTGCGGCGCATTACCGCTATCATTGCGTCCATGAACGCAGACCCTCAAGAACTCAAAAAATTTAGTGATCTCGCACACCGCTGGTGGGATCCCACCTCCGAATTTCGTCCATTGCATCAAATTAATCCCTTGAGGCTAGAGTGGATCAATGCGCGAACACCTCTTGCAAACAAAACAGTGCTCGATATTGGTTGCGGGGGTGGCATCCTTGCTGAATCAATGGCACGCAAGGGCGCAAATGTTACCGGTATCGATCTGTCCGAAAAAGCACTAAAAGTGGCGGATCTGCACAGCCTGGAGGCTGGCATTGAAATGCGCTACGAAATGATCTCGGCAGAGAACATGGCTGAACGAGAACCAGCTTCCTTCGATGTTGTGACTTGCATGGAAATGCTGGAACACGTTCCCGATCCGGAAGCAATCGTGCGCGCCTGTGCAACCCTGGTCAAACCGGGCGGCAAAGTATTTTTCTCGACACTTAATCGCAATCCTAAATCCTATCTTTTCGCCATTATCGGTGCCGAATACGTGCTGGGCTTGCTTCCTAAGGGGACGCACGACTATAGCAAATTCATCACCCCCTCCGAGCTATCCCGTTACGCGCGGACTGCCGACCTCAATGTCGATAGACTCAAGGGCATGACGTACAACCCGTTTCTCAAATCCTATAGCTTGAACGGGAATACCGACGTCAACTATATGGTGGCCTGCACTCGGCCGGTCAAGTAATTTTCCCCACTCGTTATCAGGAAAACCGACATGTTATTGGCGTCACCTCGCGTCATCCTGTTTGATCTTGACGGCACGCTTGTAGACAGCGCACCCGACCTTGCTGGCGCTATGAACACGCTACAGCGAGAACGCGGGCTTCCGTTGAGCCCTTATGCTTTATTGCGACCACATGCCTCTGCAGGTGCGCGCGGTCTAATTTTTGCGGCGTTTGGAATACGACCTGAAGACAATGAGTACGAGGCGCTGCGCGTTGCATTCCTTGATATCTATGCGACAAATATTGCTGACAAGAGTCGTTTGTTTTCCGGCATAACCAATCTGCTCGATAACTTGCACCAAAAAAATATCGTCTGGGGCATTGTCACCAATAAAGCGGCGCGCTTTACCGACGCGCTGGTTCCCCAGCTTGCCTTGTCCGCGACCGCCTGCGTCATCTCCGGGGATACGACACCCTATGCAAAACCACATCCGGCACCACTTCTCGAGGCGGCTCGTCAAATTGGTGTGGCAGCAGAGCATTGCTGGTACGTCGGCGACGATTTACGGGATATCGAAGCAGGCCGTGCGGCGGGTATGGCAACCGTCTCGGTTGGCTGGGGTTATGGAAACCCGCATTACCCGATTTCCTGGAATGCAGACATGCATGCGGCCACGCCAGCAGACTTCCTGGGCTTGATCGCGGCGACAGCCTAGATTTCAGCATGCCCCGACTGACCTGATGCGCTATAATTCGAATTGCTTGGGGGCGACCTGGTTTCGACAGGGGTTGCAAAGCAGCGCAGGGCATACCGAGGGCTGGTCACCTCGTAAATACAACCAGAAAAAACATAACTGCAAACGATAACTCGTACGCACTAGCAGCTTAATTGCTGTCTAGCTC
>CAILRJ010000285.1 GCA_903836575.1 uncultured Burkholderiales bacterium
TCGCAATCCTTGCCGCAGACGCGCAGGAAGTCGTTGTTGGCCACGCCGTGGGTCTGATAAATCGCGCCCTTGTAGCCGCGTTCCTTGAGGGTTTTTTGCGGTAACGCAGCCGGTGTGCCTGCACCGGCGATCAGTACGGCATCGGGATTGGTCGAGAGGATTTTCAGGATCTGGCCGGTGACCGACGTGTCGGCGCGGGCGAAGCGTTCGCTGGCCGTGACCTTGATGTGGCGCAGTTCGGCCAGCTTGGCAAATTCGCGGTACCAGCCTTCGCCGTAGGCGTCATTGAAGCCGATGAAGGCAACCGACTTGATACCCGCTTCGGCCATCCGTGCGGTAATCGCAGTCGACATGTGCGAATCGTTTTGCGGCGTTTTGAAAATCCACCGGCGATTGCCTTCGACCGGCTCGATGATCGAGGCGGACGCTGCCATCGAAATCATCGGCGTGCCGGCATCGGCCACCAGTTCGATCATCGCCAGCGAATTGGGCGTGATGGTCGAACCGATGATCAGGTCGACCTTGTCTTCGGTGAGCAGCTTGCGGGTGTTCTTGACGGCGGTGGTGGTGTCGGTCGCGTCATCGAGAATGATGTACTCGACGCTCTTGCCGGCGATGGTTTTCGGCAGCAGCGCGATGGTGTTTTTTTCCGGAATGCCGAGCGAGGCGGCGGGGCCGGTGGCCGAGACCGTCACGCCGATCTTGATCTGCGCCGCGGCAGGACCGGCAAAAGTCATGGCCGCCAGCGCAACGATGGAGGGAAACAGCAAGGTGTTGATGTTCATGGGGCGCTCCGTTATTGTTTGAATTGTCGCTAGTCCGTGACCGGACTGCAGCGCCAGAGTGTAGCGGTTCAGTGCAGCACGGACAAGCGACGCGCCTCTACAGCAGAACCGCGCGTCCCACGGCGAGGATAGGTCCGCTCGGACGCGGCAATGGTGATCCGCCTTGCGGCTCCAGCGTTACTTCGAACAATTGGTTCGGACTCATGCCCGGCAATTTGCTCAGGGCGATCTCAGTGGGCCGGTCGGTGCGCACCAGTCCGAGTGAAGTCGGACCAGCCGCGCCGACCGGCTTGGTCCAGAACTGGACTGACTTGCCGGCCGCGACAGTGGTCGGCGACAGTGGCCGCAAGCGCACCACGCGGTCGTCGATTTCGACCAGCCAGTTGGTGCCGGTAGCTGGTGCCTGCAGTACCGCCAGGAATTGCGGTGCACTGACTTCTTGCGGCGCTACCATGAGCAATTTCAAGACCAGCAAAGCCGACGCAGCAACGCCGATGGCGCCGCTGAAACGCCAGAACGACAGGCTGTGCCACAGGCCGCGACCGGGTGCATTGTTACGAGCGCGAGCGCTGTCAGCCAGGCTGCGTTCGATGCGCTTCCACAGACTGTCGGCGGGCTCGACCGGCGGCGGCGGCGGGGCCATTTCCAGCAAGCGATCACGCCAGAAGCCGACCGCCACGACCAGCGCGCGGTTATGCAGCAATTCCTGTTCGAACGCCGCCTGTTGCGCCAGCGGCAGCACGCCCAGCACATATTCGCCAGCCAGCAAGTCCAGTTGTTCGGGGTCCTGAAAATTCATGAGAGGCAGTCCTTTAAAGCCAGCAAGCCGCGCCGGGTCCATGCCTTGATGGTACCCAGTGGCCGTGCCAGCGCACTGGCGATCCGGGTTTGCGAAAAGCCGTCGACGTAGGCCAGCAAAATACAGGCACGTTTGTCGTCATCAAGTTGTTGCAGGCACAGATGCAGTGCGCTGTTGTCCCGTCCGCGCGTGAGGCTTTGCAGCGGGTCGTCGGCCGCGTCGGGCACCTCGTCAAGCAGTGCTTCCTCAGCCCCCGGCAATGCCGGATCACGTCGTGACTGACGCACCACGTCGAGCGCACGGTGGCGCACCACGCTGTAAATCCAGCCGCGCGCCGAACCCAGCGCCGGACTGTACGTCGACGATTTCTGCCAGATACGCAGGAACGCGTCATGGACCACTTCGTCGGCCAGCTCGCGCCGCACGACGATGCGCAGCGCGACGCCGAGCAGCCAGCGTGCCTCGTGATCGTACAAGCGGCGCAGCGCTTTTTCGTCGCCACGCGCGCAGGCGAACAACTGCGCTTCGTAGTCAAACGTGGTGTCGTGGATCAGCATGGCGTCTTCCTGCCGGAAATCGCCATGCCGTTCATCGAATTTGGAAAAGTCGTCTGCACAGGGCTATCCGTGAAATGGAAAAAGAACCCGACGATAGCGGTGATCCGCGCTACTTTCAATTGCGCAGACAGCGCTGTTTTGTAGCCGACTTGGTTACCATTGAACGCCCGCACCGCCAATTGCAACGGCAGTGCTGCGCCTCATCAGATGGCTTTGTAAAAGTAGTAATCCGCCTGATACTTGACCAGCTTCTTGCTACCCATGGCGGCCTGGTTGCAGACCTCGGCCGGTGCCACGCCGCCAATGGTGTTGAGGCGCTGGATATACGTCACGCCGGTCATCGCGCCGCTCCCCATGGCCGGGCTGGCCTGGACCAGTTGCAACGGGATCGCGCCGGCAACACCCGGGGCGGTGGCCAACTGCTTGCCGGAGACCTTGCTGCCATCGGTCGATTCCCAGGTCGGGCCACCGTAGTATTTGCCGACAGTGGCTTTGTTCTTGTCGAGTAGCAGCGCATCCGGGCCGGTGAAGACCCAGGCAAAGGCACCTGGCATGTCGGCCTTGGCACGGCATTCGTAGTTCAAGTCGCCGGCACCGACAGCCATCATCGCGACCTTGTTGCCGGCCGGAGCGGTGACGGCAGCCGGGGCTTGCGGCGTGGCCATCGACATCGGGGCCATCGTCGAACAGGCGGATAGCAAAGTGGTGAGGGCAACAGCGGCAACAGCAATCAGCGGACGGGTCATGGAATTCTCCTGAAATGGGTGGGGGTGGAAAGACGCGCAATGCGCCGTCTTACCCTTCACTACGCCGGGCTTTGCGGAGCGGATGCAGCAGATCAAAAATATTGTCGAGGCCTCGGCAGCGCCACGTCCCACAACGTCCGTCGGAAAACCCTTACACTCGGCTTCTTCCCTGCCGCCACCTTTTTCCTTGATGCCTAACGACCGCGCCCACACCCATCCGCTGGCGATTGCCTTTGCCCTGTCGCTGGGAGCGGCGATTTCACTGGGCATGTCGCGTTTTTCGTATGCGTTGCTGTTGCCGCCCATGCGTGCCGACCTCGACTGGTCATATCTGCTGGCCGGCGCAATGAACACCGCCAATGCCCTCGGCTATCTGATCGGCGCGCTGGCCACGCCGGCGCTGATGCGGCGCTACGGCGCGCACACCGTGCTGCTTGCCGGTGCCTTGCTGACGGCGCTATTTCTGATTGCCTCGGGGCTCGTTACCGATGCCACCATCCTGCTGGTGCAGCGCCTGCTGGCCGGGATCGCCAGCGCGCTGATTTTCGTCACCGGCGGCGTACTGGCGGCACGACTGGGGTCACTGCATCCGCAACGGGCCGGCCTGCTGATCGGGATTTATTACGGCGGCACCGGCTTGGGTATCGTGTTGTCGTCCTTGCTGGTGCCGGTCACGGCGCTGCTGGCGCACGCTAGCGCACACGCCTGGCAATGGGCCTGGCTGGCGCTCGGAGCGATGTGTTTGCTGGGAACGGCGGTGATGGCGCTGCCGGTGCGCAGCATCGACGGCA
>CAILRJ010000286.1 GCA_903836575.1 uncultured Burkholderiales bacterium
GTGTCATTGAACAATACCGTGTCTTGCGGCACGATACCGATCGCATGCCGCAACGACGCCTGCGTGACGTCACGTACATCCTGACCATCGATCGTGATCACGCCGGCATTGACGTCGTAGAAGCGGAACAACAAGCGCGCCAGCGTCGACTTGCCTGACCCGCTGTGGCCTACGACTGCTGTCGTGGTGCCTGCCGCGATCGTGAAATCGACGTCAAACAGAATCTGACGGTTGGCTTCATAGCTGAAATCGACATGTGAAAAGTGCACTTCGGCCGCCGGTGTTGCCAGCACGGTCGCATCGGTCGCATCAGCGACTTCACGGTTCTGGTCGAGCAGCAGAAACAGCCGCTCCATGTCGGCCAGACTTTGCTTGATCTCGCGATACAGCACACCCAGAAAATTCAACGGAATATACAACTGAATCATGAAAGCGTTGACCAGCACCAGGTCGCCCAGCGTCATGGTTTTATCGATCACGCCTTGCGTGGCGCGCCACAAAATCAGCGTCACGGCAGTAGCGATGATCACCGACTGACCGGTGTTGAGTACCGACAGCGACGTCTGCGACTTCACGGCCGCAGCTTCGTAACGCTGCAAGCCGTCATCGTAGCGGCTGGCTTCGTAATCTTCATTGCCGAAATATTTGACGGTCTCGAAATTGATCAGCGAGTCGACAGCCTTGGTGCTGGCCTTCGAATCAAGATCGTTCATCGTGCGCCGAAAATGCGTGCGCCACTCGGTGACACTGATTGTGAAGACGATGTACACCACCAGGGCGACAGCCGTGATGACCGAAAACCAGACATCGTAATGCAGCGCCAGATAGCCGATCACCAGCGTGATTTCGATCAGCGTCGGCAAAATGCTGAATAGCGTGTACGACACCAGCGACGAGATCCCACGTGTGCCGCGTTCGATATCACGTGTCATGCCGCCGGTCTGGCGGTTCAGGTGGAAGCGCAGTGACAGCGAATGCAGATGCCGGAATACTTTCAGCGCAATCGTGCGCACTGCGCGCTGCGTGACTTTCGCAAAAACAAATTCACGTAATTCGGTGAACAACGTGGTCGACAAACGCAATGCGCCATAGGCCACCAGCAAACCCAGCGGCAGTATCAGCGCGGCTTGCGGATGCGATACCGTCACCGTCAACTGATCAACCAGATTCTTGAGCAGCAGCGGCACGCCGACGTTGGCCATCTTGGCACCGATCAGACAGCCGAGCGCCAGCAACACCCGCCATTTGTAAGTCCACAGATAAGGGACCAGCGTCTTGATGGTGGTCCAGTCATTACGCGTCGCCTGATTGGCGGCGGCGACCGGAGGAGCTACGGAGTGATTACGCATGGAGGGATCAGATCAGAATGGTTTATGCTGCACGAATTGTAGCGGGATAAAGGAAAACACCATGACGAAGAGCAACGACAACGCACTACCCGAAGGAAAAATGCCCGTACTGCGGATGCTGCCAATGCCCTCGGACGCCAACGTCTATGGCGACGTGTTTGGCGGCTGGATCATGTCACAAGTCGACATCGCCGGTTCGCTGCCGGCCACGCGCCGCGCCAATGGCCGGGTTGCCACCATCGCAGTCAATTCATTCCTGTTCAAGAATCCGGTGTTCGTCGGTGACCTGTTGTCGTTTTATGCCGATATCGTCAAGGTCGGCAACACCTCGATCACGGTCAACGTCGAAGTCTTCGCCGAGCGCAACCGGCTGCAAGCCGAGACCGTCAAAGTCACCGAAGCCACGCTGACCTATGTCGCCACCGGCGCCGATCGCAAGCCGCGTCAATTGCCACCACTGACCGAATAAAAAAAGCCGCCCTAAACAGGCGGCCAGCACACCACGACCGAGGCGGCCTGATCAGCTCAGGCTGCCTTTTTTTCGTCGCGCAATTCGCGTCGCAA
>CAILRJ010000287.1 GCA_903836575.1 uncultured Burkholderiales bacterium
CTTCGTGTTGCGGCTGATCTTGTAGCCGATCCGGCCATTGAGCGTGGCGGTGCTGTGCGAACGCACCGAGTTGTCTTCGACTAACGGCCGCGGCCCGAAGTAGCGCAACTGCAGCGCGCCAAAATACGGCCCCAGATTATCGACCGCCAGCGCCAGCGAAGCCACCCCTTCGATCGCGCCCGGAATACGCGTACCGATCACATCAGCGTCCCGAAAACGCGCGCGGGCAAACGCGACATCGGCGTCAATCGTCAGCCAGTTGGCCGGCTTGTAATAGTTCGAAAATTCAAAGCCGGTACGCCGGCTGGCGCGCCCGGCTTCGGTGGTGCCGGCGTCCCCGGCGAAGGTCAGTTCGGAATCGAAATCAAGCTGGTACACCGACAACGAACTTTGCAGACCCGGAATGATTTCGCTACGCACACCGACTTCAATGCCAGTCGAGCGCACCAGTGGCGGCACCTTGTCGGCCGCCGCGCCGGTCTTCGGATCGACCGTGATCGTGCTGCCGCGCGCATCGTTACTATGAAAACCGCCACCGGCGTTCACGTAGTACTCGGTCTTAGCCCACGGTCCGAACACCAGGCTCAGCTTCGGACTGAGCTTGCTGTCGCTGGCCTTGCCGGAGTTGGCGGCATTGAATTTGCTGTTGACGTCGAAGCGGAAAAAATCCGAACGCAAGCCTGCCGTGGTGCGAAACCACTCGGTCCAGCGGGTGGTGTTTTCGATGAACAGGCCAGCGCTGCTTTCGACGATATGGTCGTCGCGTGTGGTCGAGAGCGTCTGTCGCGCAAGCGTGCTGTAGAGGCCGTTGAAGATATTGTCGTTCTGCAGTTGCAGGCCGATCTTGTTCTCGGATTCGTGGCCGAACAGCGCGGTGCGCCAGGCCTGGGTCGCGTTGATACCGGTCGTGACGCGCCGGTCGGGCTGGGCAAACTGGTCGCCATTGACCGGATCATCGAGGAAATAGGTGAAGTTGGAAAACAGGTCAAGCCGGTTGTGGATCAGGTAGGCGCTGATGCTGGTCGTGGTGTCGTCGGTAGCACGGTGCCATTCGCCGGACAGGCTGTATCGATGCGCACTGCCGCCATCGGTCGGATCGATGCCGGCGAAGCGATTGATGCTGCCATCGGTGACACCGCGCAGCGGGATCTGGTCAGTCGAATGCCAACTGCCGTGATAAGCCATCGCGCTGACATGAAAACCATTGTCGGCCGTGCCGGCGCTGTAGCGCAGTACGCCGTTGACCTTGCGGTAATCGTCGCCAATCACGAACGGGCCATCGTTGTGGAACAGTTCCAGCGCGTACAGCAAGTGACCATCACCGACCACCGGCGAATCCGCCAGCAACGTGCGGCGAAATCCGTTGCTGCCGATGCCGACGCTGGCAATGCCTTGCGGCAGCGTGTCGGCATAGCGCACGCTGACCGCACCGGCCGTCGAGAAGTCGCCCTCTTCGGCGTAATACGGCCCCTTGCGATAATCGAGCCGCGTGGCCAGTTCGGGAATCATGAAATTGAGGTCGCTCCAGCCCTGACCGTGCGCATGGCTGCGCTGGTTGACCAGCATGCCATCGACCGTCGTACGCAAGTCGGTGCCATGATCGAGGTTGAAGCCGCGCAGATAAAACTGGTTGGCCTTGCCTTCGCCGCTGTGCTGGCTGACGATCAGGCCGGGCGTCGCTTCGAGCA
>CAILRJ010000288.1 GCA_903836575.1 uncultured Burkholderiales bacterium
TCAAATTCGGCTTCAAGCTCTCAGACGTCGGCAAGGACGGAGGCGTCAGCCTTGCTCAGGCGTTCACGGAGTTAATTGACCAGGCACAAACAGATGTGGTGCTCATCATTGACGAGGTCCAGCACGCGTTAGGCAGTGCAGACGGTGACAACATGCTCCACGCACTGAAAGCGACACGTGATGCGATCAATACGCGACCGGAAACTCCCGGCTATTTTCTCTTCGTCGGAACCGGCTCGCATCGTGCGCGCGTACAGGAACTCTCCATCAAAGGCAACCAGGCTTTTAATGGTGCAGTAACGCATGATTTTCCAGTGCTCGGACGCGACTTCATTGAATACGTCCTGCAACAGGTCGCGCCACAGTTAGCCACCAAAGTCCCGTCGATATCTGTCACTGAAGCCGCGTTCAAAAGAATGGGAAGTCGCCCCGAAGAATTAATGAAAGCACTCAGTATCTTGCGCGGATTGCCACCGGGAGCAGATGCCGACGAACACTTGCCAACGATAGCCGAGTCACTTGGTGCCGCCGCCGCCGATGTCGAGCTTCAAAAAATAGAAGCTCTGGGCCCACTTGCGGCAGCCATCTTTTCCCGTATTTGCCATATTGGAGGAACCGTCAGGGGCGGGTTTACTGCAGATGCATTGAGGGAGTACTCAGCGCGAACCGGCCGGGAAGTCACTGCCCAGGAAGTGCAAAGCGTGATCGGCATGATGACTTCCAGCAACCTGCTGATGCGTGTCAGTCATGGGCGCTACGGCGTCACGGACAGCTTTGTCGAGCAGGCGTGGATGACACGACTACACACCGGCGGTCTTTTGCCGGACTGACGCGCGTGGCATCTTGTCCGGCTCTCATCACGGCGCACCTGCCGCATACCACTTCCCGATCAACGCCCGCTCGTCCTCGGTAATCCCGGTCAGGTTTCCGATCGGCATGGCCCGAAGCTGCACGACTTGCTGGTAAATCCGTGCTGCATGCTGATGAATCAGCGCCGCCGTCTGCAGTTGCACACCGAGCGGTGCCGCCGCAAAACCCGGCTGGGTCGGTTGCGCCGCATGGCACGCAACACAGCGTTGCTCGATGATCGCTTGCACTTGCTTGAAATCGACCGCCGCCCCGGTGCGCACCACCGGCGTCGGCGCAATCGCCACCGCGACGGCGATCAGGATTGCCACGCCGGCAACCGGATAACCCCAGACCAGCCGGCCCTTGTGCCGCAAATTAAAGAAGTGCCGGATCAGCACACCGGCTGCCATCATCGCTGCCAGCACCAGCCAGTTGTGCGCATGGCTGTAAGTCATCGCATAGTGGTTGCTGATCATGATGAACAGCACCGGCAGCGTGAAGTAATTGTTATGCACGCTGCGCTGCTTGGCGCGCTGGCCATGGATCGCCCCGGGCACCTGCCCGGCTTGCATCGCTGCCACCATCTTGCGCTGGCCCGGCATGATGACCATCAGCACGTTACCGACCATGATGGTGCCGAGCATCGCGCCGACATGGATGTAGGCGGCGCGACCGCTGAGCAATTGCGACAGCACGAAGGCCATCGCCACGATCAGCAGGTACAGCACAATTCCCAGCAAACCATCACGCTTGCCGAGCGGCGAGCGGCACAGCACGTCGTACACCACCCAGCCGCTGACCAGCGTGGCCAGTCCGATCGCGACCGCCTGCCAGACCGCCAGGTCCGCCACCGAGCGGTCGATCATCATCGCCGAGGCATTGAAATAATAGACGATAGTCAGCAGCGAAAAGCCCGAGATCCAGGTCCAGTAGGCTTCCCATTTGAACCAGTGCAAGGTAGCCGGCAAGGTGGCCGGCGCGACCAGATATTTTTGCGGATTGTAGAAGCCGCCGCCGTGAACCGCCCACAGTTCGCCAGACACACCGCGTTTGGCCAGCTCGGACCCGGGCAAGGGCGGCCGGATCGAATTGTCGAGCCAGACAAAATAGAACGACGCCCCGATCCAGGCAATGCCGGTCACCAGATGCAGCCAGCGCACCAGCAAATTGAGCCAGTCGATGCCATAGGTGACTAAATACGAGTGTAAAAAAGCGTCCATGCAGTCCTTGTGGAAGAGTCGGCTGTGCCACCGCGCGCGACGATGACTGACCTGACGAAGATAAGCGCAAACACTGCCCAACTCATGCAACATCCCGTATATTTCACATAGTCATTTTCATATGAGGCATTCATGTCCGGCGCACTACCCGACCATCTCGATATCCACCTGATCCGCATTCTGTACATGCTGTTGTCCGAAAAAAGCGTCTCGCGCGTGGCCCTCAAGCTGAACCAGCCGCAACCGTCGATTTCGGCGTCGCTGCGCAAGTTGCGCGAACTGACCGGCGACCCGCTGCTGGTACGCGGCGCGCGTGGCATGGTGCCGACCCGGCATGGCGAGACCCTGCTCAAACCGGCCAAGCGCATTCTGGTCGAAACCGAACGCCTGTTCGTGCGCAAGGTGCCGTTCGTGGCGCAAGACGAAGGCCGTACTTTCCATATTGCCGCACCCGATTATCTGGACAGCCAGTTCCTGCCCAACGTGGTGTCGAGCCTGCGGCGCGAATCGCCCAAGAGCAAACTGGTGATTCATGGGCTCGGTCCCGAAATTGATTACATCCGCCTGCTGTCGGATGGCGACCTTGACCTGGTCATTGCCAACTGGGGCGAGCCGCCGGCCCATTTGCACCTGTCAAAACTATTCGAGGATACGATTGCCTGCTTCATGCACAGCGAGTGCGCGTACGCCAAACGCACCGGTGCCGAGGACATGACCGTCGAGGATTATCTGAGTCTGCCGCACGTCGCGCCGGCCCAGACGCTGGCCGGCTACAACGGTGTCATCGA
>CAILRJ010000289.1 GCA_903836575.1 uncultured Burkholderiales bacterium
CAACTGTTAATTGTTAAAGAACTTTTGCACCATCCGCCGCACTTCGATTTACTTCACCGACCGTGCCGTTTCCTGCGCTGCAGCCAAAGCGTTTTGTTTGACTGCGCTTCGATGTCGCTGAAGCAGGAGGCGAACTATAGCGATGTCGCGCCGTCAGCGCAAGTGTTTGCGGCATGATATTTTCAAGACTCTCCGCTTCTACGAGGGCATGTCAGCGGTAGCAGGCTACTGGCAAGCAATCCAAGGCAAATTAATTGCGAAAAAGGATGGCTGCCAGTTGGTGGCAACCTTTGCAAAGCGCATAATTCCCGCTTCCACTTTTGCATTGAAAAATACGATGACGAATACAGAATGGCTATTTACTCAGGAAATCCATCCGCAGTTGGCAACAAGCGCGGAAGTCGCCAATCTGCTGGCTAACCCCGGCTTTGGTCGGGTCTTTACCGATCATATGGTGACGGTGCGCTGGAATGAAGCGCAAGGCTGGCACGATGCGAAGGTTGAATCCAGAAAGCCGTTTTTGCTTGACCCGGCCTGCGCAGCACTTCACTACGCGCAACAAATTTTTGAAGGCATGAAAGCCTATCGTGGTGCCGACGGCGAAATACTGATGTTCCGTCCTATCGAAAACGCCCACCGCTTCCAGCGTTCGGCTGCACGCATGGCAATGACTCCTGTACCGGACGACTTGTTTCTGGCCGCCGTCGAAGCGTTGGTCAACATCGACAAGCACTGGGTGCCCGAAGGCGACGGTAGCTTGTACTTGCGTCCGTTCATGTTCGGCTCCGAAACCTTCCTCGGCGTACGTCCTTCACTGGAATACATTTTCTGCGTGATCGCTTCACCGGTAGGTCCCTACTTCAAAAATGGTGATTCGGCTGTCACCGTTTGGGTGTCGGATGAATACACCCGCGCCGCGCCAGGTGGCACCGGCGCAGCCAAATGCGGCGGCAACTATGCGGCAAGTTTGCTGGCACAGTCCCAGGCGAGCGCAAACGGTTGCGATCAGGTGGTCTTCCTTGATGCAGTCGAACATCGCTGGGTCGAAGAACTCGGCGGCATGAATATCTTTTTCTGCATGGCCGATGGCACGCTAGTTACTCCCCCGTTGAGCGGCACGATACTGCCGGGTATTACGCGTAGTTCGGTGATCGATCTGGCGCGACGCGAAGGGATGACCGTCGAGGAGCGGCCCTACAGTTTCGACCAGTGGTGTGCGGATATCGCCAGCGGTCAATTGCGTGAAGTTTTTGCTTGCGGTACTGCGGCTGTCATCGCTGGCGTTGGCCGTATCCGTCATGTCGGCGGTGAACTTGTTATCGCCGATGGCTCTGTCGGCCCCGTCACCATCCGTATTCGTAATTTGCTCACTGGAATACAGCGTGGTCGACTGGCAGACACCGAGTCATGGGTGCATCACCTGTCGTGAGCAGCATGACCAAGCCCGAGACGCCGTCACCAATCGGACATCCGCACAGTCTGACTGAGGACATCTATGCGCTGGTCATCGGTCTGACCTTCATTGCGATCGGTCTGCTGCTACTGAAAACCGCCGGTCTCGTCACTGGCGGCATCGCCGGCATTGCGCTATTAACGTCGTATGTTGTTCCGCTACCGGTCGGGATAATTTTCACCCTCGTCAATGTGCCCTTTTTTATCTTTGCGTACTTTGCGATGGGGTGGCAATTTGCCTTGAAGACCGTCGCGGTCAACCTTGGCGTGACCAGCCTGATGACATTGATGCCGCGGGCCTTGCACATTGATTTCATCAACCCTGCTTTTGCCGCATTGGCTGGGGGTACCCTGTGCGGAATGGGCATCCTCGCCCTCGCCCGCCATGGTGCCGGCGTTGGTGGTACCGGTATCGTTACGCTGTGGCTGCAAAAAAAACGCGGCATCAATGCCGGGCGCAGTCAGATCATCATCGATACCGTCATCCTGCTGGTGGCGATGTCGGTGATTGCACCGAACCGTCTGGCCTGGTCGGCGCTCAGTGCATTTTCGATGAGTGCGATGGTCATCGCCTGGCATCGGCCGGGTCGGTATATCGGATATTGAACAGGTAGTGATTGAGGGCCATGTCACTATCTGCCATCGAGAAACGCAGCGTCTACGAATCCTGATCTCGATGAGCACACGCTCCTACAGAGCGACACCGTACAGACCGGTATCTATTAAAAACCGTAAGATAATTTGTCTTCCTTTCCAGAATTCCCTCGTGGCGATGCAGCGCCGGCAGCAAGTCTAATCTTGCCCGCGCGACATCCTCTACAGCGATTCATCACCCGAACTTGTCAGGAGTTTTCCATGAAGCCTTATGTCATTTGCCACATGATGTCGTCCCTCGATGGCCATGCCCTCACGGATGGCTGGGATCGTCCTTTTACAAAGAATGCGGGCGAGCTGTACGAAACGCTGGCTCGGCAATTCAAATTCGATGCCTGGATTTGCGGTCGCGTCACGATGCAGGAAATTGCTCACGGCGACGGCTATCCGGCAGGCCTGGCCACCAAGCCAATCCCGCGTACCCATCACTTTGCCGACAAGAATGCCACTTGCTACGCGGTGGCCATCGATCCGCACGGCAAGGTCGAGTGGAAAAGCAACCAGGCTCTCGATTCGCACGTCGTCGCCGTGGTCACCGAAGCGGTCGCCGATGATTACCTCGCCTACCTGCAATCGATCAGCGTCTCGTATATCTTCGGCGGCAAGACCGGGATTGATCTGGCCAAGGTAGTGACGATTCTCGCCGATGAACTCGGCACCGAACGCATAATCGTCGAAGGCGGCCCGCATGTCAGCGGATCGTTCGTCAACGCCGGACTGGTCGACGAAGTCAGCGTGCTCGTCCTGCCGTTGATCGATGGTCGCGGCGAACATCCGGCCTCATTCGAAGTCACGCCACAAGCATGGACCAACCCGACGTACCTGACGCTGACATCGGCCGAGATCCAGGACGGCGGCAGCGTCTGGCTGCGCTACAAAAAACAGTAAATCGGCACCAACCCGGCCCGCCCCGGGCCGGTTATTTCATCAGTTTGTCCATCTCCCGATACAAGTCCGCCTTGCCTTCGAAACCCAGCCCCGGCAATTCAGGCAGGAAGATGTGTCCGTTCTCGACCTGAACGCCGTCCGGAAAACCGCCATACGGCTGGAACAGGTCGGGATAGGATTCATTGCCACCCAGCCCAAGGCCGGCAGCGATATTGAGCGACATCTGATGCCCGCCATGCGGAATGCAGCGCTTGGCCGACCAGCCGTGTTCGCGCAACATGTCCAGCGTGCGCAGGTATTCGACCAATCCATAACTCAGCGCGCAATCGAACTGCAGCCAGTCACGGTCGGCGCGCATGCCGCCGTAGCGGATCAGGTTGCGTGCATCCTGCATCGAGAACAGGTTTTCGCCGGTGGCCATCGGGTTTGCATAGTAGTTGCGCAGCGTCGCCTGCAGTTCGAAATCGAGCGGATCGCCGGCTTCTTCGTACCAGAACAGATCGTACTGCGACAGCGCCTTCGCATAGGCAATCGCGGTATCGAGATCAAAGCGCCCGTTGGCATCGACTGCCAGTTTCTGGCCATCCTGCAGCACGCTCAGCACCGAATCGATGCGGCGCAAATCTTCGTCCAGCGACGCGCCGCCAATCTTCTTTTTAACGACCGTGTAGCCGCGGTCGATGTAGCTGCGCATCTCGTCCTTGAGCTGGTCGTGGCTCTGGCCCGGATAGTAGTAACCGCCAGCGGCATAGACAAAAATATTCCGGTCCGGCGTGCCGTTGCCGTAACGGTCTGCCAGCACCTGAAATAACGGCTGGCCGGCGATCTTGGCCACCGCATCCCAGACCGCCATGTCGATGGTCCCGATAGCGACCGAGCGCTCGCCATGGCCGCCCGGCTTTTCGTTCGTGAACATGCAGTTCCAGATCTTGTGCGGATCGAGGTTGGTACCGCTGTCATCGATCAGACTGGCCGGATCGGCTTCGAGCAGGCGCGGGATAAACCGTTCGCGCATCAGCTTGCCTTGCCCGTAACGCCCGTTCGAATTGAAGCCGTAGCCGATCACCGGCTTGCCGTCACGGATGACGTCGGTGACGACGGCCACCAGGCTCAGCGTCATCTTGCTGAAGTCGATGTAGGCATTGCGGATCGGGGAGCTGATCGGGATGGTCTTTTCGCGGATGTCGATGATTTTCATGCGGGGTCTCCAAAGGGGAAGTCGCTCTTGTTGGCGAAGCTCGCCAGCTTACTTTTAAACGCCATATTTTTCTCACAACAAGAAAAAAATAGCGACTTCACGACTGAAATTATTCTCGTCGTGCCGTAGCGAGGAATCAGGAGTACCCGCACGGATTGGTCCATGGCAATCGCAAACGCCAAAGGCCCGCACAAATTGGCAGAACCAGTGGCCGGACATCGGGCCAAGCCAAGACCGTCGCGGTCCGTGAAAACGGCAAGCGCGGCGGGCAACCAAAGAAAGTGTCCGGCCCATTGCCACCCTGGCCCGCATCAAAACACGCCCGCGTCCATCGCTTGGGCTAGACTGAACACCCTTTCCCGCCACCCCCTTCCCGCACACCATGTATATCCAACCCGTCGTCATGATGGACTTCGAAACCACCGGCATGAGTCCGGCACTGGGCGACCGGGTGACCGAGGTCGCCGCGTTGCGCATTGTCGGCGGCGTCGTGGTCGAGCGCTTTGTCTCGCTGATCAACTGCGATGTCCGGATCTCGCCGTTCATTAGCCAGCTCACCGGCATCACGCAAGCGATGGTCGATCGCGCGCCGCCGGTCGAGCAGGTCATGCCCGAGCTGGTGCGCTTCATCGGCAACGATGCGCTGGCAGCTCACAACGTCAGCTTTGACGAAAAATTCCTGCTAGCCGAGAGTGCCCGTCTGGGCATTGTGCCGACCCACGCCGGTGTCATCTGTTCGGTCAAATTGTCGCGCCGTGTCTTTCCCGGTTTGCGCAGCTATGCACTGGGTGCGCTGGCAAGCTCGCTGGGCATCCGCTTCAATGGCACCGCCCACCGCGCCGAAGCCGATGCCGAAGTCGCCTCAGCCGTGATGCTGCATATCGCCGCCCATCTCGGTGAGCGCTACGGTATCCGCGAAGTCGATCCGCGATTTCTGCAACAGATCAACCGGCTCACGGCTGCAAAAGTACCGGGGTTTTTACAGCGACCCGCAGATCCCGCCAGCAATCAGGTGATCCGCACCGTGCGTCGCAAAAAATCCAGCATCCTCTAAAATCGCCTCAACCCATTGGAAACATCCTGCTCATGTCATTCACACCGGACCACCAGCTCTCCACCACCAAGCCCGGCCCGCTGGCCGGAATAACGATTATTGAATTGGCCGCGATCGGTCCGGTTCCGTTTGCCACGCGTTGCTTGCAGCAAATGGGCGCGCAGATCATCGTGGTGGATTCGCCGGTCAACCGTGGATTGGGATTACCGTTGCCTGCCAATTTTGATTATCTTTCCAGCGACAAGCAGCATGTGACCATCGACCTGAAGGCCGATGACGGACCGGCGCGTCTGATGGACCTCTTACGCCAGGCTGACGTGCTGATCGAAGGTTTCCGGCCTGGCACACTGGAACGCCTGTCGCTGTCGCCGGAAGTGATTCATGCAAGGTTGCCGGCCCTGGTTATCGGTCGATGCAGCGGCTGGGGAAGCCAGTCGGTGCGGGCGGCCACCGCCGGCCATGACATTAACTATCTGGCGCTGTCGGGCGCACTGGCAGCCATCGGCCCCGCCAGCAAACCGATCCCGCCGCTCAATCTGATTGGTGACTTTGGCGGCGCGGGCATGCATTTGGTCACCGGCATCCTGGCGGCCCTGTTCAGCCGCAGCAAGGATGGCAACGGTACCGTCGTTGAGACCAGTATTTATCAAGGCACCACGTCGCTGATGACGATGCTCTACGGACTGGCCGACGCCGGGCAATGGCATCCGGAAAGGGAAGCCAATATCCTCGATGGCGGTGCGCCTTACTACTGTTGTTACCAAACTTCGGATGCAGGCTGGATGGCCGTCGGGGCCATTGAACGAAAATTTTTCACTGCGTTTATTCGTCAGATTGGTGCCGACGAAATTGATCCGGACCGGCAAAATGATCAAAGCTACTGGCCCGAAATGCGCCAACTCATTGCCAAAAAAATGAATCAGCGTACCCGGCACGAATGGGATCTTATCTTCAGGGATTCCGATTGCTGTTGTACGCCGGTACTGGGGATGGATGAAGCCCGGACCCATGAAACGACCCTGTCATTGTTCAATGGCCCTATTCCGAATGACCCGATTTCTTTCCTTGAACATATTGATCCTGCGAAGAGACTTTAAAATCCGGAAATCACTGCGGAATTGGCGACGTGATTACTTGATCAGTAAGGCTGCTTAACCAGTTCCAAGTATTCCTGCACTGCCACTCGGTGCGGCCGATGGAATTTTTCGGGATCAATTCTTCATGCTTACCACTATCAAGTTGTGTAAATGGCGCAATTGCGCCACCACTGTGATGAACGATAAGTGGAACCCTTTCGTATCAGCGAACACCCATCGTCCATGAACTTGCTGAGGCGAAAATTTAGTCATGATGAGAAATAGTCTCCCGCAAGTAGCACCCACTAATTGTTGACGCCTGCGCGACAGAGACTATGCCATTCGCAATCCCTAAATTCCATTGCAGAGCCCTTTTCACGCACGTCCTCGCTCTCACTTCCCGGAAAATACCGCGCAACGGTGTCTGTTTTGGAAATGACCGGGCTGCTATCAACGACGCATTTACGCGCTCTGCAGTGCAGAAGGTACGGGCATGAAAGCCTCTCGCAATCCTTTGCGCGGCAACACAGGCTCCGCGAAAAACCCCGGCCCGACAGGGCAAGCGAATCCGTCGGCAACAGCTGAAGCGGCGACACCAAAAACCACTCATACAGGACCAGACCAAGCGCTGCTGCCATCCTCGGCGAGCATCAATCCCACCCATCGTCATCCCGGGGTAGACCAGATGCGGTCGGCCTTGCACAATCCCGGTGCTCAGCAATCTATCGCACGCAATGAACCAGCTAGGCAACTAGCAAGTGCCGCAGCAAAGCACCACGATGCGCTGGTTGCCGCTTCGCAGAAAGACGCGGGACAAAGCAGCCTGGTGGCTGGTATAGGCGTTGATACGCCCGATCAGCCGGGCAGCAATTTATACGCAGCGACTCACGATCGATATGGCTTGCCAAGCTATCCGCCACAAGCGGAGTCGCCGACACGCGTGACACAAAAAGCCAGTGAGAAAAAAAACCCTTACGCATCCAGGAAAATCGCACCAACGATCGCCGGGGCAAAAAGACAAAGATCAGCAACGCCGGATGAGGAGGATGTCGGCAGAACGCACAAAGTGGTGTCGAATGTTGCGCTGGCGGTGGTCGGGACCGGACAAACCGTGGTCGATACCGAGGCGTCACGGGTCACTCACGCCATCGACCACGGGCGCTTGAAGCGCACTTATTCCAACAACCAGATAACCTCGCTGTGCGACGAGTTCACGGATTTATGCTCGGCAGAGCGAGCATTCTGTCTTTCCATTATTAAAACCGATGGTACCGTCATCGGCCAGGTCAGCCTCGCACAGATATGCAGCCGATTGGCTAATCGAGCAGGACAGGTTTTATGGACACTCAACGAAACCGGCGACTTAGTGCTGGGCATGAAACTGGATGCCTCTCCGGCCCTCAAGCACTCCATTCTAGCCAACGGAAACGATAACTTGGCGACGCTCCTGGAAAGCCCATGGGAAGAGGCCGCGCTCGAGATATTGTCTGTTTGGCTGCCGCAAAAAAATCATATTCTGGAGAATAAAAGCAACAAGGTTATTTCGGCAGGATTAATGACCGCACGGCGAATTCAAGAGAATGATTTCGAGCTGATCATCGACAACGAATCAGGGCATTTCGAACCAGAGGCAGACTCTCTGGCTTATCTCCAACAGTTCCATGAGCGGTTAAAGTCATTGCTGAGCGTGGAGTCATTCCGAATCGAAAAGATTACTTTGGCGCATTACAGGCCGGGACAAATGGCCTAGATTTGCGTCCTTACCGAACACCAATTCAAAACAATTGACCCGAGAAAACTCCGCATCTTGTCGATTCCAAATCAGAGCAGGCCCAGCGTTTCAAGCGCACTGGATAATTCAGTCGTAAAGAGCAGTGCCATGCCGTCATCCCGACCATTGATCAGCACGAACGGCGTACCGTCGGCGCTGGTGCCACGATGGGCAATCTCAATGCCCTCCTCGATGCTGGTTTCGATGATCGTTGCGGTGGCAAGGAAGTCGGCGGTTTCCTGTTTGGAGAGTGATTTCATGGGGCGTCCCGGATTGATCGTTGCGGGCTAAGTGGCGAGAAGCGTACGGCTTGCCATCTCGCAGCGTGGGCACTGGCGTTTCGTGCCAACGCGAATGATCTGACGAACGAGCGGAATTGGCGAGCGATATTTGCGTGCGCGTGGACGCCACTACCAAATTGACTCGTTCGATGTCGCCAATCGGCCAGTCTTAGGAAGCAATAACCGAAAGAGATTGCACTCTACGATGCTGGCCACGCTGAATGTCTTCGGAATATAAAGTTTTGCATCCTGCCAGAAGCGCCGCTGAGATGATCAGTGAATCGTAGATCGGCAATCATGACAGCGCGATCGTGGGTCGCGACCGTCATCGCTTTTACAGAACACACCGCGCGGATTTGCGACCAGACTTCTCGAATTTTCGACCATGACTTCGTCAGCCTGCGCAATGCGTCTGACGAGAACTCGTTTAAAACCTGCACTCTGATCAGGCCACCAATCGCCACTACTTCGTTAGCACGATCTGCCTTGGGCGCCTCGACGAACAGGAAGGTCAGAATAATATTGGTATCGAAGAAAATTTTATTCGCGATCATTGGCATCGACGCGATCGAAGTTGGAATCGGCCGGCAATCGACCCCGAAATTTACGCACCCGCACGAGCATTTCACGTGCACCGGGGAATTTCTCGATCGCGAAGTTGCGCTCGCCACTGACGTGGATTTCAATGTTGTCACCGGGCTTTAAATCGAGCGCTCCCACAACTGTCATCGCCAAACGAACGGCCAGGCTATCTTCCATTTTGCGACCTGCATGTCAACTTCTTCGGGATACGCAATTTTATGCGTACAGCATACGCAGGCTCCAAAGGTGGGTTCAAAGCAGATCAATATTCAGCCTGACTGACAATATTTGATGGCACCTCAAGACTTGATGCAGCACGTCTGGACGCAAAAAAACCGGCTGTTAAGCCGGCTTTTTTCAAACAACATCCTTGGCGGAGAGAGGGGGATTCGAACCCCCGATAGGTTTGACCCTATACACGCTTTCCAGGCGTGCGACTTCAACCGCTCATCCACCTCTCCTGCATTACGTTCACCGGACCAACAGGCTTCCAGCGAAGCGCCGAAGTATAG
>CAILRJ010000290.1 GCA_903836575.1 uncultured Burkholderiales bacterium
CTGCGACGAGCGCAAGGTCGTACAGGGCGCGGCCGGCCTGCTCGCGTTTTATCGTGATATCGGTGCCCGGCGTACCACCTTGCCCTACGAAATCGACGGCGTGGTCTACAAGGTCGATGCTGCCGTCCAGCAGCAGCAACTGGGTTTCGTTGCGCGTGCTCCGCGATACGCGCTGGCCCATAAATTCCCTGCCGAAGAAGCCAGCACCGTGGTGCAGGGCATTGATGTGCAGGTCGGTCGCACCGGTGCCATCACACCGGTGGCACGGTTGGCGCCGGTGGCGGTGGGCGGCGTGATCGTCACCAATGCCACGCTGCACAACGAAGATGAAGTGCGACGCAAGGACATCCGCATCGGCGACACCGTTATCGTGCGCCGCGCCGGCGACGTGATTCCCGAAGTCGTTTCATTCATTGCCGATCTGCGTGGGCCTGATGTGCAGGAGTTCGTCATGCCGAAGGCCTGTCCGGTGTGCGGCTCGGCCATCGTCCGGCTCGACGAGGAAGCCATTGCGCGCTGTTCCGGCGGCTGGATAAAATGTGCGGCGCAGCGCAAGGGTGGCTTGCTGCATTTCGTGTCACGCCGGGCGATGGACATCGAAGGCTTGGGTGAGCAATTGGTCGTGCAACTGGTCGATCGCGAAGTCATCCGTACGCCGGCCGACTTGTACAAGCTCGGTCTGGTTGGTTTGTCGGAACTGGCGCGCATGGCCGACAAGTCAGCCCGCAACGTGCTGGCCGCACTCGAAAAATCGAAATCGACCACGCTGGCACGCTTCATTTATGCGCTCGGTATCCGGCATGTTGGCGAAGCTACCGCGAAAGAACTGGCAGCCCATTTTGGCCGGCTCGACGCCGTGCTGGTGGCAACTGAAGAGCAATTGCTGGAGGTGGCCGATGTTGGCCCGGTGGTGGCGCGCTCCATTCTTGAATTTTTTGCCGACCCGCTCAATGTCGAGCTGGTCGAACAATTGCGCGCGGCCGGATTGCACTGGAGCGAGCACGCAGGGCGGCAAGTCATCAGCCTGCCGCAGAGTGGCAAGACTTTTGTCCTGACAGGGACCTTGCCAACGCTCGGACGCGACGAAGCCGCTGCGCTAATCGAAGCGGCTGGTGGCAAAGTAGCCGGTTCAGTCTCGAAAAAAACCAGTTACGTCGTGGCCGGCAGCGATGCCGGCAGCAAGCTCGCCAAGGCCCGGGAACTCGGCCTGGCGATACTCGATGAAGCCGCATTGATCCAACTTTTGAAAGCAATTGCTGATGCGTAAAATCAAGAAAGCCGTGTTCCCGGTTGCCGGTCTCGGCAGCCGCTTCCTGCCAGCGACCAAGGCGCAACCGAAAGAGATGCTGCCCATCGTTGACAAGCCATTGATCCAGTACGCGGTCGAAGAAGCCGTCGCAGCCGGCATCACCGAAATGATCTTCATCACGGGTCGCAACAAGCGCGCCATCGAAGACCATTTCGACAAGGCCTACGAACTCGAAGCCGAACTCGAAGCCGCCGGCAAGAAGCAATTGCTGGAGCTGGTGCAAAACGTGATTCCCAAGCATATCTCGTGCATCTACATCCGCCAGTCCGCCGCCCTCGGCCTTGGCCATGCGGTACTGTGCGCGCGGCCGGTGGTCGGCAACGAACCGTTCGCGGTCCTGCTGGCCGATGATTTCATGGATGTGCCGGA
>CAILRJ010000291.1 GCA_903836575.1 uncultured Burkholderiales bacterium
GACCATGTCGGATTACGTCTGGCGGCGGCCTCGGATCATGGTCAGGTACTGGTGCGTATCAAGCTGTTCGGGCAGGATGCCGAAGCAACCTGATCGGTATTATTTTGGTTCTGTCGCAGGCTGATCGGCGTCATCGCCATCGTCGTCGCTGTCATCGGCATCGGACTCGACACCATCAACCGGTTCCGCGCCTTCGACGCCTTCGCCCGGCTCATCTTTTTTATCGGCCTTGCGCTTGAGTTTTTCTTCCTTCTTGCGCTTTTTTTCGAGGTCTTTTTGCCGACGTTCGTACTGGAAATTTGTCTTTGCCAATGTCTCACCCTTTTAAGCGATACCGATAGAAAATAAAGTGCCTTCACCGGCCTGCTTGATGCTGTGCAGCCGGTCACCGCAGGATACAGGATTCCGACCGGGCGAGAAACCATCGTCATGAAATCGTTTATATTAATTCGCGATTTCCGGCTATCCGCGCGGATGGTGCGCCGCATGCAGCACCTTGAGCCGCTCGCGCGCGACATGGGTATAAATTTGCGTGGTCGAAATATCGGCATGACCGAGCAGCAATTGCACCACGCGCAGGTCGGCGCCGTGATTGAGCAAATGGGTCGCAAACGCATGACGCAACGTGTGCGGCGACAGCGGCGCATTGATCGCGGCGCGCGCGGCGCATTTTTTGACCACTACCCAGAACATCTGTCGCGTCATCGGACCACCCCGGGCCGTCACAAACAACGCATCGTCCATCTGACCGTCCAGAATCTGCGCACGGGCCTCGACCAGATAGCGTTCGATCCAGGCGTGCGCCTCTTCGCCGAACGGCACCAGGCGCGTCTTGTTGCCCTTGCCGGTGACGCGCAGCACGCCATCGTTGAGACTGACCTCGATGGACTTGAGCAACACCAGTTCGGTCACGCGCAAGCCACTGGCATACATCAGTTCGAGCATGGTCCGGTCACGCAGACCGAGCGGCGTCGTGACATCCGGCGCCGCTAGCAGCGCCTCCACGTTGGCTTCCGACAGCGTCTTCGGAAAACGTGGCGCTTGCTTGGCCGAATGCAGCTTCAGGCAGGGATCGTCGCTGATCTGGCCATTGCGCAGTGCCAGCTGATAAAACCGCTTGAGCACGGCCAGACGACGATTTGCCGTGGTCGCTTTGGAGGCGTCATGACGCGCTGCAAAATAAGCGTTGATGTCGGCCGCCGTCACCGCTAGCAGGCCAGTCTGCGTCGTCGCGGCCAGCCACAGCGCAAATGCAGTCAGGTCGCGCCGATACGCTTCCAGTGAATTTTTTGCCAGACCATCTTCGAGCCACAGCGTGTCGCAAAACGTGTCGACGTGCTGGCGGCTGGCGGCATTGAGGGTGGCCACGTCAGACATCGGTGACGCCTTCATGCGCGAGTAACCAGCGCTTCACCCCCAGATGAAATCCGGCCGCATTGTCGTCATGCGAAAAACCACCTAGCCCGGCGGCGGCGGTCACACGATGACAAGCAATGATTAACGGAAACCAGTTGGCGCCGCAGGCCTGGCCAACCGCACGCGGTGCCGAACCGATGATCTTCGCGACCTCGCCATAGGTCAGCACATCACCGCGCGGGATCGCGGCGATGACCGCCCACACCTTGCGCTGGAACGCCGTACCGACCTCGGCCAGCGGCAAATCAAAACGAAAATCAGGGTCGGACAGATAGCGGCTGACCTGTTGCCCGGCCTGTTCGGCCAGCGCATCGGTGGCCGGTTGGGCTGAAAATGAAGGGGGCAGATAAACCAGCTCGCGCACCACGCCAGTGCCGCTGCGCAATCCGATCGCACCGAAAGGAGCCGGAACAATCACCGAAAAAAGAGTACCGCTAGAGGGTGTTTTCATGCGCTGAAGGATAAAACAAATACGCTCAAAATAAAAAGGCGCATCATCCGATGCGCCTTAAGCCATGCTTGTGTTTCCCTGCTGTTTAAACAGCTTTATCGAAACACGTGTCTCCTCTTCACTGCGGTATCCATACCGTTTTCTCAGCGCCATCCACCTCATGATTCTGTACTGCTTACCGAAAATTCATGGCTGGCCGGCGCACCATTTGAATGCCATTTCTTTAACCGTGACCGGAGTCTCAGACATATTGAATCGTACGTCAAGCAAACTATTTCATGCCATGCACAATCCTTTCACGGTGCTGCAGCGCACCATGAAAGTGACCGATGGATCAGCCGTTAAGTGACCGGCAGGTCAGTTGTAAACCAGGTTAGGCAACCACAATGAAATCGCCGGAACGTAGGTCACCAAACCAAGAAAAGCCAGCATCGTCAGCAGCCATGGCCAGACCGCCACCGTCAATTCGGTGATGCCCATCTTGGTAATGCCGGAGGCGACGTACAGGTTCAATCCGACCGGTGGATGACACATGCCGACTTCCATGTTGACGATAATCAGAATGCCGAAATGCACCGGATCGATGCCCAGTTTCATCGCTACCGGGAACAGGATAGGCGCCATGATCAGCACGATCGACGAGGGTTCCATCACGTTACCGGCCAACAGCAACAGCACATTCACCACCAGCAGGAAACCGATCGGTCCCATGCCCATGTCAGTGATCACGGCCGCCATCGATTGCGGAATATTCTCGCTGGTAATCAGGAACGAAAACAGCACCGCATTCGTGATGATGTAGAGCAGCATCGCCGACATCGCCGCCGAATCCAGCAAGACTTTCGGCACCTGCTTCA
>CAILRJ010000292.1 GCA_903836575.1 uncultured Burkholderiales bacterium
ATGGCAACTGCAAGGTCAGGCTGGCTTGCAGGAACTGGCGCAGCGTTTGTCGGCAGTCGGTGGCGTGCAGCCGGTGCTCGCGCCAGCGGGAATGGGTGTGACGCTGCGCCCCTACCAATTGCATGGCGTCGCATGGCTGCAATATCTGCGTATCCATAACCTTGCCGGTATCCTGGCCGACGACATGGGGCTGGGCAAAACGGCGCAGGTACTGGCTCATCTGTTGATCGAAAAGCAGGCCGGCCGTCTCGATTGTCCGGCGCTGGTGGTGCTGCCAACCTCCTTGCTGTTCAACTGGCAAGCCGAGGCGCAACGGATGGCGCCGGACCTGCGCGTACTGACCTTGCAGGGTTCGCAGCGGGATGCCGGTTTTTCGCTGATGGCGGATCACGACATCGTGCTGACCACCTATCCGCTGGTGTGGCGCGACCTCGATCGCTTGCGGCTGCAGCGCTTTCATTTGCTGATCCTCGATGAAGCGCAAAGCGTCAAGAATCCGGCCGGGCGCAGTGCCAACGCGATCCGTCGCTTGCAGGCGCGCCATCGCCTGTGCATCACCGGAACACCAGTGGAAAATCATCTCGGCGAACTCTGGACCCAGTTCGATTTTCTACTGCCGGGTTTTCTAGGAGATCAGCGCAGTTTCCAGCGCCTGTGGCGCAGGCCGATCGAAGTCAATGGCGAGACCGTGCGTGCCCAGTTGCTCGCGCAGCGCGTGCGTCCGTTCATTTTGCGGCGGCGCAAGAGCGAGGTCGCGACCGAACTGCCGCCGCGCATCGACATCATCAAGCGCGTGCAATTGCAAGGACATCAGCGTGACCTGTACGAAAGTGTGCGGGTGGCGTGCGATGAACAGGTGCGCAGGGTACTGGCACGCAAGGGCTTTCGCAACGCGCAGATTTCTATCCTCGATGCGTTGCTCAAGTTGCGTCAGGTGTGCTGCGATCCGTACTTGCTGAAAGGTCCGGCGATGGCGCCGACGATGGAGCGCGCCAAGATCGCCTTGTTGCGTGATCTGTTGCCGGGACTGGTGGCCGAAGGGCGGCGCATGCTGGTGTTTTCGCAGTTCACTGAATTGCTGGCGCTAGTCGAGGTCGAGCTGGACGCATTGTCGTTGCCCTGGCTTTCCTTGACTGGCAGGACGCCAACGGCGCAGCGCGGTGAGATCGTTGCGCGATTCCAGGCATTGCACGAGCCGATCTTGCTGGTCAGTCTCAAGGCGGGCGGGGTTGGCCTGAACCTGACAGCGGCCGATACCGTGATCCATCTCGATCCATGGTGGAATCCGGCCGTCGAAGAGCAGGCGACGGCGCGCGCGCATCGCATCGGCCAGAGCCAGACCGTGCTGGTCTACAAGCTGGTGGTCGAAGGCAGCATCGAAGAGCGCATTCTGGCCTTGCAGGCGCGCAAGGCAGCGCTGGCCGAGGGCGTGCTTGGCAGCGATGCCGCTTTTTCAGCCAAGTTCGATGCTGACGATTTGCTCGGGCTGCTGGCGCCGCTGGCTTGACCTGAACGCGTTCGTTGGCGGGCTATTGCATGCGTATGAAGGTATCTTCGTTGGGAAATTTGGCATGCAACCATTCGCCATCCATCAGCAACGCATGGACCAGGTCTTCGGGCAAGTCATCGAGGGCGTCGACCGTCGCATGTGGTGTATCTGCCAGCAACCCCGACAGGTGAACAATCGCCGCCAGTCGTGAAAACGGCCGATGCGATAACGGATCGAACGATTGCTGCAGCGCTGTCACGATCCCGGCCGGGAAGTTCCAGCGACGAGCCAGTTCACCGGTGATCTGGCCTTCGGTAAAACCGGACAGGTTTTTTTCGCGCTCCCAGCGACCACCGGGAAGATGCGGCATTTTTTCAATTTCTTTCAGAATCACCGGATCGGCCTGACCGATCAGCAGTTCGCCCAGACGCAGCATCATGCCGGTTAGCCAGGCTTGCTGCGGATCGGCACCGATGCCTTTTGCCATCCACTGCGCGTAGCCGGCGGTCGCCATGCTGGTGCTCCAGAATTCACGCGGGTCGAGGCCCGGCAGCAAAGGGAATGAGTCGCACAGACACGATGCCATCGAGAGCGTGCGTACTTTGCTCATGCCCACCAGCGAAATCGCGTCATC
>CAILRJ010000293.1 GCA_903836575.1 uncultured Burkholderiales bacterium
CGGCCGGCCGGCGGCAAACTCGGCCAGCGAGGCGCGGGCGATCTTGCGCTTTTTGGGCTCGGCGTATTTATCGGTCAGCGGAGTCTTTGCCCCCTTCTCACGCAGCGCATCATCCATGCTGGCGCTGCGGTCGAGCAGCACGAGGATTTCGGCACCGCTGCCGGTTTTTTCGATGATGGTGGCGGGAGAGCCGAAGCCGGCCAGACCGAACACGGTGGCCGCAATCGCCAGCATGGCGAGCGCAGTTTCGAGCCGGGCGCGCCACAATCCCAGCGGGTCGGGCGGCAACCAGCCGGTCCAGCCGAATACCTGTTCATCATCGCGCTGCCTTCGCAACGGCACGGCGACCAGCACCAGTGCCAGCAAGCACCACGGCCGCGCGAACATCAGCTCCGGCAAGACCCCGCCGCTCATGCTGCGTGACTCTGCTCAAGCCGCCGCAAGCGTTGCGCCAGCGCAGTCACAGCCGTTGCGTCGATCGCCGGCCGGCCACCAAAAAATACCGTTTGTGAAACAGCCAGAAAATCGGCCAACGCAATTTTTTCGGCCTGCAGATAAGGCGAGTTTGCCAGCAGTCGGCCGAGTGTCGCCGGACGCACGACCTCTCCGGCAGCGTCGTTGAGCGCATGGTGAAGTCGTCGTTGCGCTGCCATCGGATCGGTCGCGTCAGCTCGCGTGCGCAGCGCATGCAGGTCACGCACAGCGCGCGCGAAAGGCAGATACCGGCCGCGCCGCAGATAGCGCCAGCTGGTCATGCTGCCCCATGCCAGTAGCGTCGTCAGCAAAGCGCTTGCTGCCAGCCCTATGCGTAACTCAATAGGCTGCAACGCCACCGGTGCCGGTACTTCGTCCGGTTGCAGCGGCGGCAGCGCTGCGGCATCAAATGGTCGCGGTGGCGTGAACGGCGCAATCGAAAACGGCATGCCTGCCACGGCCAGCCTGCCGGTACCGGCAGATAGCGTCAATGCGGGAAGGCTCCAGACGGCCAGTGCCGGCGGGGCATTGATGATCTGGTAGTCCAGTTGCAGCCAGTGCTGGCCGGCGCTGTCAACTTCGAGGGCCGCGCTGCGTCGCCACAGCGAGTTGCCGATGCGCCCCGTTGATGGCAATCCGGTCACCATGACCGGTGTCGAAGGTGTTCCCAGCGCGATGCGCTGCTGTAGTACATCACCGATGACCAAGCCAAAATTGCGTGACAGTTCAGCGTACACGGGTGCAACCGTCGCAGTGGCCTGGCCGCTCGCCGACAGCAGCAATGTCACCAGCCACGTCAATAGCGGGCGGCTCATTGTTCGGCCGCCAGAAAGTACTGCGACAGCTGTGCCGGGTCATAGCGACCGGTCAGGTAAAGCGGGCGGATCTGGCGTGCGGCGAACAGCAGGTCGAGCTGGCGTCGGCGTTCGGCCAACTGTTCCTGCCACTGGCGACGCAGCCGTGGCGTGAGCCAGAGTGAACGCAAGGCGCCACTTTCGGCATCACGCACGCGGATAAAATTTTGCATCGCCGGCGGCTGCATTTCTTGCTCGCCCCACAGCACCAGGGGCACCACGCGGGCCTGCACCAGCAGGTCGAGCGCGGTGGCCACCTGTTCCAGCGGCCAGTGAAAATCGGACACCAGAAACACCATCGCCTCGCGCCCGGCCAGCGGCTGCAGCGTCGCCAGCGCGCCGCAACCCGGTGTGCCGCCAGGCACGGCAGCCCGGAGTTGTGCGCCCATGGCCTTGCCGATCAGGCGACTGTGCCGGGGCGGCCGGAACAGGTCGTCACGGGCCGCGCTATCGAAGGCGAGCAGACCTGCCGTGTCGCCGGCTCTGAATGCGCTATCGCCCATCGACGTGACGAAATCGGCAGCGACATCGAGCTTGCGTGGCGCTCCGCATGCCATCGATGCCGATACATCCACCACCGCCAGCAGCGTCACTGCGGCGCGTTGCCGGTACGTGCGCACCAGCCATTGGCCTGCGCCAGCACGCAGCGAGGCGCGCAAATCCAGCCGACGTGGATCGGGATAATCGAACAACCGCGCATGGGTCAGGAATTCATTGCCGGTTCCACCGGCGCGACCCGCGTGGGCGCCCGGATGGCGACCAGCGGCGCGGCCATCGAGCCGGTAATGGAACGTGGTGTTGTCGATGTCAAGCGGCGCCACGGAATACGCGTCCGTCTTCATGGTGCAGCAATCCGTGCGATCAATTGCGCGACGAATGCGTCGGCAATTGCGGCATGCTGCATTTCGTAGAGCGGCGTAAAAAATAGTCGGTGACCCAGCGCGGCAGGCAAGACCACTGCGATATCTTCGGGTATCAGGTAGGTGCGCTCATCGAGCCAGGCGAGCACCCGTGCCGCACGCATCAGGCTACTGATGCCACGCGGACTGACGCCGGCCAGTACCAGTCGCTGCATGTCGACGCCATCGATGGCAATACCGAACTGCAGCGGCGTGTGGGTCGCCTGCCAGAGGTCGAGCACATAATCCTGCAGCGCTGCGCTAGCCGTTACAGAAGTCTGGATGGCAGCGGCGATATGGTTAAGTTCCTGCCAGGGCAGGATCGCCGGGGTGACCTGTTCGAGCAGCAGATCGGCATCGTGGTAGGCCGAGTCCAGCGCCAGCGCCCGGCGCACTTCGCGATCAACCGGCGTGACCATGCGCAGCTCGAACATGAAGCGGTCGCGCGCCGCTGACGCCAGCTCGAAGGTTTCTTCGCGCTCGATACGGTTGCGGTCGGCGAACACGGTCATGTGCGGAAAACGGTATTCGCGGTTGAAGGCCGACACCGAGCGTTCTGCCATCGCCCGCAACAGCAGCGATTGCACTTGCGGACGGGCCCGGTTGATCTCGTTGAAAAAGAACGTCGTTAGCGCTTCGCCATGCCGCAGCAGTGGCCCCGGCTCGATGCGGGGCCGGCCTTCTGCGTCAACGAAGGTGTGATAAATCAGATCGCCAGGCATCAGGTCGACGGTGCCTTCGATACGCTCGAACGCACCGCCTATCGCACGTGAAAAAGCCCGTAACACCGTGGTCTTGCCGACCCCGACATCGCCTTCAAGCAGCACATGACCGCGCGCAAACAGCGCAACGTTGATCAGTCGCAGAGTGGCCATCTGGCCGATGACGGCACGACCGACCTCCTGTTCCACTTGCAGCGCATGGGTGCGCCAATCCTGTAGCAGTGCATCCATATGGGCGACATCTTTCTATGGGTGTGAGAAAGCAGGTCTAGTTGTGCGTGACCTTGTGGTTAAGTCACAGCACACGGCGTGCCAGCGCGGTGACGCTTGATGACGGTCACGCCCGGATGTGATGGATCCCTGCCTTTATGGACTGTCGCGAAAGGCTTTTACGATGGGCAATGTGGGGCCGGTCGTTGAGGTGATTGGTCGAGCAAGTCACCAAGTTGACAACGCACAGGGCTGTTGCCTTGAAATTTCCATGAGACGGCATTGACCATTATTGCCGAGCTTCAAGAGGCGGTAGCTTATAGAACGCTTACCTTGAACGCGCTGCTCCAGCAATCGGAAGCCTATCGAATGGATGATCGCGGGCTTTTTTCACCGCGCGGCTCGAGGCGACTAAAACAAATAAGGCGCTCACCATCTTTAGTTGATTTATCTCAAAATAAATATATTTTTAACATCAAAAAAAGTTATTATTAATTCAACTTCTAAATTGCAATTATTTCTTTAAAGGAATTAATTTTCTGCACAATTTAGAAGTTAGTGTCATGAGTAAATGTTTTTTTGCGAACTCAATCAATATTTTCGCAAACTAAAACGATTGCATTACTAGCTTTAATTAATGTACCAATAAATTAATTAAAAACATTTTTTAAAAAAATTCAATAATTTTCAAGGCTACTAAAAATGAAAAAATTTGCATTATGCTTCGCTATCGCTACTTTGTTCACTGCGGGCGCGCAAGCCGCAACCGCGGATCTGAGCACATGGACAGTGAACCTTGGCACGAGCGGCAGTGTGTCGGCCACCTCTAATTATGCAAGTCTGAGCGCGAATAGCTCGATCCAGAATAATGTATCCAACATCCAGTCATTCAATTGGCAGTTTCAGGCGAATGACTATTTACCCTTCGACGATTATGCCTGGGTGAGCTTGAATGGCGCGATGACCACACTGTCCAGTGTTTCGACCGTTGGCAACTACGGCGATTCGGGCTGGAACACGTACAAGTTTGCAGCACCTGCTTTCGGCACACTACAGTTTGGTGTCACCAATGTTGGGGATGGTTTGCTAAGCAGCGAACTGCACATTCAAAACGTCAGCAACATTTCAGCGGTACCTGAACCTGAAAGCTATGCCATGCAGTTGGCCGGCCTGGGCCTGATAGGTTTCATGTTTCGCCGGCGTAAGACTTCGTAAGAAACTCCAGGTTGCAGAGAAGCGGCCTGTGTTGCAGAGAACCAAAGCCCCGCGAGGGGCTTTTCCAACACGCGACACGGCGTTGGTGCGCTACCAATTAAAGGTTACCGTCCGCTGATTCCTGCCTGTTTATCCTGCCGTTTTTGACTACAAGCGGAGTTTGGCCATGCAGCGACCGGTACGCGGTTTCACAGCAACTCCGGTCAAAGTGTGGAACGTAGCGGAGAACAAATTCCGCCGGCTGGTAATCAGAACCCGCGCTCTTGGTCAATTTCGTTAATCTCCGAATTGACAGCGTCGACCGCCTCGCGCAATACGGCTGCGGCGACGCAGTCGATCGGCGGCAAATGCACCGATCCTCTGGACTTGCATCGCGCCATAGCCAAACCGTTTTACTACGCGATCGCCCAATGTAAAGGGGAGGGATTAGTGATGATTGGACAGGATAGGTTGTTCCTGAAATTGAATGCTTGGCAAAGTGCAGCTACGGGAGGCTTAACTCACGCCCCCGCACGGTCAGGCTAGGCTCTCCCTAATAACAAGCGAAAGCGGCCGCGAGTCCTTTCAATTACCAATCTCTTTTTAAGGCAACATCAACATCGACTCGCTTGTCTGCCAGTCGGCGGTTACCTTGCCGCGTTCAGACGATACAGGGAAGCACTTGGCGTTTCCCTCGTCATCCGCTGATTGCAACCGAGTTCCACATGCAAAAAATTGACAGTGCTGCCGGGGGTAGACAAGTCATTTGTGATTACCGAAACATATCACCGGAAATCGGCCGACTACTCTTTGCCATCATGGAGAGGTTAAGTTCAAACCAAGCATCTTGGAAACGAAGAAGGTGGCGAGCATCAGGCACAAGAGCGCCAGCACGAAGACGGCGACCGCCTTGCCACCCGCCCGCACCAGTTCGCGCGTCTCCTTCGCCTTGTCTCTCTCCTTCTCCCCTTGATCGTAATGCCACTTGATGGCGAAGAACATGCCCGCGCCGAGCACGAGAACTTTAAATACAATTAGGGCTATCGGAATCCAATCAATCATTTTGAGGTTTTCCAAGCGGTTACTTGACGCTATCTATCGTGAGGAGTACTACCTGAAAACACAGATTCAGTAGCTTCATTTTTTATTCAAGCCACACTCCCAAGGCATCCTTATTGAACCTTTTACTACCTCTATATTTCCGTTTCCGCTGCGTTCCTCCTGCGGCAATCCTCATCACACCATTACGCGAACTGTTGATAAAGGAGCACCTGCAAAATTCGAAAAAAATAGCGCGCTAAGGAGTTTTCCTGGGGTGTTCAATCCTATTTCGTCAATTTTTGCGGACCAGAAATCGGACCAACGTCGATGGATAAACAATTTCCCTTTGTTACGTGAGCATGAGTTTGTGACGGCGACCAACGGGACCACCTTCTCTGCGTCCGACTGGCAAGCTGCTGCGCGTCCGTTCGCGCAGCACTACATACGTCATCCAGGCGAACGACCCGACAATTTGCAACGTGCACTCAAACGGCGATCCGGTATCGGTCACTTCGGTCAGACTGCGGCTCCCGCTATATCTACCTCCATCATGAGCGAATGACACAACCAGTCCACATTGCGATGCCCAAGTATACCACCCGACAGCAACTGATCGAATGACCGGCGCAGTACCAATGTCGCCGCTATCGGCCAAGTCCGATACGACCAAAACCATCAATACGCGCTCAACCAGTGGCCGGCATTGCTGCTGTAGTGCGATCACGGCATTGCCGAAATCGATAACAATGCGGCCGAACGCGCGCTGCGCGGTATCGCCTTGGGACGCAAAAATTCCATATTCGTTGGGGCCGACAGTGGCGGCGAGCGCGCTGCCGCCGTGTATGCGCTGAGCGGCACCACCAAACTGAACGACTGTTGTCAGCCCAACCATATAACACACATATGTTTTGATGCACTTATGAGCTATTGGTCAGTTATCTCTACCAATAGCAAATAATGAGTTTGGGGATGCAAGCCGGAACAGCCGATTTCCGGGCCAATGTCCAGAGCGAGTACTGGCGTAGCTTGACGCTATCGCACGGGCAAAAACAGTACAGAAACCAACAACAGATCGACTTAATGACCGAAAACCTTGCCTGCGAGATTTTACGACGGAGTTTTCGGCTGTTCCTGCTTACATTTCCTGCATGCCACATGCAGAGCAAAGGTTCCGATTTTAAATTTGTATTACCAGTTGGATATGAGGACCTGACTTAGCGTGATTTAAGCAGGATGCGGTGAAAGTCGCCTATCCGATTCTTAGGAGGAAGTAACGCAGCAATGCGCTGCTGCTACCCCTCAGGGTATCGGGTTAGTTGTCAGGTTCAATACAAAACAGCAAAGAGCCAAAAAACGCCAGTTTGACCGTACAAAAAGTACAAAGAAACTCGTTGCAAAAATCAAAACAAGGTTCAATACCAGGAGGCGAAGTTTATGACGCCTTGGCGTCTTGTTTTGCTGCTTTTATTCACCTCAAATTCAACAAGGAATTTCAACAATGTTTCCAAAAAAATTTTCAAACTTTGCTCTCAGGCACATCTCTCACGCCGCTGCACTCGCCTGTGGCACGCTGATTACTGCATGCGGCGGCAGCAGCGGTAGCCCGGAGCCCGATACCTCGCAGTCGACACAATTGCTGTCCACCGCAAGCGCCAGCTCAGCGAACTCGTCGCAGACTGGCGTCGACACCGCCTCCTCCATGGACACCATCTACAGTACGACCGAGGCTGTCGTGGCGGCAACCAGCTCCACCATAGGGGCATCATCTACTGTCACCAACACCGTGGTGAGCTGCCCTGGCGGTGGCACCGCAACGCTGACCATTACCGGCGGCACTGCCGCCACCCAGTTGAACGGTCGTTTCGATACAGGAGAGCGTTACATGGTCACCTATGCGAAGTGCATCGGTGCGTACGGCTACGCACAATTGAATGGAAGCATAGAACTGGACATTACCAGCGTAGCCGGTTCGACGACATCGGGAACCAGCGCCGCTAACATCAAGGCCACCAACCTCTCGTTGACTCCGGCCCCAGGTAGCGCAGTGGTAGGCAGCACCGTGTTCAATGGCAACGGCACAGTATCGCGCAGCGTATCCACGGCTCCCAATGGGAGCGTCACCACCGTCTCGCACGTAATCGTGCCCAATGCGACGCTAAACAACAGCTACGGCACACGTAACGGCTCGTTCACGCTGAGCGACTTGGACGCCACACGCACGGTGAACTCTATGTCGGGTACTGTCACCGGGTCTCAATACTCCGGATATCACACACTGTCCGGCAGCGCACGTGGTCTCACGTTCTCCCTCAAAATATCGACCAATGGAAACATCAGTTACGACTCGGCTGGCGTGATTGCTACAGGCCAATGGACATTGGTGACCGCCAACGCCACCATCGTCACGAAAGTTGCCAACGGAACCGTTGTGCTGACAGTAGATGACAGCAGCAATGGCACCATCGACCACACCTACACCTTCCCCACCGCGACCCTTAATGCCTCGGCAAGCTGAGTGTGGTAGTCAAGAAAATTCAGACACAGCGATAAGCCCCCTTTGTCACGATACCTGTTGCGTCACCTGATTTATTACTAACCATGCGGAGCCAGCGCAAAGACACGCAGTAATCGCCGATTCAGCTGATCGGAATGACGCGATCTTACGGCGCGTGATGCCACCGCAAAATCGTTCGGAAGCATCTCTGGCAAAACAAAACAGGACCACGGAGCAGACGCTTTATACTTGGCGCCCGACTGCCAAAACCTCCATGCAAGCCCGATCCCGCGTTCAGCGCGGTGCCGGTAAGGCGTCAATATATGCCGCAACACTTGCCATGTTCTCGGTTGTCAGTCCGTGTACATTCAGCATCCATGAAACGGCCATCTGGCCGTTTCATGGATGCTGAATGGAGAAGTGGCCCGCCAACCCAGCAATCTGTGCATCCGTCAGGTATGTACTGCCTCCACCATGTATTCATAGCCGGCAGTAGCAGCGTGGTGATGACCCCGGTAAGATTTCAGCTCAATCACAAGATAGTGTAACGACTAGGTGGCTAAGTGCAAATGACAGGCAACACAATTTTGTCCGGCCTGCCGGGTCAATGCGAGCAACGCGTGAACGATCGCCGCCACCCCGGAGAAAATGGCAGTCAGGAAAACTAACCATGTTGTCACCAGGCGCAAGTCTGCATGAAGAATTGACCAAGGCAGGGATGGGCTGATCGTGATCAGTTGGAATGAATGCCGGTTTGTCCGCCCGGGAAGGCCGCAAACCGGTAAC
>CAILRJ010000294.1 GCA_903836575.1 uncultured Burkholderiales bacterium
CACAGTCCTGGCTGGCCGTGCGCGGGCGCAGTGTCAGCGCGACCGCCGATACGATTGCCAGCAACAGGATCGCTGCCGCAATTTCAAAGGCATATACGTATTCGGTATAAATCAGTTTGCCCAGTTCCTTCGTCGTACCAATCGTCGAGGCCGCCGCGGGCACTTGCGCATCGGGCGCCCAGAATGCCTGCAGCAACACGGCCGACATTTCCAGCACGATCAGCACGCCGATGAAGGCGGCGAACGGCAGGTAACCCCAGAACCCTTCGCGCATTCTGTCGACGTTGATGTCGAGCATCATCACAACAAAAAGGAACAGCACCATCACAGCGCCGACATACACCAGCACCAGCACAATGGCGAGAAATTCGGCTTGCAGCAGAAGCCAGATTGCGGCGGCCGAGAAAAAAGCCAGCACCAGAAACAGAGCGGAGTGGACCGGATTGCGGTCCGTAATGACTTTCAGTGCGGCCATCACGAGGATGGCTGAGAACGCGTAGAACAGGGCAGTTTTAAATTCCATGATGGACCAGAAGAGTCGGCATGCAGACAGCCAGGTTAGTGTGGAGCACTGAAGCGTTCATCAGCGATAAGGCGCATCGGCAGCGCGGGCTGCGGCGATGTCATTCTCGTAGCGGTCACCGACGGCGAGCAACATTTCCTTGGTGTAGTACAGGTCGCCGCGTTTTTCACCGTGGTACTCGAGGATGCTGGTTTCGACGATCGAATCGACCGGACAGGACTCTTCGCAAAAACCGCAGAAGATACATTTGGTGAGGTCGATGTCGTAGCGCGTGGTGCGGCGCGAGCCGTCATCGCGCTGTTCGGATTCGATCGTGATTGCCATTGCCGGACACACTGCTTCGCACAGCTTGCAGGCGATACAGCGTTCTTCGCCATTCGGGTAGCGACGCAATGCATGCAATCCCCGGAAACGCGGCGACTGCGGCGTTTTTTCTTCCGGGAATTGCACCGTGATCTTACGGGCAAACATGTAGCGGCCGGTCAGGGCCATGCCCTTGAACAGCTCGCGCAGCATCAGACTGCTGAAAAAATCCTTGATGGCTTCCATCGTATGTACGCCCTTTTCTTTACTTCCAAATATTCCATGAGGTCTGCATCCAGGCAGCCACGATCACCAGATAGCCCAGTGTCAATGGAATGAAAATCTTCCAGCCGAGACGCATGATCTGGTCATACCGGTAGCGCGGGAACGAGGCCCGCACCCAGATGAAGATCGAAACGATCAGGAAGGTCTTGATACCAAGCCAGATCCAGCCCGGCAGATAGGACAACAATCCCAGCACCGGTACCTGCGCACCGATTGGTGAATTCCATCCGCCGAGGAACATCAGCGCGGCAAGGATGGAGATCAGGATCATGTTGGCGTATTCGGCCAGAAAGAACATCGCGAACGACATACCCGAATACTCAACCATGTGACCGGCCACGATTTCCGACTCGCCCTCGACCACGTCAAACGGATGACGGCTGGTCTCGGCGATACCGGCGATGATGAAGACACCAAACATCGGCAGCAGCGGCAACCAGTTCCACGACAGGAAGTTCAAACCCATGCTGGCCATGCGGCCTTCAGTTTGGGCCATGACGATATCGGTGAAATTCAGGCTACCCGTAACCATCAGCACGATCACCAGAACAAAGCCCATCGAGATCTCATACGAAATCATTTGCGCTGACGCGCGCATCGCACCGAGAAACGCGTATTTGGAGTTAGACGCCCAGCCGGCGATGATCACACCGTACACCTCGAGCGACATGATCGCCATCGCGAACAACAGGCCGGCATTGAGATTGGCCAATGCGACTTCCGGTCCGAACGGAATGACCACCCAAGCCGCCAATGCCGGCATGATGGTCATGATAGGCGCGATGACGAACAAGGCCTTGTTGGATTTGGCCGGAATAATAATTTCTTTGAGCAGCAGCTTGAGCGCATCAGCAATCGGTTGCAGCAATCCGGCAGGGCCGACCCGGTTCGGGCCGATCCGCACGTGCATCCAGCCGATCATTTTGCGTTCCCACAAGGTCAGGTAAGCGACGCAGCCCATGATGGGTAACACCAACGCAATGATCTTGACCAGATTCCATACCAGCGGCCAGAAGTAGCCAAACCAGCTATTGCCGGTTGCGTGTATGTTCAAAAGCAACTGATCCATCAGACTTTCTCCACACTGATCGGGCCGAACATGGCACCTAGCATTGCCGTTGCCTTGTGCGCGGCAACAATGCGCACCGCATTATCGGGCAAGCCGGCTTCGATGACTACCTCAAGGACAGTATTTCCGCTGCCCTGAGTGACGCGAACGCTTGCACCATCGACTACGCCAAGTTGCTGCGCCAGTGCAGCGGACAGGCGAGCCGTCGGACTACGGGCATCGCTGGTCTCCTGCAAGGCAGGTGCGCGACGGGCAATCGCATCGGTGAAATAGATCGGCACTTCGGCGATCCGCTCGAGGCCACCACTGGACGTCGTCAGCGGCGCTTGAGGGGCAAACGTCGTCTTGTTATTCAGACGGCTGGTCAGGTCAAGTCCAGCCACGCCATCGCCACCCAGCACTTCGTTACGAATGGCTTCGGAGGTGTCGTAGTCGAAACCGGACAATCCGAGCAAATTACCCAGTACGCGCAAAACTTTCCAGCCCGGGCGCGTCTCACCCAGCGGCTTGACTGTGCCATTGAAGCTTTGTGCCCGGCCTTCGCAACTGACGAAGGTGCCAGCGGTTTCGGTGAACGGTGCAATCGGCAACAGCACATCGGCGTAGTCGGCACCATGCTTGAAGGGCGACAGGACAACCACCATCTCGGCCTGGTCAAGCGCTGCACGGGCAACTTGCGGATTCGCACTATCGAGTTGCGGCTCGGCGTTAAACAGCAAATAGGCTTTACGCGGCGTGGCAAAGGCACTGGCTGCGTTCGCGCCCGAAGCGGATGCCGGAATCGCGCTGGCGAGGTAACCGCCGACGGTGTTCGCCGCTTCGGTCAGGAAACCCAGCTTGGTACCCGTGGCTTCGGCAATCCACTGTGCAGCGGCATGCAACCGGGCTGCTTGCGGATGCTGTGCCGCAGCGTTACCAAGCATGACAGCGCCCGGTTCGGCCGACATCAGACTCGCCGCAATCGCCTCGGCTTGGGTCGAGGCAGTCACCCCTTCGAAGCCGGCGGGCACCGGAAGCGATTTGGCTTGCGCCACCGCGACGATGACTTCGCCCAGCACACTGAGCCAGGCGGACGGCGCTGCGATTATCTTGTTGGCTACCGGCATGAGCAAATCGTCGTCAGTGGCATGCAGCAGACTGATCTTTGCACCGCTCTTGACCGACTGGCGCAAGCGCGCGGTAAGCAGCGGGTGGTCTTTGCGCAGGAACGAGCCGATCACGAAGACGCGCTCGAGCAGTCCGAAGTCGGCAATCGACATGCCAAGCCACGGTGTCACTGCACCGTCGAGTGCGAAGTTCGATTGGCGCAAACGGAAATCAATATTGTCCGAACCGATGCCGCGCACGACTTTTTGCAGCAGTGCCAATTCTTCTAACGTCGAGTACGGCGTTGCCAGTGCAGCAATCGCATCGGCGCCATGCTCGTGTTTGATGTTACGCAAACCATGCGCAACGTATTCGAGCGCGCTCTGCCAGCTGACTTCCTGCCACTTGCCATCCTGCTTGAGCATCGGTGCGGTCAGGCGTTCGTCACTGTTGAGACCTTCGTAAGCAAAGCGGTCCTTGTCGGACAACCAGCATTCGTTGATCGCATCGTTTTCGAGCGGCAGCACGCGCATCACGCGGTTGGACTTGACTTGCACGACGAGATTGGTGCCGAGGCCATCATGCGCGCTGACCGATTTGCGGCGCGACAATTCCCAGGTACGGGCGCTGTAACGGAACGGTTTGGACGTCAGTGCGCCGACCGGACACAGGTCGATCATGTTGCCTGACAGTTCCGAATCGACCGTCTTGCCGACAAATGATGTGATCTCGGCGTGTTCGCCGCGACCCAGCATGCCGAATTCCATCACGCCGCCAATTTCCTGGCCGAAGCGTACACAGCGGGTGCAATGAATGCAGCGCGTCATCTCTTTCATCGAGATCAGCGGACCGGCATCCTTTTGCACGACGATGCGTTTTTCTTCTTCGTAACGTGACGATGACTTACCGTAACCAACTGCCAAATCCTGCAACTGACACTCGCCACCTTGATCACAAATCGGGCAATCCAGCGGGTGATTAATCAACAGGAATTCCATGACGCCCTTCTGGGCCTGCACGGCTTTCTCGCTGTTCGAGCGCACGATCATGCCGGCGGAGACAGGGGTGGCGCAGGCCGGCAGCGGCTTTGGCGCTTTCTCGACTTCCACCAGGCACATGCGGCAGTTGGCCGCAATCGTCAATTTTTTGTGATAACAAAAATGCGGAATGTACGTGCCAAGCTTATTGGCCGCGTCCATCACCATGCTACCTGCGGGCACTTCAACTTTCTTGCCGTCTATCTCGATTTCAACCATAGCCATCTTTTTTTTGCCCAAGGTGTGGCGGCTGCGCTGGGCAGTCCGCACGGTGCAAATTGATCGAGTCAGCCGACCCGGACCAGCTTAAATGTAGGCTGGCACCAGGCAGCGCTTGTGCTCGATGTGGTATTCGAATTCTTCGCGGAAGTTCTTGATCATCGCCCGCACCGGCATCGCTGCCGCATCACCGAGTGCACAGATCGTGCGACCCTGAATGTTGTCGGCAATCGAATTGAGCATGTCGAGATCATCCGCCCTGCCCTGACCGTGTTCGATACGATGGACCATGCGGTACAGCCAGCCAGTGCCTTCGCGACACGGCGTGCATTGACCGCACGACTCTTCGTAATAAAAATACGACAGGCGCAGCAGCGACTTGACCATGCAACGCGTTTCATCCATCACGATGACCGCGCCGGAACCCAGCATCGAACCGGCCTTGGCGATCGAATCGTAATCCATGTCGGTGGCCATCATCACGTCACCGGTCAGGACCGGCATCGATGACCCGCCGGGAATCACGGCCTTGATCTTCTTGCCATCGCGCATGCCACCGGCCAGTTCCAGCAAAGTCGCAAACGGCGTACCGAGCGGCACTTCGTAATTGCCCGGCCTGGCGACATCGCCCGACACCGAAAAAATCTTGGTACCACCATTGTTCGGCTTGCCGAGCCCGGCATACGCTTCGCCACCCATCGCAAAGACGAACGGCACCGCTGCAAAAGTTTCGGTGTTGTTAATCGTGGTCGGCTTGCCGTACAGACCGAAGCTGGCAGGGAAAGGCGGCTTGAAGCGCGGCTGGCCTTTCTTGCCTTCCATCGATTCCAGCAAGGCAGTTTCTTCACCGCAGATGTAGGCACCATAACCATGGAACGCGTGCAACTGGAACGTGAAATCACTACCGGCAATCCGGTCGCCGAGCATGCCGGCGGCGCGGGCTTCTTCGATCGCTTCTTCAAAGCGTTCGTAGTCGGCCCAGATTTCGCCGTGAATGTAGTTGTAGCCGACCGTGATACCCATTGCATACGCACCGATGGCCATGCCTTCGATCAGCGCATGCGGGTTGTAACGCATGATGTCGCGGTCCTTGAAGGTACCCGGCTCGCCTTCATCCGAATTACAAACAAGATATTTTTGGCCAGGAAATTGGCGCGGCATGAAACTCCATTTCAGGCCGGTTGGAAAACCGGCACCGCCGCGACCGCGCAAAGCCGACGCCTTCAGCTCTGCAATGACTTGCTCGGGCGTGATTTTGTCATTGAGAATGCGTTTGAGCTGGGCGTAACCGCCACGTGCAACGTAGTCTTCCAGGTGCCAGTTCTTGCCGTCGAGACCCGCGAGGATCAGTGGCTTGATGTGCCGTGTGTGCAGGCTCGTCATTTTTTCAACTCCTCTACCAGGTCATCGATCTTGTCGTTGGACATCCAGCTACACATGCGTTTGTTATTGACCAGCATCACTGGTGAATCACCGCAGGCGCCCATGCACTCGCCTTCCTCCAGCGTGAACTGGCCGTCGGCCGACGTTTCGCGGTAGTCGATACCCAGTTTTTGCTTCAGGTATTGCGCTGCTTTTTCGCCGCCGGACAAGGCGCACGGCAAATTGGTGCAAACGGTAATTTTGAATTTGCCGATCGGCGCGGTGTTATACATCGCATAGAACGTTGCGACCTCTTGCACAGCGATGGCCGCCATGCCGAGATAGTCGGCGATTTCCTGCATCAAGGCCGGCGACAGCCAGCCTGCTTCGTCCTGGGCAATCGCCAGTGCACCCATTACCGCCGACTGCTTCTGGTCGACGGGAAACTTGCTCACTTCACGATCAATTTTTTTATACGCTAGTTCAGATAACAGCATGCTTTGTGCCTCAATAGCCTATCGCGAATCAGCGATCAATTTCACCAAAGACAATATCTTGCGTACCGATGATGGTGACAGCATCGGCAATCATGTGGCCCTTGGCCATTTCGTTCAAACCTTGCAGATGGGCGAAGCCCGGTGCCCGAATTTTCAGACGGTACGGCTTGTTGGCCCCGTCCGAAATCAGATACACGCCGAACTCGCCTTTCGGGTGCTCGACCGCAGCATACGCTTCACCCGGTGGTACGTGAAATCCTTCGGTGAACAGTTTGAAGTGATGGATCAGTTCTTCCATGTTCGACTTCATGTTCACCCGCGATGGCGGTGCCACCTTGTGGTTGTCGGTCATTACCGGACCCGGGTTATTGCGCAGCCATTCGACGCATTGCTTGATGATCTTGTTGGACTGGCGCATCTCTTCGACACGTACCAGATAACGATCGTAGCAATCGCCGTTGACACCGACTGGAATATCGAAGTCGAGCAAGTCATAGACTTCATACGGTTGCTTTTTGCGCAAATCCCATTCGATGCCGGAACCGCGCAGCATCGGGCCGGTAAAGCCCATCGCTTTCGCCCGTTCCGGCGAGACCACGCCGACGCCGACCAGACGCTGTTTCCAGATCCGGTTGTCGGTCAGTAGCGTTTCGTATTCGTCGACGTAATGCGGGAAACGATTCGTAAAATCTTCGATGAAGTCGAGCAGCGAACCCTGACGGTTTTCATTGAGCTGGCGGATCGCCTTGTCATTGCGCAAAATCGATGCGCTGTACTTCGGCATGACATCCGGCAAGTCCCGATAGACACCACCAGGACGGTAATACGCCGCGTGCAATCGGGCACCGGAGACCGCTTCGTAGCAGTCCATCAAATCTTCGCGTTCACGGAATGCGTACAGGAACACACCCATCGCACCGACGTCGAGCGCATGGGCACCCAACCACAGCAAGTGGTTCAGCAAGCGGGTGATTTCATCGAACATCACGCGAATGTACTGGGCACGCAACGGCACTTCAAGTCCGAGCAGCTTCTCGATGGACATCACGTAACCATGCTCGTTACACATCATCGAGACATAGTCCAGACGATCCATGTACGGCACTGACTGCAGATAGGTTTTTTGTTCCGCGAGTTTTTCGGTACCGCGATGCAGCAAGCCGATATGCGGATCGGCGCGTTGAATCACTTCGCCATCGAGCTCAAGCACGAGGCGTAATACGCCGTGCGCAGCAGGATGCTGTGGCCCGAAATTGAGTGTGTAGTTTTTAATCTCAGCCATTATTTGATCCCGTATTGTTCTTCGCGAATCACGCGTGGCACGACCTCGCGCGGCTCAATGGTCACCGGTTGATAGATCACCCGTTTTTGCTCCGGGTCGTAGCGCATTTCGACAAAGCCGGACACCGGGAAATCCTTGCGGAACGGGTGACCGATGAAACCGTAGTCGGTCAGAATCCGGCGCAAGTCGTCATGGCCTGAGAACAGAATGCCAAAGAAATCGAATGCTTCGCGCTCGTACCAATTAGCACTCGACCAGACGTCAATCAACGAGGCGACGACCGGCACTTCATCATCGCTGGCGAAAACACGGACACGCACGCGCCAGTTGTGCGACAGCGAGAGTAAGTGCGACACCACGGCAAAACGCTGACCATCCCAAGCGCCGTCACCAAACTCCGAATAGTCGACACCGGCGAGGTCCAGCAATTGTTCGAAACGCGTATCCGGATGATCGCGCAAGACCCGCATCGCTGACAGATAGTTGCTGTCCTTGACGACGACGGTGATTTCACCGAGGGCATTGGTCAGGCTGACGATATGGTCGCCCAGCGCGCTGTGCAGCGCGGCTTCGAGATTATCGAGTTTGGTTGTCATGGGCTTAACGCGCAATCGTATTGGTACGCTTGATCTTGTTTTGCAACTGCATGATTCCATACAGCAGCGCTTCGGCTGTCGGCGGGCAACCCGGCACGTAAATATCGACCGGCACGATGCGATCGCAACCGCGTACTACCGAGTACGAATAGTGATAGTACCCGCCGCCATTGGCGCAAGAGCCCATCGAAATAACCCATCGCGGCTCGGCCATCTGGTCGTACACCTTGCGCAGTGCCGGTGCCATTTTGTTGCACAGCGTGCCGGCCACGATCATCACATCGGACTGCCGCGGAGACGGGCGGAACACGACGCCGAAGCGATCCATGTCATAGCGCGACGCGCCGGCATGCATCATTTCAACGGCGCAGCAGGCCAGGCCGAATGTCATCGGCCACATTGATCCGGTGCGGGTCCAGTTGATTAACTTGTCAGCTGTAGTAGTAACAAAACCTTCGTTTAGTACGCCTTCAATTGCCATGATTTATTCCCAGTCAAGGGCACCTTTCTTCCAGATGTACCAGAACCCGACTGCGAACTCGGCGATAAACACCAGCATCGTGACGAATCCGGCCCAGCCGAGGTCTCGCATGGCGACGCCCCACGGGAAGAAAAATGCCGTTTCAAGATCGAACAAAATGAAAAGTATGGCAACCAGATAATAACGAACGTCGAACTTCATCCGTGCATCTTCGAACGCTTCGAAGCCACATTCGTACGGCGAGTTTTTCTGGGAGTCAGGTTTGAATGGCGCGAGCACGCGACCAAGTAATTGAGGAACGACACCAACACCGATGCCGACCAAAATGAAGAGTAATACTGGGAAGTAGGTTTCGAGGTTCACGATTCGCGCAATCAGATTGAAAAGTTAAACTGACCCAAGGAAATAAATACATTCCTCAACAAAAAGCCAGCACGGTATTGTACCCTGCTGGCTTTTTTTCGTATGGTGCCGACGACGAGACTCGAACTCGTACAGCTTTCGCCACTACCCCCTCAAGATAGCGTGTCTACCAATTTCACCACGTCGGCGTGAGGCCCGTATTGTAACTGCATTCCCCCATTTTGTTCAATGCACAAATGCATCTATCAGAGGGAGAAACGGACTTTTTTTAACTTATTTTGGAATCGGTCCTGATTGACCAACCGGCGTTGCCGATGCCGGTGCAACAGGAGCCGTTGGTGGCACCGCAGCGCCTGGCACGGC
>CAILRJ010000295.1 GCA_903836575.1 uncultured Burkholderiales bacterium
CGGCGCGACTTGCAGATCCGCGGACCGGGCGAATTTCTCGGGGCGCGGCAATCGGGGCAGGCGATGCTGCGCTTCGCCGATCTGGAGACTGACCAATGGCTGGTCGAGCAAGCCCGCACCGTAGCCATCGACCTGCTACGCGACGATCCGGTGACCGTAGAAAGGCATCTGGCCAGATGGCTGGGTGCGAAGGAAGAATTTCTGAAAGTGTAGTGGCGGGGGATATGAGAAACTACGGCAAATTTTACTGAGCGGTAGTTTAAGGAATTAATGTTGATGTTGAAGTGGCAGTTGAACTTGAAGTAGCTTTTGACCTGCCCCGCATTGAGACAGCTGCCAAAAACGGTAGTCAGGCAGGGGATAAGAGGGCTGCACTGTTTGAGCGCAGCGAGTTTGCGGCCCTCCCCCTGACTGGCTACCGTTTTTGGGAACCCGACGGGCAGCCGTCTCGCGGTCGCCTTTTTCTTGGTTACTTCTTTTTGGCGAAGCAAAAAGAAGGGACCGGCTGCCGGGCCGCCCCCGGCTAGGTCGTGACGGAGCGCCTACGGAATCAGCAACCCCAGCACGGCAATTGGATGCTAAGCGCTCCGAATCCGCAAGCAGGGTCAGAGTAATTTTCGCGATAACCCTGCGAAAAAAAACTCTGACCCTGCTTGCTGGCAGAGGTGATGCGCGATCACAGGAAAACCGACCGAAAGCAGTATCTGCACGAGCAACAAAAACAACAACAAAGCAAAGCAAAGCAATTTGATAGACCGAACTCTGTAACCCGCAAGCAGGGTCAGAGTAATTTTCGCGATACCCCCTGCGAAAAAAAACTCTGACCCTGGTTGCTAGCCGCGATAACCCGCGATTACCGCAAAACCAAATTCAACACCATCCCGACCCATGACCCTCACCGAACTCAAATACATCGTCGCCGTCTCCCGCCAAAAGCACTTCGGCCATGCCGCCGAATCCTGCTTCGTGGCCCAGCCCACCCTGTCGGTGGCCATCAAGAAGCTTGAAGACGAGCTTGGCGTGATCATCTTCGAACGCGGCGGCAGCGAAATTTCGATGACGCCGCTGGGCGCACTGATCGTCGCGCAAGCCGAGCACGTGCTCGAACAAACCGCAGCGATCAAGGAAATCGCCAAACAGAACAAGGACCCGCTAGCCGGTCCGTTCCGGCTCGGCATCATCTACACGATTGCACCGTACCTGCTGCCACCACTGGTCAAGACCATGATCACCACGGTGCCGCAGATGCCGCTGATCCTGCAAGAGCAATTTACCGTCAGGCTGCTGGAGATGGTGCGCCAGGGCGAACTCGACGCTGCCATCATTGCGCTGCCATTCAATGACGCCGGCATGTCGGTGCAGGCGCTGTACGACGAACCGTTCGTGGTCGCCCTGCCCGCCCACCATCCGTGGGCTAGTCGCGACATCATTTCCTCGGAAGAACTGAAGTCCGAAAACATGCTGCTGCTCGGAAACGGCCACTGCTTCCGCGATCAGGTGCTGGAAGTCTGCCCGGAGATGTCGCGCTTTGCGACCGGTAACGACGGTATTGCCCGCACCTTTGAAGGTTCGTCGCTGGAAACCATCCGTCACATGGTGGCGTCAGGCATCGGCATCACCGTCCTGCCGCGCGCCTCAGTACCCGACATGCAGGCCGCCGATGGTCTGTTGCGCTACGTGCCGCTGGCACCGCCGGTGCCATCACGGCGCGTCGTCATCGTCTGGCGCAAGAGTTTCACCCGGCTGGCCGCAATCGCAGCCATCCGGGCCGCGGTCCTGCGCTGCGAACTGCACGGCGTGTCAATGCTGCCGGATGCCTCCGCAGTGGACGGCTGATGCCGTGAAAAAACTGATCATGCAGCGCCTCGCGCTTTATTTCCGGCTGGTCCGTCTCGACAAACCGGTCGGCACCCTGCTGCTGCTATGGCCGACGCTGGGCGCGCTGTGGCTGGCCTCTGACGGCCCGCCGGACTGGTCGCTACTGGGTATTTTCGCGCTGGGTACGCTGCTGATGCGCTCGGCCGGTTGCGCCATCAACGACTATGCCGACCGCGACATCGACCGTCATGTAAAACGCACCGCCCAGCGTCCGCTGACCACCGGCAAGATCCGCTCATGGGAAGCGCTGGTGGTCGCACTGGTGCTGGTGCTGCTGTCATTCGCACTGATCCTGCCGCTCAATGCGCTAACCAAGCAACTGTCGTTCGCCGCCGTGCTGATCGCTGGTAGCTATCCCTATTTCAAGCGCTTCTTTGCGATTCCGCAGGCGTATCTCGGGATCGCGTTCGGCTTCGGGATTCCGATGGCTTATGCCGCCGTATTGAATACGGTGCCAGTCGAAGCGTGGCTGCTGCTGATTGCCAATGTGTTCTGGGCAGTCGCCTATGACACCGAATATGCGATGGTCGACCGCGACGACGACCTGAAGATTGGCATCCGCACCTCGGCCATTACGTTCGGCCGTTACGACGTCGTCGCCGTCATGCTCTGTTACGCCGCGAGCCTGCTGCTA
>CAILRJ010000296.1 GCA_903836575.1 uncultured Burkholderiales bacterium
TCAGGTTGTCCTCAATAAGGACTTCGCCGGTGCGCACCACAAAACGCAGCAGCGACAGCGGAAATTGCAGGTCGGCAGAGCTGTCGAGCGACACGACACGCGATTCCAGTACGGTGAGCCGGCTGTCGTCCATCTCGGCTTCGACACGCCAGACACCGGCCTCGAACAACAGCAGTCGGGCCACCTGTGCGCCGGAGTTTTCACGCACGATGGCGATGAGATGCTGTAACACGTTGCGTAAGCCAATTTCATCGGACAAGGCCTGCGACGCCTTGATAATGGATGACAGGTCGAGCGCTGCATTGCCCGACGTGCCGGCCGTATCGGTCGCCGGGACGAAATGCGGCGCGACCGCACCGGTACCGGGATGGACCAGACTGCCATGTTGTGCGGCGAGCTGCGCTACCTTGCCGTCGGCACCCCAGCGCCGGTACAGATCCAGCGCGTCTTGCAGGAACGTGGCGGCAACACGCGGCTGGTGGTGCGCCAGCCAGAACTGACCGCACAATTCGTTGGCCAAGGCTTCGATATTGAGGTAGCCGCTGTCATGCGCAGCATCGATCGCTTGCCGGTAAAAGCTCAGTGCCAGCGGCATGTCCTTGCGATAGCGCGCCAGCTCGGCTTGTACCAGCCAGTTGCCGGCGGCCAGATGGACTGGATTCAATTGCGCCCAGTTGGCCAGCAGCACGAGGTGTGCACTCACACGTGCCAGCAGTTCTTCAGCATCGGCGCGCTGCGGTTGCCGTTGCAACGCGCGCAGCCAGATCAGTGCTGCATACAACGTCGTTTCCGGCACCTTGGCCTGGCCGCGCAGGATCTGCACCACCAGCTCCAGTTGTCCGGCCTGCAGTTCGGCATCGGCGCTGTCGAACAGGTAGGCGTTACGGATTTTTCCCTGATAAAAATAGGCGAGGTACAAGCGCGAGCTGCCGTAACGTGCCAGAAAACCGGCTTCGCTGAAATCGTCGTCATCATAACTATCGGTGCGCCTGGTCAGGCCCATCAGACAACGGGCCGGCTGCAACGCAGCCGCGATGGTGCAATCGATCATGTCGAGCTGGCCCTGGCTGCGCATGATGGCGAGGTCGCGCGTGGTGGCTTGCAGCAGGTCCGGCAAATAGTGACCAACAATGAGCCGGTCAGTGGCCCGCACTGCCGCGACCACACCGACGTTGACGAAGTCGCCGCTGTCGCGGGCGTCCCGGAACGCGTCGTCGTACAGCGTAATCGAACTGCTCAATGGTTGGGTCCAGTGGCTGATCATCGCGCCGAACATCAGACCGGTCAGCACGCGCGCCTGCATGTTGTTGCCACGATTGGCCAGCTCCAGCGCCATCGCACCGAAGCGGTAACTGCGCTGGTCGTGGTAGGTGCCGGACAGGAAAAAAGCATAGGCGACGTAGGCCACCGGCGTGAAGTCACTATTACCCTGCTGCATCGACAAGCGCGTCATCGACACCACCATCGTCATGCTCAGATCTTGCTGGCCGGCGTAATAACTGGCTTGCCACAAGCGCTGCATCATTTGCATCGTCGCGCGCGCATGCGGATCCTGCATCGGTGTGGCGTCGAGCAATGTGTCCAGCTCGCGATCGCCATGGTGTTTCGTGATGTCGGCAACAATCTCCGCAATGCCGGCCTTGAGTACAACACTGTCGTCGCTGACCGTTATCCCCAGCAAGCCCAATGCGTCACGCAAGATGCGGATCGCTTCGGGCAAGCGCCCCTGTAACTGGTATTGGCTGGCTTGCTGCGCGATGCAGCGAACGGCTTGCAGCGCATCCGTGCAGTGTGCCAGCGCCACTGGATAGATCGCCTCGGCCCTGGAAAACTGATTGCACAGGCAGGCCGTCTCGGCAGCGCCCAGTTGCAGGTCGAGCATCAATTCCGTGTGCCCTTGCCATGCATCGGCCGGCAACAGCGCGATGCCGATTTGCATGTGACGCGCCGCCGCCTCGAACGCCGCTGCACCGCGCGCCTTGATACCAGCGCGATAATTCATGCAGGCCAGCTGAAGCGCTTCGTCCGCGTCGATGA
>CAILRJ010000297.1 GCA_903836575.1 uncultured Burkholderiales bacterium
AAAGAAGCCAGGCACGGGGCGGACCCGCCCTCGCTGTCAGCGCAAGTTTTAGGGGGATGGAGATGGCAGAGATAACGCGCGCCGAGCTGCTTTGGCGGGCGGCGACCGCCAGCCACCGAGGTACCCGGGGCTAGTGGCTAGTGGCTAGTGGCGGCTTGTACATTGGCGTCCTATCCGGCATCAACCGGCGTAAGAAAACCTCTCGGTGAGCGTCGTGTAACTCGAACTGGTGATGGTGCTGACATAGACATAGTCCGTCATCACCAGTGCGGGTGTAATCGTCACCAGCATGTAACCACGGCGCGACGTGTCGATGTAAATGATGTCGTCGACCAGCGCCTTGATGGTCGCGGCCAGGGTCGCCGGCGGAAAAGCTGCCGGTGGAAAAAAAGACTCGAATCCTGACGACGTTACCGCCATGCCGGCAAACTCGGCGCCAACCTGCGTGCCATCGGCCAGCGTCAGCTTGTTGAACCAGGCGTTATGACTATCGCCGGATAACACCGCGAATTTTTTCCCTGCCGTCTTCAGTTTTGCCGCCGATGCCAGTACCGCGTCACGGGCATCGGGATAGCCTTCCCAGTCATCGAAGTTATAGGAAATTTTCGGATTTTTGGTCGGGTCCAGCAGATCTTTCTGGGCTTGCGTCTGTGCCGCTACGGGCGTCGCCTTGGCGGTCAGATAAGCTGTGACCGATGCTGCGCTCAAGTTTGCCGACAGCACTGAAGCGGCAATTTTGATGCGTCCCATCACCGTCTGGTTGCCGAGGATTTGCCAGGTGGCTGCCGAGGCAGTCATCTGATTGTCCAGCCAGGCTTGCTGGGTAGTGCCCATCAGCTGCTTTTTGGTATTGAAGGCATACGGCAGAAAAGCCGGATCAGCGATGTCGCGCCCGGATGCGTCGAGCGTGCGGTCCGGCTGATGTTCACGGCCGATGATGCGGGTGTCGAGCATGTGCAGCGAGAGCAAATTACCAAAATCAAACGAGCGATAAATCTTCAACAGATTGGCCGCATCCGGCGAGCGGATCGGCATCCACTCGTGATACGTCGCGCTGGCAGCGGCCTTTCTGGCGGCCCATGGACCCTGGGTGACTGGGTCATGATTTTCGGCACCATCCATCCAGGCATTGTTGGCGAATTCATGGTCGTCCCAGATAGCAATCATCGGCATGCGCGCGTGCAACGCCTTGGCATAGGGATCGGCTTTGTGCAACGCATGGCGCGCCCGGTAGTCGGCCTGGGTCACCACCTCATTAGCCGGTGCCGACACGCGCGCGGCCACCGCTGATGCGGTCGGCGGATAGACGCCATCCTTGTATTCGTAAATATAATCACCGAGGTGCAGCGCAAACTGCGCGCCGGATGAAACCGCCGCATCGTAGGCATTGAAATAGCCAGCCGGATAATCGCTGCAGGAAAACACGGCCAGCTTGACTTCCGCCACGCTGCCGACCGGCAAGGTCCGGGTGCGACCGACGCCAGAGATGCTATTGTTCGGCGCCATGAAACGATAGTAGTACTCGGTATTGGGCTGCAGTCCGGTTGCATCCACCTTGGCGGTAAAACCGCTGGCACTGCTGGCAACGACTTTGCCGGACGCCAGCAGCGTGGCAAAGCCGGGATCGGCGGCGACCTGCCAGACCAGCGCGACCGCATCGTCCGTCGATATTTTTGCGTGCGTCCACAGGATGACTCTGTCTATCTGCGGATCGCCACTGGCAACGCCATAATTAAAAGCGGCCAACTCGCCGTTGAGTTCGGTGCCGGAACCGCCACAGGAAGTCATCGCACCGCCCGCGGCCAGTACCGCTGCGACCGATGACATGGTGATGACGAACTGGCGACGACCCGGATTGCCAGGCACGGACAGGTCGGTTTTCTTTTCTTGTTTTTTCAGCGTATTCATTGATTGGCCCACTTAAAAAAAACCAAGTGTAGCGATACTCAATGTCAAGAAGATGACGCGCGCGTTTCAGTTCCGTGACCGCGCGCAAAGCCCGGAATATTTATCGGGCAAGTGAGGTTCCGGCGCTTCCGGAGAGCAACCGGTCCAGCAGTTCTATGTGATGACGGTGTGGCGTGGTAATGGCGTAGAAGCGTTCTTCCAGCAGCGTGGAACGGCCAACGCACACCAGCGAGCCGGACAGCAACTCGTCCTGCACCACCACTTCCGGAAGTACCGTTACCCAGCCACTATCGCGTGCAATCAGACGCAGCATGGCCATGTCATCAACCTCGGCGCGCACGCGCGGGCTCACTTTTGCCGACGCACACAGTGCATCAAACTGCGCCCGAATCGCACTACGTGGTCCGGGCAGCGCAATGTCGAGGCCATCGAGATCTTCAGGCACGCGCAAGCCAAGCGGTTGCCAGAGTGCACCAGGCCCAACAAAAGAAATCGCCTGACTACCCAGAAAGTGGCAGTGCAACGGACGGTTCGCCTCCGAAGGGACTGTTTCGTTTGCCAGAACCACATCGAGCTGATGCTCGAGCAAGCGGGTCAGCAGATCATCGAGCAGCCCGGACTCGAGCGTCAGCATCACAGTCGGATCGGTCAGTAACGGGCGCAGTCTGTTTTCCTGGTAATTGCGTGACATCGTCGCGACGCTACCGATGCGCAAACGGGTCACGCCCTCGCTGCGCCCCTGCAACCGGCCCAGCATTTGCCGGCTGAGACCAAAAATATCCTCGGCGTAGGTCAGCACAAGTTGTCCGGTATCGGTCAGTATCAGACCGCGTCCGTCGCGGTTGAACAAGACCTCGCCGAGGCGCTCCTCCAACTGACGGATCTGCGCCGACAGCGACGACTGCGACGTGTGTAGTTCCTTCGCAGCGCGGGTCAGATGACCGACCTTGGCAACACGCCAGAAATAAAAAAGATGACGAAAGTTTAGTTGTTCGAGATTCATTGCTCTGTTTTATGTATCGATGAGATCGTATAAAAATATTTTACAGAACAATCGGCGATCGACATACTTTGACCAATTCGACACCAGGGAATTTTGCAATGAAACATCTTCTTTTTGCGATTGTCGCGCTGATGCCGGCCATGCTGATGCTGGCAGGAACGCTGTTATCGCTGCTGCCGCTGCTGTCCGTCAAACGACTCTGGCAAGTATTCATGGGACTGTCGGGGATCGCCGTGGTCTGTGCGGTAGTCACTGCGTGGGCCGGACCGCAACTTCCCGAATTTCATCCCTGGCTGATGACCACCCCGATTGGGAATGCGCTGGCCTTGCTGGTGCAATTGCTGTGCAGTGTCATCGCGGCTTTCTCTGCCCGCTACCTTGATGGCGAACCGGGGCAACGGCGTTTTATCGCCGCACTCGCGGGTGTGCTGAGCGCCGTACACGTATTGCTGATGGCCGATCACTGGCTGGTATTAATTACTGCCTGGGCCCTGGTCGGTGGCGTGCTGCAGCGCTTGCTGTGTTTTTATCCGGACCGTCCGTTTGCCCTGCTCGCCGCGCACAAAAAACAGATCGCTGACCGGTTTGCCGATGGGCTGTTAATCATCGCTGCAGCGCTGGCCTGGAACGAGGCGGGTAGCGGTTCGTTGTCAGACCTGTGGACGCATATCGACCGCCATGGCTTGTCCCTCACCTTGCAGTTGAGCGCAGTCTGTCTGGTGCTGGCCGCCATCTTGCGCACCGCGCTGTTACCGGTACACGGCTGGCTGACTCAAGTGATGGAAGCGCCCACCCCGGTTTCTGCATTACTGCATGCCGGCGTCGTCAATCTGGGCGGCTTTGTACTGATTCGCTTCGCCCCTTTGCTGGACCAAGCGATGCCGGCGCGCACGATCCTGGTCGTATTCGGGCTGGGAACCGCGGTGCTTGCCGGCCTGGTGATGCTGACCCGCATCAGCATCAAGGTGCGACTGGCCTGGTCCACCACCGCACAAATGGGCTTTCTGGTGCTCGAATGCGGTCTTGGTCTGTACACCCTCGCAGCACTGCATCTGCTCGGCCACTCACTTTACAAGGCACAGGCTTTCCTGTCGGCCTCGATGGTAGTGCGACAGACCCGCTTGCACGCGATGCACGGCACGGTGGCGCCGATACCGATCAGTCTCTTGCTCGCCCCGATAGGTGCGATACCGACTGTGCTGCTGATCCAGTCAATAGTGACTATTTCGGCGTGGCCCTGGTGGTGGAGTGCTGTCCTGGGCCTGGCCTGGGCACCGTTGTTGTGGCTACCCGGCCAGCCCGGCAGCATGCGGACCATCTGCTTGCACGGCGGCGCCGGCCTGCTCATGGTGGCGGGTCTTACCGGCGCCGCGTTGCTGGCCCATGCGCTGCCTTTCGGCATCGTCGACAGACCCAACCACTTGCTCGGCATGGTTGCGCTGACCGGCATGGCCACGCTCTATGTTCTGCTGGTGGTCTTGCAGCTGCGACCGCAAACACTGCGCGGATGGCGGCGCTGGAGCTATGCCGGTTTTTATCTCGACGAATCCTTTACCCGGATGGCCTTGCAATACTGGCCGGCCCGCTGGATTCCCCGCGCATTAAAATCGGGCAGCATCAGTGCGCCCTCGACCCCCGCAAAGGATGCGCCGCGATGAGTCACCACAAGGAGAACCGCCCGATGGATACATTGACGACGGGTGCGCAAAACGCCGCCGAACACGCGCACCAGAGCGGTACCGAAACAGCCGGGCAAGCCACGTTGCGTGCGCAAATCGATGCCGCCTGCGACAAGGCATGCCAGGCGATTGCGCCGGCCTGGCCGCTGGATCGGGCCATTGCGGTCAATCCGCACTGGGCACGCGTTGGCATGCCGTTACGCCAGGTGGCTGCCCGAATGGCACTACTGGGCGGCATTCAGGTTTTCCCGTCGCGAGAGAGCCAGCAGCAAGCCTGGAACGAAGGCCGCATCAGTCCGGTGGATCTCGAACTTGCGCTGAAGCAGGTGCCGGCTGCCCGGTTGGCGGCACTGACTTCTGCGCAATGTCTGGACGCCTTGCATGCCGTACCACAGCTACAGCGTTTGCCCGTGCTGATCGATGTGCTCGACAACGATCCGAAACGCCACACTCGACTATCGTGGCGGCAGGCCATCACCCATCAGGTCAGTCAGACCTGCGCCGCCTTTTTTGACCAGCATCAGGCTGATTGGCAGCCGGAGCGCTCACGCGGCTTGTATGCTTTCTGGCGTTACACGCTACTACATGACCACGGCATCGGCACGCTGATGGGCTTGCCGGACCTGGGCGACGCGCTCGCCACACTGCCCGCCACCCGGCAGGATGCCGAACGCTGGGTAATGCAGCGCCTTGGAATGCCGCAGGCGATCTGGCCGGATTATCTTGAGGCCGTCCTGCTCACGGTGAACGGCTGGGCCTCCTGGACGGCCTATCTGGGGTGGGAGGCGCGACTGGAAGGACGCGAAGAGACGCATGATCGAGAACTGCTCGCTATCCGCCTGGCATGGGGTGCGGCCTTGCTCGAAGGCAAGGATGACGCGGCGGCGGGCCAGGCCTTCGCCGCTTTACAAAAAGAATGGCAGCAAGCTCCGGCACTGTTGCAACAAGCCGAAGCGGCGCTGTTGATTGACGAGGTTTGGCAAGTCGCGCTGGAAATCGGTTTTCAGCGACCGCTAGCGCAACAACTGCGGTGCTCCGCAGACTTGACCTGCGTGCCGCAGAAAGTTGACGACCAAGTCGACGTGCAGGCCGCTTTTTGCATTGATGTGCGCAGCGAGCCACTGCGTCGGGCACTCGAAACCGTATCACCGACGATCCGGACCATCGGGTTTGCCGGCTTCTTCGGTCTGCCGGTCGCCTACACGCCGCTGGCGACGCAGGCCAGGCGGCCACAACTTCCCGGCCTGCTCGCGCCCGTGATGGAAGTAACCGATTGCATCATGCCGCCCGGTGGCACGGACCATGCCACGGACATCCGGCAGCTGGCAGCGGCCAGCAGCGCGCGCCTGACACGCTTTGCGCTGAAAGATCAGTGGCATGCCGCCAGCCGCTGGCCGAGCGCCGCATTTTCATTCGTGGAGGCGGCCGGGTTCGGCTATCTCGGCAAACTCGGGCAATGGCTGCGCCCGGCCGGGCGGACCAGAGTGCGCGATGATCTGGATGGACTGCCGGCACGCTATCGCCAGATCTGCCGGCCACAACTCAGCGGCCAGGATCTTGCTGCCAAAGTCGCGCTGGCGACGCGTGTTCTGCATGCGATGGGGCTGGACAGCTATCTCGCGCCGCTGGTACTGCTGGTCGGACATGGCAGCCAATCCGTCAACAATGCCCACGCTGCAATGCTCGACTGCGGCGCATGTTGCGGACAAACCGGCGAAGTCAATGCCCGCAGTCTGGCCCAATTGCTCAACGACGTACCGGTGCGCGCCGGGCTGCGCGGACAGGGGATTGTTATCCCCGCCCAAACCTGGTTTGTCGCGGCCTTGCACAACACCACCACCGACGACATCGATGGCTTCGATCTTGATCTGCTGCCTCCCGCAGTACGGCCTCGCTGGGACCGTTTGCAAACGGTCCTTGTCAAGGCCGGCGATCAGGTCCGGCGCGAGCGTGCGCCCAAACTGGGCTTGAACCAGGACCTGCCGCACGACGCGCTGCTGAACCAGTTACGCCGTCGTGCCAATGACGGCGCCCAAACCCGGCCCGAGTGGGGTCTGCTGGGCAATGCAGCCTTCCTGATCGCGCCGCGCCAACGTACTCGTGGCATGGACTTGGCGGGACGCAGTTTTCTGCATGACTATGAGGCCAGCCAGGACGACGATGGCAGCGTACTGGAACTGCTGATGACCGCGCCGATGCTGGTCACACACTGGATCAACTGGCAGTACCACGCATCGACTTGCGACCCGGTTCGCCTCGGTAGCGGCAACAAGGTGCTGCACAACGTGGTGGGCGGCAACATCGGCGTGTTCGAAGGAAATGGCGGCGACCTGCGCACCGGCTTGTCGCGTCAATCGCTGCACGACGGACAGCGCTGGAGGCATGAACCGCTGCGGCTCACCGTGGTCATCGACGCGTCGCGACAAGCAATCGACAACGTGATCGACAAGCATGCAGTGGTCCGGCAATTGCTGGACAACGGCTGGCTACACCTCTGGCGCTTCGATCAGGCGCGCTTGCTGCGTTACGAAGCGGGTGTCTGGCGCGCACTTGAGTGGGACATCGTCTGACATCAACCGGACGGAGAAGAGAACAACGGCACCGCCCGAAAAGGGATGCGATGCCGTTGCCGGTAAAGCGTGGTGAGGCCGACCGCGCGTGAGCGACTAGACCGGTTCGAGCTCGCCTTCCCACGGTTCGATCGCAAAATCAAGCATCACGCCTTCGCCAAACGCCGCGCTGCGCTCCTGCTCGAACGCGCCTTCGATGGCGGCCTGGGCAATCGCAATGCGGCAGAAAGTTTCGACGTTCGGCAGAGCAAACTGATGGAACAATTCAGGATTGACTTCAATTTCGGCGACCACTTCAGCCGCAGGCGGATTGTTCCAGATCGACAGTTTGCGTAACTGGCCGTCATCAGCCAGGACCGGGCTGACCAGATAAGGCATGCTGGCGCCGTCAACAGCGAGCGCAAATTCAAATGCGGGGGTACTGGTTGTCATGAGATTCTCCAGGAACGCGTTAGAAACAAAATGCGAATGGGATGCGCCGGATGTGATGGTTCAATTCCGGCTGCAACGTCCATAGTACATTTAATGCTCGCGTTCACCTTGGCAAGTGTAAAAAAATGTTAAGTTACCAGAGTTGCTTTCCTGACAATTCCATATAGGTCATATAGAGTCGTAAATCAAATTCGTACTGATGATAATTCGGCTCCATGTGGCAGCACAATTTGTAGAACGCCTTGTCGTGCTCGCGCTCTTTCACATGGGCCAGTTCATGCACGGTGATCATGCGCAAGAACTCGATCGGCACTTCCTTAAACAACGTGGCAACCCGAATCTCGCGCTTGGCCTTGAGTTTGCCGCCTTGCACGCGTGAAATCGCGGTGTGTGTCCCAAGCGCATGCTTGAGTACCTGAATTTTGCTATCGAAGGCAACCTTGTCGATGGCATCGGCATTGCGCAGACTGGTATTTTTGAGGTCCAGCACGTACTGGTAGAGCGCCTTGTCGGTGCGAATATCGTGCGGCTTGTCGTACTTCTTCAGCAGGACTTCAGCGAGCTTGTCGCGGTCGATCAGGCTGTGAACCTGCGTACGCAGTTCGTCGGAATAACCGGCGAGGTATTTGAGTTCGTTCATGGATTCCCTGCTGACGCAGGCCGGACCGGCCGGACTGCGTCGCTGTTGCTGCGGTCAACTCAATGACCGGTTACTGACTGCTCAGTGCTCAGTACCAATTATTCCGACTTCACGCCTTCGACCTGAATCGACAGTTTGACTTCCTGCTTGAAGCCCATTGCCTTGCCGTAGTCGACGCCGAAGTCATCGCGATTGAACGTACCCGACGCATCGGCGCCGCAGACTTCGCGCTTGAGCATCGGATGCATGATGCATTTGAATTCCGAGATCACCAGCTTGACCGGCTTGGTGACGCCATGCAGCGTCAGCGTGCCGTCGACTTCAGTCGGCTTCTCGCCGTCAAACCTGGTGAACTTGCCGGCGTAAGTTGCGGTCGGAAATTTTTCGGTATTGAACATTTCGGCCGAAGTGGCGTGCTGGTTCATTTTTTTCATGCCGAAATCGATCGTATCCATGTCCATGGTGACGTCGACCGAACCGGTCTTGGCTTCGCGGTCAAGCACTACCTTGCCGCTCGATTTCAAAATCTTGCCACGCCATTTGGACAGGCCGCCGAAATGGTCTGCTTCAAAACTTGGATAGGTATGCGCTGGATCGAGGTTGTACGTGGCCGGTGCGGCCACTGCAGAAGCGGCAACCAGGGTAGCGATGGCAGCAAAGAAGACTGATTTCATTGAGAGTCCTTAAAGAGAAGAAAAACGGAGGCAAAAACGAAGGTTAACAATTACTTGGGATTGGCAACCACGAGATGGAACTTGATTACCACTTCATCAGCGACCACCGAGGTATCTTTCCATTCGCCGTCGCCGATGTTGAATACGGTGCGCTTGATCGGCAACACGCCGTCGAACACTTGCGTTGCACCGTCCGGCTTGACACTGAACGGAATGGTGACATCGACGGTCTTGCCCTTGAGCGTGAGCTTGCCGGCCACATTGTACTTGCCCGCTGCAGCCGCCGTAATCGCGCCGGACACGAAGGTCGCTTTCGGAAACTGGCCGGCATTGAACCAGTCCTTGCCGGTAACTTCCTTGTTGTACTCGGCCGATCCCATGTCATAACTACCGACATCAATTTCGACTTTCGCACTCGACTGCGCCAGTTGGGCCGCATTGAATTTGATGGTCGCACTGACCTTGTTGAACTTGCCTTCGATCGGCACGCCGATCTGTTTGGCGGTTGCTGACACTGTGCTTTTGGCGAGATCAACCTGTGCCATGGCCGGGGCCGACAACAGCGCAAGAGCCAGACCGATTGTGGACAATTCAATTGTGCGCATGGAGAATCCTGTTAGTGGGAATAGGGGGTTGACCGGAGTTACTTCAGAAACGGCAGCATCCGCGCCAGCGTGCCGTCGCGATCAAAGAATTGATGCTTGAGCGCAGCCAGACTGTGGATGCCGACCAGTCCGGCCATCGTGTAATTGAGCGTGACATGCACCAATTGCAGCGTGTCCTTGATCGCTTCATTTTTGTCGATCAGCACCGGCAACGGGATCACGCCGAAGTAGACCACCGGCACACCCGCCGCAAGACTGTAAAAATAGCCCGACAGCGGCACTGCAAAGATCAGGAAGTACAACAGCCAGTGCGTCATCAGCGCGGCTTTTTCCTGCCACGCCGGCATCAGCGCCTGAGTCGGTGGCGGCGTATGCGTGCTGCGCCACACCACGCGCGCAATGGCCAGCATGAACACCGTCACGCCAATCCACTTATGCCACGAGTAATACTTGAGCTTGGCCATCGTGAAACCGGGAATATCCGTCATCACCAGGCCGAGAATGAAACCGGCAATGATCAGCAAGGCGATCATCCAGTGCAGCAGGATAGCGGTACGGGTGTAGCGAGGGGAAAAGTTCATGGGCTAAGGGAGCATCTCGTGATCATGGCAACACATTGTGTTTTTGGATTCTACGGGGGTTCTTTTGATTGTGCTCAGTTGGTCAGGAATGGCTGCGGCATCGAGCACCAAACCAACTAACACTCGCCGGTTGCATTAACCGACATTCTACCGAATGACAGCTCACGCTTGACCGAATGCCAGCATCGCCTGCTCCCGCACCTGGGCCCGACGCTCCTCCCACAAGGCCCGCAACTGGTCGGTACGCAATTCGCGCGCATCGGCTTCGGAGACAAATCCGACCTCGCCGTTGTCCTCGGCTTCGGTGCGGCTAAAACTCCACTCGCGTGAAAACTCCGGCTTGATCGCGCCGGCATGCTTGGTCGGCAGCGCGCAAATCAATTGCATGCCGAGATTGTCGCGCAAGAATTTCAGGACATCGCGCGCCCTGCCCTCGTCCATCTTCGAGAACGATTCGTCATTGACCAGCAATTTCAGATTGCTGCCCTTGTCGAAATGCCGCAGCCGGTTGGTCACCACCGCAGCGTGAATGATGTAGGCCGGCGTTTCAAGCTGGCCACCGGAACCGGTGCCCCATTCGGACAAGCGGACCTGCGAGCCGGACCTGGACTCCTTGAAAATTTCATAGCGACGGTAATTGCGGTAGTCGGCCACACGCTGCAACTCCTTCAGTGCGCGCTCGCCTTCGTCCGACAACAACAAGGCCAGCAAACGGTCACGTACCGCGCAATTGGCAGCACTGAGTGGCGTCTCATCGAACAGGCCGAGCGACTCCTGCAGCTCGGACAGCTCGGCGGTGGCACTGAAAAAATCGTAGTACTCCTTGAATTCCGGC
>CAILRJ010000298.1 GCA_903836575.1 uncultured Burkholderiales bacterium
GGTCACTACGAGCGCTTCATTACCACCCGGATGCGCAAGGTCAACAACTTCACGACCGGCCAGATCTATGAATCGGTCATCCGCAAGGAACGCCGTGGCGAATATCTCGGCAAGACCGTGCAGGTGATCCCGCACATCACCAATGAAATTCAGGATTACATCCATCGCGGTGCCGAAGGCTATGACGTCGCCGTGGTTGAAATCGGCGGCACCGTCGGCGATATCGAATCGCTGCCATTCCTCGAAGCCGCGCGCCAGCTGAGTCTGCGCGCCGGTCGCAATGCGGCTGCGTTCGTGCATCTGACGCTGGTACCGTATCTGGTGTCGGCTGGCGAACTGAAAACCAAACCGACCCAGCACAGCGTCCAGAAATTGCGCGAGATCGGGATTTTTCCGGATGCGCTGTTGTGCCGCGCCGACCGGCTTATCCCGGATGACGAGCGTGCCAAGATTTCGCTGTTCTCGAACGTGCCGGAAGATGCCGTGATGTCGGTGTGGGATGCCGATACGATTTACAAGATTCCGCAAATGCTGTTCGATCAGGGGCTCGACAAGATCGTCTGCGACAAGCTCGCGCTGTCACCGAAACCGGCCGACCTGTCGATGTGGACACGGTTGGTGCATGCGCTCGAAAATCCGAAGTTCGAGGTCACCATCGGCATGGTCGGCAAATATGTCGATCTGACCGAATCCTACAAATCGCTGACCGAAGCATTGCGTCACGCCGGCATCCATACCGAGTGCCGTGTCAACATCGAATATCTTGATTCCGAAGATATCGAAGTCGCCGGTCCTGCCGGTCTGGCCAAGTACGATGCGATCCTGGTGCCGGGCGGTTTCGGCAAGCGCGGTGTCGAAGGCAAGATTGCCTCGGCCCGTTATGCCCGCGAAAACAAGATTCCGTATCTCGGCATTTGTCTCGGCATGCAAGTGGCGCTGCTCGAATATGCGCGCAATGTCGCCGGTCTGACCAAGGCCAATTCGACCGAGTTCGATAACGAGACCGAGCAACCGGTGGTGGCCCTGATCAACGAATGGCAGAACCATGACGGTAAGGTCGAAAAGCGCGACATCAATTCTGATCTGGGCGGCACGATGCGTCTGGGCGCCCAGACTTGCGCAGTCAAGCCCGGCACGCTGGCTGCTGAAATTTACGGCAATGTCGTCACCGAGCGTCATCGTCATCGCTATGAAGCCAATAACCATTACCTGAGCCGGGTCGAGGAAGCCGGACTGGTCGTATCGGCCCGCACACCGTCCGAAGACCTGTGCGAAATCATGGAATTGCCCCGCTCCGGCGCGCATGCGCACCCGTGGTATCTGGGCGTGCAATACCATCCCGAATTCAAATCAACGCCGCGCGACGGTCATCCGTTGTTCATCTCGTTCGTCAAGGCTGCGCTCGCGCACAAGCAGGCCGGTGCCGGCACACTCAAGGATGCAGCATGAAACTTTGTGGCTTTGACATTGGACTCGACCAGCCGTTTTTCCTGATCGCCGGACCGTGCGTGATCGAGTCGCGCCAGATGGCGTTCGATACCGCCGGTCAGCTCAAGGAAATCACTGCCGCACTCGGCATCCCTTTCATTTACAAGTCGTCGTTCGACAAGGCCAACCGCTCGTCAGGCACGTCGTTTCGCGGCCTCGGGATGGACAAGGGGCTGGAGATTCTCGCTGACGTCAAGCGTGAACTGGGTGTTCCTGTTCTGACCGACATCCATGCGATCGAGGAAATCAAGCCGGTCTCGGCCGTGGTCGATGTGCTGCAAACGCCGGCTTTTTTGTGCCGTCAGACCGATTTCATTCATGCGTGTGCGCAGTCGGGCCGGCCGGTCAATATCAAGAAGGGTCAGTTTCTGGCACCGCATGATATGGTCAACGTGATCAACAAGGCACGTGCCGCGGCAAAAGAAGCCGGTCTGCCGGAAGATAATTTTATGGCGTGCGAACGCGGTGTTTCATTCGGCTACAACAATCTGGTATCCGACATGCGCTCGCTGGCGATCATGCGCGAGACCGGTTGCCCGATTGTGTTTGACGCGACTCACTCGGTGCAATTGCCGGGCGGGCAGGGCAGTTCATCGGGTGGTCAGCGCGAATTCGTGCCGGTATTGGCGCGCGCTGCGGTCGCGGTGGGGATTGCAGGTCTGTTCATGGAAACGCATCCGAATCCGGCTGAAGCGATGTCCGACGGGCCCAATGCGGTACCGCTGGGACGCATGCGCGAACTGCTGTCGACGCTGATCGAACTCGATCGTGTCGTCAAGAAAAACGGTTTCCTTGAAACCGATTTCGCTTGAGCGGTCGTGCTTGACCATTCGCCATTTACCCCAATTCAAAACAGAAAGATCCAGGAGAAATCATGAGTGCCATCGTTGACATCATCGCCCGCGAAATCATAGACTCGCGCGGCAATCCAACCGTCGAATGTGACGTCCTGCTGGAATCCGGCGTCATGGGCCGCGCCTCGGTGCCGTCCGGCGCCTCGACCGGTTCGCGCGAAGCCATCGAATTGCGCGATGGCGACATGAGTCGTTACTTCGGCAAGGGTGTCCTGAAAGCCTGCGAGTTTATCAATACCGAAATTGCTGAAGCCATCATGGGCCTCGACGCCAACGAACAAGCCTTTCTTGATCGCACCCTGATCGACCTCGACGGCACCGACAACAAGGCACGCCTTGGTGCCAACGCCACGCTGGCCGTCTCGATGGCGGTGGCTAAAGCCGCTGCCGAAGAATCGGGTTTGCCGCTGTATCGCTACTTCGGTGGCAGCGGTGCAATGCAGATGCCGGTACCGATGATGAACGTCATCAATGGTGGCGCGCACGCTGACAACAATCTCGATATCCAGGAGTTCATGATCATCCCGGTGGGCGCACCGAGCTTCAAGGAAGCGATCCGTTATGGCGCCGAAATTTTCCATACGCTGAAAAAAATCCTGAAGGCCAAGGGCCTGGCTACGTCGGTGGGTGATGAAGGCGGTTTTGCACCGAACGTCGACAATCATGAAATGGCGATCAAGCTGATTATTCAAGCCATTGAAGAAGCCGGTTACGAGCCAGGTACGCAAATCGCGCTGGGTCTCGATTGCGCCGCCAGCGAGTTCTACAAGGATGGCAAATATCAGCTGGCCGGCGAAGGCGGTCTGGCACTGAGTTCGACCGACTTCACCAACTTGCTGGCAACCTGGTGCGACAAGTACCCGATCATTTCGATCGAAGACGGTATGGCGGAAAACGACTGGGAAGGCTGGGCCATCCTGACCGAATCCCTCGGCAAGAAAATCCAGCTGGTCGGTGATGACCTGTTTGTCACCAATACCAAGATCCTGCGCGAAGGCATCGACAAGAAAATTGCGAACTCGATCCTGATCAAGATCAACCAGATTGGAACGCTGACCGAAACTTTTGCCGCCATCGAAATGGCCAAGCGTGCCGGTTACACCGCCGTCATTTCCCATCGTTCCGGCGAGACCGAAGATTCGACGATTGCCGACATCGCGGTGGGTACCAACGCTTTGCAGATCAAGACCGGCTCGATGTCGCGCTCGGATCGCATGGCCAAGTACAACCAGCTGCTGCGCATCGAAGAAGACCTCGGTGACATTGCCAGTTATCCCGGTCGTCAGGCTTTCTACAACTTGCGCTAACACTAGGCTGTACGGGCCCGCCGTGGCCCGTGCTCACCACGTCAACCCACCATCCACACCATGCGCCTGATCCTGATTTGCCTGGCTGCGCTGTTATTGCTGATTCAATACCCGCTCTGGTTTGGCAAGGGCGGCTGGTTGCGCGTGGCCGAACTGGATCAACAGGTCAACGCAGCCGTCCAGAAAACCGAAGAACTGAAAGCCCGTAACACCAAGCTCGCCTCCGAAGTGCAGGACTTGAAAACCGGCACCGGTGCGATCGAGGAGCGGGCCCGCTACGAACTCGGGATGGTGAAGGAAGACGAAGTATTCATTCAGGTACTTTCAGCCGGCACGGCAGCGCCCGAACTGGCAGTCAAACCGCCGCCAGCGGTCGAGCCGTTGCCACCGATGCGCAGTAGTCCGTAGAACCGCGCACGCGCAGGGTGGATACGATATTGTCGTGCCTACCCTGTGCTACCTGGTATGCGGTGCAATCGCACCCTCAATGCTTGACGCTGCTATCACTCGCCAGCACGTCTGTTGTCACGAATAATTGTGCACAATCGACTTTGTCGAAGGCGTAATGCTGACCACAAAAATCACAATCAACCGACATCTTTCCCATCTCGGCCA
>CAILRJ010000299.1 GCA_903836575.1 uncultured Burkholderiales bacterium
CCGTGGGAAGGCGGCAAGAACCTCGATGCAGAACACGGCGGCTGGCAAACCGAAGCGCCGTCAGCGATCCCGTTTGCCGGGCACGACACGCTGCCGCTGGCGCTGGATGGCGCCGGCATGCAGCGCATTCAGGATGCCTTCGTCGCCACCGCCCTGCGGGCAGAACGGCTTGGCATCGAGGTGCTGGAACTGCACGCTGCGCATGGTTATTTGCTGCATGAATTTTTGTCGCCACTGTCGAACCAGCGTACCGACGAATACGGCGGCAGTCTGGAAAACCGGATGCGCTTTCCGCTGGCCGTGTTCGATGCAGTGCGCGCTGCAGTGCCGGCCGGCATTCCGGTTGGCGTGCGTATTTCAGCCAGCGACTGGGCTGACGACGGCTGGGATATCGAACAGAGCGTGGTGTTTTGCGCGGCCCTCAATGAGCGTGGTTGCGCGTTCATTGACGTCTCCAGTGGCGGCACTTCGACGGCACAAAAAATTCCGCTTAGCGCCGGCTATCAGGTGCCGTTTGCAGCCCGCATCCGCGAAGAAACCGAGATGCCGGTGATTGCGGTCGGCCTGATTACCGAAGCCGCTCATGCCGAGCAAATCCTCGCTGACGGCGACGCCGACATGATCGCACTGGCCCGTGCGATGCTGTACGATCCGCGCTGGCCGTGGCATGCCGCGGCCGAACTGGGCGCCTCGATCGATGCCGCGCCGCAGTACTGGCGCTCGCAGCCGCATCAGCTCAAGACACTGTTCTCGCAGACCATTCCAGGCAAGGCGTAGACGGCAGCGCGGGCACGTGATGAGCGTGCCCGCACTGTGAAAAATTTGCGTCGAACCGGTGCGCACACGTGCGCACCGTAACCTCTCCTTATGGCGTTGCCGGTGCCACGCGCCACACTACGTTACCGACATCATCAGCCACCAGCAAGGCGCCCTTGCGATCGATCGTCACGCCAACCGGCCGGCCGCGCGCTTCGCCATCAGCGTTCAGAAATCCGGTCAGTACATCTTGCGGCATGCCGTCCGGCTTGCCATTGGTGAATGGCACGAACACCACTTTGTAGCCGCTCGCCGGTTTGCGATTCCATGAACCATGCTGACCGACAAATGCACCGCCGAGATATTTAGCCGGCAGCAGCGTGCTTTCGTTAAAGGTCAGGCCGAGCGAAGCCGTATGCGAACCCATTGCGTAGTCCGGTACCAGTGCAGTTGCCACCAGATCGGGGCGCTGCGGCTTGACGCGGATATCGACTTTTTGACCATAGTAACTGTAGGGCCAGCCATAAAATCCGCCATCCTTGACCGAGGTAATGTAGTCCGGCACCAGATTATTGCCCAGCTCGTCACGTTCGTTGACGGCAGTCCAGAGGGCGCCGGTTTTCGGCTCCCAGCCCATACCGTTTGGATTACGCAAGCCAGTGGCAAACACGCGTGACTTGCCACTGTTGATGTCGATCTCCATGATCGCCGCGCGGCCATCTTCGGCCTCAATGCCGTTTTCAGCGACGTTGCTGTTCGAACCGACTGTTGCATACAGCAGCTTGCCGTCGGGGCTGGCAAGGATATTTTTGGTCCAGTGATGATTGATCTCACCGGCCGGCAGATCGGCGACTTTCGTGCCTGGCGTGGTGATTTCGGTTTCACCGCTGGTGTACTTGAAGCGCATCACGGCGTCGGTATTGGCGACATACAGGTCGTTCCCTACCAGTGCCATGCCGAACGGCGAATTCAGGCCGGACAGAAACACCGAGCGCGTTTCGGCCGTGCCGTCGCCATTGGTGTCACGCAGCAAAATAATACGGTTCGGACTGACTACGCCGGCACCGGCGCGCTTCATCGCCATGCCCATGAAGAAGCCCTTGATGGTGCCGATGAATCCGGATGGCTTGTCGGTGTTGGCAGGCGTGTTGGACTCGGCTACCAGTAAGTCACCGTTGGGTAGTACATACAACCAGCGCGGATGATCCAGTCCTGTGGCGTAGGCATTGACCGCCAGCCCCGCTGCCGGGCTCGGCGCGGAACCCAGCGGCCAGCCTTTGGCATTCGCAATATTGACTGTCGGAATCACGCTACTGGTTACCTCCGGCAGCGTCGGGTTCGGACCGTAACCGGGATCGACAAGGGTTTCGGCAGCATGACTGACTGGCGCATACAGCAGCGCGATCAGCAGGGGCAGGCGCAATGGCAGGGTTCGATAAATTGACATGGAAGCTCTCTTTCTGGAACAGGAATGGATAGGATCAGGATAGCTGCGCTTCGATAGGTCTGCTTGGAGTGCACCTAAAAGCCGGCGTCGGCCATCCTGCAGGAACGGCGCCGGTCGCCCATTAGTGCGCGTAACTCGGCGATAGGGAGCCGGCTGGCTTCGTGCATCAGGATCAGGATGGCACCCGTCACCGGCTGTCGGCCATCACGAATGAGCGCGATCAACGTTGTCGACATGTGCAGCGATTTCGACAGCTCGACATCATTGCGCAGCTTCAGGAGGCGCCCGAGTGCACTGAGCAATTTGCCCGGGTC
>CAILRJ010000300.1 GCA_903836575.1 uncultured Burkholderiales bacterium
ACCAGTTTGCCGGCGGCGGCCAATTTAGTAGCGGCAATTACCGCTTGTTCGAAGGCTGGCTGGTCAGCGATCAGGTGATCGGCGGCGAGCACCAGCATGATGGCGCTGGCGCCGTATTTTTTTTCTACTTGCAACGCGGCGGCGGCGATCGCGGCGGCGGTATTGCGACCGAAGGGTTCGAGGATGAACGAGGCGGGAAGTTTGGCTACATTGACTTCGCCGTATTCGTCTTCGGTCTTGAAGAGTAACTCGCGGTTGGTGACGGTCAGGACTTCGGCAACGTCAGGTAGTTGTGCACCACGCAAGAAAGCTTTTTGCAGCAGGCTTTGTCCGTCGGCGAGTCGGATGAATGGCTTCGGATGCATCTCGCGCGAGACTGGCCAGAGGCGGGAACCTGCGCCGCCGCAGAGGATGGTGGGGATCAATTGCATGGTGGTTCCTTGGGAAATATTGATTTTCGGTTAGACATTAGCCTGATGGCGATACGATTAATGGTGCCGTATTCGATGCAAAAAAGTTGGCGAAAGTGTACCACCGGACCAGTTGGGGGCAGGCGGGTTTCAGGGCGGATAAGAACCGGAAAACCCAAAAAAGGGAGTGAATTTACCGGACGATAGTGTGTTGATCGCCAGTGTTGTTCGTGTCGTTGTTCGTGTCGTTATTGCTATGGACTGTTAAGACAGGTTGAAAATAGTTAATTAAAAGAAATGTTGTCGTAAAAATGAAGGCGGCAGAAAAAAAGTGTAACAATTGCCCGTGAGAAAGTTTTGACGCGTACTATTGCTTTTCGGAAATCAAATGAAGAAGCTAAAAATGCGCTGCATGAATCGCAACATCTCCTCTATTTCAACAGTCCTTTCGGCCAGCCGCCTCGCATTGACTTGCTTGCTGGGATTGTCGTTCTTTGTTTCCGCAGCGGTCACCTCGGCACCGTTGCCGGTCAAGCTCAAGGGTGTCAACATTTCTGGCGGAGAATATAACGGCGGTAATCCAAATGGCCGTCTTTATTATCAATACATCTACCCTAGCAATGCCGAGATTGATTATTACGCCGGCAAGGGCATGACCGTCATCCGTGTGCCATTTTCCGGGGCGCGGATTCAACCGGTCAACAATGCTGCGCTGAACGTGAATGAGATCGCGAATTTGCAGAAAGTCATTACCTATAGCGCCAGTAAAGGTGTGCACGTCATTCTCGATCCGCATGACTATGGTCGTAAATACGATTCCGTCAGTCGCACGATGAAGTTGATTGGCGTACCCGGGGGCCTGCCATCTGCTCACTTTGCCGATTTCTGGAAGCGGATGGCAATCGCGTTCAAGTCACAACCGAATGTGATTTTTGCGTTGATGAACGAACCGAATCAGCAGACTCCGGCGCAGTGGAAAGCGGTTGCCAGCGATGCAGTCGCCGCAATCCGTGCAACCGGTGCAGCGCAAAAAATATTGATTCCGGGAACGTCATGGACCGGCGCACATAGCTGGGTTTCCAGCGGCAATGCGGCAGCCTGGAAGGGATTTACCGAGCCGGGTAACAATTTTGCTTTCGAAGTGCATCAATACCTCGACAGTAACAACTCGGGTATGAGCGACGTATGCGTTCTCGGTAAGGGTAAGGACGTACTCAACAGCGCGACGCTGTGGGCCCGCACCAACCACTTCAAGCTGTTTCTGGGCGAAGCCGGCTGGTCAAAAAATGCAACATGCTTGAGCGAAGGCTCCGCCATGATGAATTACACCTCAGCCAACGCCGACGTGTGGGCCGGTTGGACCTACTGGTCCGGCGGCAGCTGGTGGTCGCAGGCGTATATGTATTTGCTTACTCCAGCTAACCTCGCCAGCCCAGTCGATAAGCCACAAATGGGTGCACTACTGAATAATCTTTAAAAAATGGGGTCAGAGTCGAATTTAAAAATGGGGTCAGAGTCGAATTTTGCCAAGCGGTACTAATTAAATTGACTCTGACCCTATTTGCCTCTTCTTTCACTCGTCACTCGTATCGCCGCGTATCCTCAATCAACTTGCCGTCATTGCCCAGCCTTCCTGGGGGAAAATGGGGTCAGAGTAGAATTTTCCCAGGCGGCACTAATTAAATTGACTCTGACCCTATTTGCCTCTTCTCTCACGCGTCACTCGTATCGTCGCGCATCCTCAATCACCTTCCCATCATTAGCCAGCGTTCCTGGCGCTACCAGCAAAACCTCCCCCCGCAACTTCGTCACCTCCCTGATCGCCTCGACAATTTCCGCCGACAAGGTCACATCTGCTGCGATCACTTCGCATTGCAAGGTCATCACGTCATTCGCCATTTCGCCCGACACCACCAATCGCGCTTTGCTTACCGCCGGAAAGCGCCGCACGATCTCGGCGACTTGTGACGGGTGGACGAACATCGCGCGGATCTTGGTGGTCTGGTCGGCGCGACCCATCCAGCCCTTGATGCGCAGGTTGGTGCGACCGCACGGCGAGGGTCCTGCGAGGACTGCCGACAGGTCGCCTGTGGCGAAGCGGATCAGCGGGTAATCGGGATTGAACGACGTCACGACGACTTCGCCGACTTCACCGGGCGCGACCGGGTCGCCGGTGCCGGGACGGACGATCTCGAGCAGGATGTCTTCGTCGACGATCATGCCGGGATTAACCTTGCCGTCGGTCTCGGTTTCATAGGCGATGTTGCCGATGTCAGCCGAGGCGTACATCTGCAGTACATGCGGCACGCCATTGTCCTGCAGCCAGCTACGTAACGATGGCGGCAAGGCTTCGGCGCTGACCAGCGCGCGCTGCGTGGCGCTGATGTCGGCGCCCATGTCGCGGGCTTTTTCGATGATGAGCTTGAGGAACGAGGGCGTGCCGACATAGGCCACCGGCTTCAGTTCGGCCATTGCCTGGACTTGCATTTCGGTCTGACCAATACCGGCCGGGATCACGACACAACCGAGCTTGGTGGCGGCACCTTCCACCATGAAGGCGGCCGGCGTGAAGTGATAAGAGAAGCAGTTTTGCAGCAGATCGCCGCTACGCAAACCGAGCGCATGCAGCCCGCGCGCAAAACGCCACCAGTCCTCGCTGCGCCCTTCCGGATCGAAGATCGGACCAGGCGACATGAAGATGCGGCGCAAGCCATTCGGCGCAGTAGACGTCAGCCCGCCGAACGGCGGCGTGCCCGATTGCAGGCTGTGCAGGTCGGATTTGCGGGTAACGGGTAGTGCCGCCAGCGCCGAGCGCGAAGTGATGCCGGACGCCTCGACACCATCGAGAATGCGCGCCCAGCCGCTAGCCGTTTGCGCGCGGGCGATCAGTTGCGGCAGACGTGTCAGCAGGTCGGCTTCACGTTGAGCAGAGGTGCGGGTTTCGAGTTGGTCGAGGGCGTCGGACATGGCGATGGTTCCGGTGGGGTCAGTTAAAAATTAAATTGGGGTCAGAGTCAAATATTGCTTTTGTAGCATCGTTATATTGACTCTGACCCTATTATTGTTTTTGGCTTGCGAAGTGCTCGCGTTCGATGGAAAATTAATTGGGGTCAGAGTCGAATATTTCTTCTTGGATCTGATTAAATTGACTCTGACCCCAATTGTTTTCTTTTAGGAAGCTATTAAATTGACTCTGACCCTAATTGATATTTATCAAATTAACTCTGACCCTAATTTTTTTGCAGTGTTGTCGTTTCGGTGATCATGCCAGCCAGCGCTTGCGTCGCCGATAGAATTTCATGTCCTTGAAGCTCTTGCGCCCCGCGCCCGAGACGCCCAGGTAGAACTCCTTGACGTCTTCGTTGCTGGCCAGGTCCGTGGCGGCACCTTCCATGACGACGCGGCCGCTTTCGAGGATGTAGCCGAAGTCGGCGTAACGCAGTGCCACCGAGGTGTTCTGTTCGGCCAGCAGGAACGAGACGTTTTCGCGGGTGTTGAGGTCTTTGACGATGTCGAAGATTTCCTCGACGATTTGCGGCGCGAGTCCCATCGACGGTTCGTCCAGCAGGATCATCGAGGGCTTGGCCATCATCGCGCGGCCGATCGCGGTCATTTGCTGTTCGCCGCCGGAGGTGTAGCCGGCTTGCGATTTGCGCCGGATCTTCAGGCGCGGGAAATAGGTGTAGATTTTTTCGAGTTCGTGGCGGGTGTCGGCCGCGCTGATGTTGCGCGTGTAGGCACCCGTGAGCAGGTTGTCTTCGATCGATAGGTGGGCGAAGCAGTGTCGCCCCTCCATGACCTGGATTACGCCGCGCTTGACCAGTTCGTTTGGCGTCAGCTGGTCGACTCGTTCGTCGTTGTATTCGATGCTGCCTTTGGTGACATCGCCCCGCTCTGCCGCGAGCAGGTTCGAGATGGCTTTCAGGGTGGTGCTTTTGCCGGCGCCATTAGCACCGAGCAGGGCGACGATCTTGCCCTGCGGGACTTCCAGCGAAACGCCTTTCAGGACCAGGATCACGTGGTCGTAAATGACTTCGATATTGTTGATGCGCAGTCCTGCGGACATGATTTCTCCAGGGTCAAGAATGGGTGGGATCCGGTCCCGCAAAGACAGGACCGGATCCCGGCACCAGTTACTTCATGCACGCCGGCGTGATGTTTTTCTCTTTGGCGTACTTGGCAGCGTTGGCCTTGAATAGCGGATGGATCAAGGCCTTGTTGCCTTCGATCCAGTCCGAAATCAGCACCCATTTGGCACCATCCCATTGCTGGATCTTGACCTTGCCGGAACCTTCGTGGTTGTCGCAGCTGGTCTTGATTTCAGGCAGCAGGCCGGTCGCACCGAGCGCGCCGAGACGGGCGTTGGTGATGTTCAGGTTTTCCAGGCCCCAGCGCATTTGTTCGCCGGAGATGACTTTGCCTTTGCCGTATTTGCCTTGCGCCGTCCGGATAGCTTCGACGGTAGCAATGGCTACTGATACGCCACGGTTGTACAGGATGGTGCCGACCTTGGCCTGGTCTTGCATGTTCCCTTTACCGACGGCGTAGACGACTTTTTCGATGTCGGCAATGACCGGCACGGTCTTGCCGGAGACATTCCAGGTCGCGCTCATGTAGCCCTTGGCGGCTTCACCGGCAGGTACCGTGTCTTCTTCCGAGCCGGCCCACCAGGAACCGATCATCTTGTCGCGTGAGTAGCCGACTTTCTGGGCGGCTTTCATGGCGGTCTGGTTCATCACACCCCAGCCCCAGAAAATCACGTAGTCAGGATTTTCCTGGCGGATGCGCAGCCATTGCGCGCCTTGCTCGTTGCCCGGATGCGCGACCGGAATCTGGATCAGCGCAAACTTGCCAATCAGACTTTCGGCCTCAAGCGCACCAATCGGCTCCTTGCCATAGGCCGAGTCGTGATAAAGGAAAGCGATTTTCTTGCCGGCCAGCGAGCCGCCGTTTTTGGTGGTGAGGAACTTGACGATGGCCGACGCCTGCATCTGATAAGTCGTTACCAGCGGGAAGGCGTACGGGAATACCGAGCCATCGACGGCGTCGGTACGACCGTAACCGACCATCATTAGCGGCACTTTGTCTTCGGCCGTCTTGTCGATCAGCGCGTAGGAAATGCCGGTCGCCATCACGTTGTAGGCGGTGCCTTTGGTGACCGGATTCTTGTTTTTCAAACGCTCGTAACACTCGACGCCTTTGGCGTTGTTGTACTCGGTTTCGCACTCTTCCCAGGACAGCTTGACGCCGTTGATGCCGCCTTCTTTCAGGTTCACGTAGTTCAGGTAATCGACATAGCCGCCGTAGAACGACTGGCCGTTGGCGCCATACGGGCCAACGCGGTAACTCGGGATCGCAATGAACTGGTCATTGGCTTGAGCTACCGCTTGGGTCACCGGCGCGAGCAGGGTCGCGACGGTGGCTGCGGCGAGCAAAATATTCTGTAACTTGGTCATGCTGTCTCCTTCATGTGGATGAGGTACTTTTTTGGGTGCCACGGTAATGACTTAATGCGGGAACGGCCACAGGCGCAACTTTTCCTTGGTGATCGCCCACATGCGCGCCAGCCCGTGCGGTTCGACAATCAGAAAGAAAATAATCAGCGCGCCAAACAGCATCATCTGGATATGCGAGACCGCCGAGCCGGACAACGGCAGGTGCAGCAGCGTTGCCAGCGGTGGCAGGAAGTTATCCAGAAAAATCGGGAACAGCAAAATGAAGGCCGAGCCGAGGAACGCGCCGAGGATGCTGCCGACCCCGCCGATGATGATCATGAACAGGATACGGAACGACAGGTCCAGCGAAAAGCCATCCGGCTCGACCGACCCGAGGTAACAAAATGCGTATAGCGCGCCGGCTACGCCGCAGTAGAACGAGCTGACCGCGAATGCCACGAGCTTGGTTTTCATTAGCGGTATGCCGATTACTTCGGCCGCCACATCCATGTCGCGCACCGCCATCCATGCGCGGCCGGTAGCGCTGCGCACCAGGTTCTTGGCGATCAGTGCCATCACGGTGACGATGGCCAGCACGAAGAGGTATTTCTTCATCGGCGAGTCGATCGCGTAGCCGAACATTTCCAGCTTCTGGGCGCTGATGACGCCGGAGGAACTGTCATTCGAAAACCATGAAAACTTGGTCAGTACCCAGATGACGAAAAACTGCGCCGCCAGCGTGGCGACGGCCAGATAAAAGCCTTTGATACGCAATGACGGCAGACCGAACAGCACGCCGACCGCCGCGGCACACAAGCCCGCCAGGATGAACGACACGAGGATGGGGATGCCTTCGATGCGCAGCTGGAAGTTGTAGGCCGCGTAGGCCCCGACGGCCATGAAGGCGGCCGAGCCGAGCGACAATTGACCGGCATACCCGGTCAGGATATTGAGGCCCAGTGCGGCTAGCGCCAGCACCAGAAATGGAATCAGGATCGCGGAAAACCAGTATTCGGAACCGAATAACGGGATACCGATGAAGGCAATCGCCAGCACGATAGCCATGCCGATGCGGTCCTGGCGTAACGGGAAAATCTGGCTGTCGGCCACGTAACTGGTTTTGAACTGGCCGGCTTCACGATAGAACATGGATGTCTCCTGAATATGTTGGGACTAAACGCGCTAGACGCGGTCGATGTGCTTGTCGCCGAACAGACCCGACGGTCGTACCAGCAAGAACAGCAACGCGAACACATACGGAAACCAGCCTTCGATGCCACCGAAATTGCCACCGAACGCATCCTGCAAGACCGGCGGAATATAGATCTCGGCGAGCTTCTCTGACGCACCGATAATCAGCCCGCCGACAATCGCGCCGGGCACCGAGGTGAAGCCGCCGAGGATCAGTACCGGCAAGGCTTTGAGCGCCGTCATCGTCAGCGCAAACTGCACGCCATTGCGCGAACCCCACAGCAAGCCGGCCGCCAGTGCGACAAAGCCGGCGACACCCCAGACGATGGCCCAGATATGCTGCAACGGAATGCCTAGCGACAGGGCGGCCTGATGGTCGTCGGCGACGGCGCGCAAGGCCCGGCCGATTTTGGTCTTCTGGAAAAATAGCGCCAGCAAGCTCACCAGAATAATGATCATGCCGGAAGCAAACAGGTCGAATTTCGAGATGCCGATGCCGTAGTTATCCATGATCGATTGAATCGGTTCATCGACGATGCCGAGGTTGATCGGCCGCACTTCGCTACCGAACAGTAGCGGCCCCAGACCCTCGAGGAAAAACGTCAGACCGATGGTCGCCATGAACAGTGTGATCGGCGGCTGGTTGACCAGCTTGCGCAACACGAAGCGTTCGGTCGACAGCCCGACCAGGATCATCACCACGAAGGCGCCGATGATCGCCGCCCACATCGGCAAGCCTTTGTCCATCAGTCCGACCACGGCCAGCGCGGCGAAATACACCATCGCGCCCTGGGCAAAATTGAACACGCCGGAGGCCTTGTAGATCAGCACAAAACCGAGTGCGACCAGCGAATACATCAGGCCGGTCAGCATGCCGCTGAGCAGGACTTCAAAGAAGAATTTCATGGGGTCCCTTTAGTGCGTCTTAGTGTGATGTGCCGAGATAGGCTTTGATGACATCCGGATTGGCCATCACTTCGGCCGGTGTGCCGTCGCCGATTTTTTTGCCGTAATCGAGCACCACGACGCGGTCCGAGATATCCATCACGACGCCCATGTCATGTTCGATCAGGACGATGGTGGTGCCGAACTGGTCGTTGACGTCGAGCACGAAGCGGCACATGTCCTGTTTTTCTTCGACGTTCATGCCGGCCATCGGCTCGTCGAGCAACAGCAAGCTCGGCTCGGCGGCCAGCGCGCGCGCCAGCTCCACCCGTTTCTGTAATCCGTAGGGCAAGCGTCCGACCGGGGTCTTGCGGATGTGCTGGATTTCAAGAAAATCGATGACTTCCTCGACCCGCTTGCGATGGATGATTTCTTCGTTGCGCGCCGCTCCCCACCACAATGCATGGGCAAACAGGCCCGACTTCATGCGCGTGTTGCGACCGGTCATGATGTTGTCGAGTACCGTCATGCCCTTGAACAGCGCGATGTTCTGGAAGGTCCGGGCGATGCCCTGATGGGCCACGCGCGTCGGGTTCATCGCATGGCGCTTTTCGCCATGGAAAGTGATATCGCCCTGCTGCGGGTGATACACGCCGTTGATGACATTGAGCATCGAGCTTTTGCCCGCGCCGTTGGGGCCGATGATGGCGCGGATTTCGTGTTCCTTGACGTCGAAGGAAATGTCGGTCAGCGCTTTCACGCCGCCGAAAGCCAGCGAAATATGTTGCAGGCTCAGGATGACTTCGCCGGTCTGTCGTTGGTTGCTCATGAAGTTCCGATCAGGCTGCGCGCGCGAGGGCGGCGACAATTTTTGCGCTGCGAATTTGCAGGTCGGCAGCGACCATGCCCTTGCGGCCATCTTCGAACTTGACCTGGGTTTCGATGTATTGCGAGGTCTTGTCCGAGTACAGCGCGTCAATGAGTACTGCGTATTTTTCCGCGATGAAACCGCGCCGGACCTTGCGGGTGCGGGTCAGTTCGTCATCATCCGGATCGAGCTCCTTGTGCAGGATCATGAAGCGATGGATTTGCGATCCGGCCAGCAGCGGGTCGTGCACCAGATCGGCATTGACCTTGGCGATGCACTCGGCGATCAGGTCATTGACGGCTGGCAGCGCAGCCAGATCGGTGTAACCGCTGTAGGCCAGGCCGCGTCGCTCGGCCCAGTTGCCGACCGCAGCCATGTCGATGTTGATGAAGGCATTGCACTGTGTGCGCTGGTCACCAAAGGCGACGGCTTCCTTGATGTACGGGAAGAACTTCAGTTTGTTCTCGATGTACTTCGGCGCAAATAGTGCACCGTCGGCCATCCTGCCGACATCCTTGGCGCGGTCGATGATTTTCAGATGGCCGTCGGCGTCGAAGAAGCCGGCGTCGCCGGTCAGGAAATAGCCGTCGGCATCGATCGCTTCGGCGGTGGCTTCGGGGCGCTTGAAGTAGCCGGTCATCAGGCCGCGTGAACGTACCAGTACTTCGCCGCTGTCGCTGAGTTTGATCTCGACGCCATTCATTGGCTTGCCAACCGTGTCGAGCTTGACGTCGCCGGAGCGTTGCATACAGACCGAGACGCAGGTTTCGGTCATGCCGTAGAGCTGCTTGAGGTTGATGCCGAGCGAGCGATAGAAGTCGAACAGATCCGGCCCGATCGCTTCGCCGCCGGTGTAGGCCACGCGCAATCGCGACAGGCCAAGCACGTTTTTGAGTGGACCATAAATGAGCAGTTCGCCGAACGCGTATTCGAGCCGGTCGATCAGGCTGACGTTGCCCTTGCCATCGAGGATGGGAATGCCGACGCGCCGTGCCACCGCCATGAAATGATGGAACAGTTTGCGCTTGATCCAGCTGGCGTCTTCGATGCGGATCATCACTTGCGTGAGGATGTTTTCATAGACCCG
>CAILRJ010000301.1 GCA_903836575.1 uncultured Burkholderiales bacterium
TATCCGGAAATGCTGCGCGTGCTGCATGCCGCCGAAGACTTGATGGTGGTGGTGCGCGAAGGCGACCTGCCCTATAGCCAGCAACTGGCTGACCGGCTGCTTGATGCGATGGATTTTGTCAGCCTGCTGCTCGATGAAATCGACGCCGGCAACGACAACGCTGCCGCCCATGCACCGGCCGCGGTGGCGATGGCGGCCGCCTTGCGTCAGCTGATCGCCGCACCCGACGCCAGCACCGGCGGCACCGATAAGGCAAGCAGCGCACCGGACGGTGCGGCCGGTCTGCCACTGCATCAGGTGCCGGAAGCCTTGCGCATGGACTGGTATCGCGCCGGCACCACGCTGCTGTGGATCAGCTACGTGCCCGAAGCCGAATGCTTTTTCAAGGGCGAAGATCCGTTCTTCCTGGCGCGCAATGTGCCCGCCATCGTCTGGCAGCGCGTTAGCAACGTCAGCGCCTGGCCGGCATTGAGCGAACTCGATGCCTATCACAGCAACCTGCGCCTGGAACTGGTCAGCAGCGCCAGCCGGGCCGAGCTGGACGAACACTTTCGCTACGTGCCGGAACAGGTCACGATCATAGCGCTCCCGGCACTCGCGCTAGTGCTGCCGCAGGGCGATGAAAATGGCGGTCCGGTCTACGAAGATTTTGTACTGGCGGCGCTCGCGCATCTGGCACGCGGTGACCTCGCCACGCTGGAGCGGGCCGCCCGTTCGATGCTGGAATTGTCGGCGGCCGGATTGTGGCTGGCCTCGGCGCTGCGCTGGCTGCTGGTCATCCTCGATACCGAACCGGCCAACCGGGCGGCGCTGCATGCGGTCATTGTCTCGTTGCGCACGTTTGCCCCGCCGCGGCTGACGGCCGAACCTGCCGCTGCTGCCGCCACGACCGAAGCGAGCGCGGCCCCGGCACCGGCACCGGCTCCGGCAACCTCACCGGCCCACGACATCGCCGCCACCGTCATTGCCAATCAGCTGATGATCCTGCGCATGCCGGATCAGGTGAACTGGTTGCCGGGACGACTGAAATCAGTCGGCTCGACGCTGGCGGCCTGCTTTGCCAGCATCGGCCGATCCGACCTGCTGCCCGGACTCGATGCCGCGCTGGCCACCGCGATGGCGCAATCGGCCTCGGCGGTATTGCTCGACTGGCTGGTCGCGGCGACCGAAGCACCGGCGACCGTGACGGACACCGCGCCCGAGGCAGCGCTTGACGTTGCAGTGGTCGTGAAGGAAATCGACGCACCCGAGAATACGGTCGTACCCGCTGCCGACGGCGATATCAAGTTCAACCGGCGCGCTGACGACAGCAGCGTTGCCAGTGCCAAGACGCTGCGCGTCGACCAGGAAAAAATCGATCGTCTGATGAATCTGATCGGCGAAATGGTGGTCGCCAAAAACGGCTTGCCGTATCTGGCCGGTCGCGCCGAAAGCGTCTTTGGCGTACGCGAACTGTCGCGCGAGATCAAGGCCCAGTATGCGGTGATCAACCGCATCGCCGAAGAGATGCAAGGCGCCATCATGCAGGTGCGGATGATGCCGGTGTCGTTCGTGTTCCAGCGCTTTCCGCGACTGGTGCGCGACATCTCGCGCAAGCTCGGCAAGGAAGTCAATCTGGTGCTGATCGGCGAAGACACCGAAGCCGACAAGAACATCATCGAGGCGCTGGCCGATCCGCTGATCCATATCGTGCGCAACAGTCTCGATCACGGCCTCGAATTACCCGAGGTGCGGCGCGCCGCCGGCAAACCGGCCGAAGGCAAGCTGGAAATCCGCGCGACGCAGGAAGCCGGTCGCGTGATCATCGACATCATCGATGACGGCAAGGGCATCGACCCGGTCATCATCAAGCGCAAGGCCTACGAAAAAGGCTTGATCGACGAAGCCACGCTGGAACGCATCAGCGATCAGGAAGCCATCAACCTGGTATTTGCGGCCGGCTTTTCGACTGCCGAAGTGGTGTCGGACCTGTCCGGTCGCGGGGTCGGCATGGATGTCGTACGCGCTGCCGTCGAACAGGTCAACGGCATCGTCACACTCGAAAGCAAGGCCGGCGAAGGAACGCGCTTGCGCCTGTCGCTGCCGTTGTCAATCGCCGTCACCAACGTGATGATCATCGAATCGAACCGGCAAATCTTTGGCGTGCCGATGGACATGGTGGTGGAAACCGTTCGGGTACCGCGCAGCGAAATCCATGCGATCAAGAATCACCAGACGGCCGTCTTGCGCGGGCGCGTGGTACCGCTGCGCTCACTCAATACTTTACTGGCAACCAACGAAGAACAAACCGCCAACGACGAGGATGAACTGGCCACGCTGGTGGTGCGTCTGAACGGCGAACATGTCGGCATCGTCGTCGATGACTTCCGTGAAGTGGCCGACATCATTCTCAAGCCGATGGGCGGCATTCTCGGCGGACTGTCCGGCTACACCGGTTCGGCCTTGCTCGGTGATGGCTCGGTGCTGATGGTGCTTAACCTCAAGGAGCTGGTCTGATGCCGATCCACTACAAAAAAAACCTGGCCGTTTTTGATGACGTTGTCAGCGTCGAAGATGCCGAAGACCTGCTGCAGTGGTGTCAGAAAAATCCCAAAGCGAA
>CAILRJ010000302.1 GCA_903836575.1 uncultured Burkholderiales bacterium
ACGCGCGCACACCATCCCACGACATCCTTAACACCACACCCGGAGAGTCCCCTCGATGACAGGCCGCACCATCCTACGTCACGCACTCGGCCCCGCCCTGCTCGTGCTGATCCTGCTGATCGGTCTGTATCTGGCCACGCTGCTGTACACGACCGGGCAGACCCTACTCGCGCTGGTCCTGCTATTTGCGCTGGCGCTGACCGGTTTTATTTACACCTCACCACGGGCCTATGCTTATCGCTACCTGTTCCCGGGAGTGGCCGCCGCCATCGTGTTCGTGTTGTTCCCGCTGGTGTACACGGTGGCGATCGGCTTTACCAATTTCAGCTCGACCAACCTGCTCAGTTTCGACCGTGCCACGCAATATCTGCTCGACGAAACCCGCCGCGCCGAAGGCAGCGGCTATGCCATGACGCTGCATGCCGAGGGCAACACCTACCGCGTGCGCCTGCAACAGTCCGATAGCGAAGCCGTCTACGTGACGCCGGCGCTGGCCTTGCTCAAGAAACCACCAGTGACGGTGGCGCTGGAACCGCTGGCGCAAACGCTGCTGGGCGCACCACTCGGCATCCGCGACGTCATCGCCCGCCAACCCGGTCTGAAAGCGCTGACCCTGACCTTGCCGGATGGCACCGCGCTGCGCATGGCAGGTTTGCGCCAGTTCGCCGCCACCGAAAAGGTCTGGCAACGCCAGCCTGACCGCACCCTGAAAAACAGCGCCAGCGGTGCGCTGCTGGTGCCCGATTTCCGCACCGGTTTTTATCGTGACAGCGCCGGTGTCGGGGTCGCGCCGGGGTTCAAGGTCAACATCGGCTTTGAAAATTTCACCCGTGTCTTTACCGACCAGGCATTTCGCGGACCCTTCTTGCGTATCTTCGTCTGGACCGTGGTGTTCGCCGCGATCACTGTGCTGACGACCCTGAGCCTGGGCATGGTGCTGGCGGTCTTGCTGAACTGGGAAGCGCTGCGCTTTCGCGGCCTGTACCGCACGCTGCTGTTTCTGCCATATGCTGTACCGGGCTTTATTTCCATCCTGGTGTTCCGCGGCCTGTTCAACAATAATTTCGGCGAGATCAACCTGATTCTCAATGCGCTGTTCGGCATCCAGCCGGCCTGGTTTTCCGACACCACGCTGGCCAAGGTGATGATCCTGATCGTCAACACCTGGCTCGGCTATCCGTACATGATGGTGCTGTGCATGGGGCTGATCAAGGCCATTCCGGCCGATCTGTATGAAGCCTCGGCGCTGGCCGGAGCGGGACCACTGACGAACTTTTTTCGCATCACGCTGCCGCTGATCATCAAGCCGCTGACACCGCTGCTGGTGGCGTCGTTCGCCTTCAACTTCAACAATTTCGTGCTGGTCAGCCTGCTCACGGGCGGACGGCCGGACTTCCTCGATACGACCGTGCCGGCCGGTACAACCGACTTGCTGGTGTCGTATACCTACCGGATCGCTTTCGAAGATTCCGGCCAGAATTTCGGCCTGGCGGCGGCGATCTCGACGCTGATTTTCCTGCTGGTGGCGGCGCTGTCGGTAATCAACATGAAGCTGGCACGGGTCAACAAGCCATGATGCATTTTTCACTGCAACGCACACCGGGGAGTTTTACATGGCTGTCGTAACCGACCGTTCCAAGCGCTGGCGCGTGGTGCTCGCGCATCTGGCCGTGATCACACTGATTTGCCTGGTGCTGTTTCCGTTCCTGATGATTTTGTCGATCTCGCTGCGACCGGGCAACTTCGCCAGCGGCAGCCTGATTCCCACCGAGATCAGTCTGGATCACTGGCGCCTGGCACTCGGGATGTCGTATCAGGGTCCGAACGGCGTGCTGGTCGAACCGGATTTCCCGGTACTGCGCTGGCTGTGGAATTCGGTGAAGATCGCGACGATGACCGCTACTGTCACGCTGCTGTTATCGACCACCTGCGCGTATGCGTTTGCACGCATGAAGTTCAGGTTCAAGTCGACTGCGCTGACCGGACTGTTGTTGCTGCAGATGTTTCCGGCGGTGCTGGCGCTGATCGCAATCTACACGATCTTCGACACGATCGGCACCTACGTGCCGTGGCTCGGCATCGACAGCCATGGCAGTCTGGTGCTGGCTTACACCGGCGGCATCGCCATGCACATCTGGACCATCAAGGGTTACTACGACACGATTCCAGTCGAGATCGAAGAAGCTGCCAAGGTCGATGGTGCCACCCCATGGCAAGCGTTTCTGTACGTGCTGCTGCCGATGGCAGTGCCGATTCTGATGGTGGTCTTTTTGCTCGCCTTCATCGGCGCGATCATCGAATACCCGGTCGCGTCAGTCCTGCTGCACGAACAGAACAACCTGACCCTGGCGGTCGGCTCCAAGCTGTTCCTGTACGAACAGAAATACCTGTGGGGCGACTTTGCCGCCGCCGCCATCCTGTCGGGCCTGCCGATCACGGCAGTGTTCCTGCTAGCGCAGAAATGGATGATTTCGGGATTGACCGCTGGCGGTGTCAAAGGCTGACCAAGAGGACAGGCTGTGAGCGCAATAAAGTAAAAGCGGCCACCTCCTGTCAAGAATATTTTTCCTAAAAGAAAAAGTGTCGCATCCACCCAAAACCGCCCTGAAATCCTTTCTCAGGGGCGATCGCCTCGCTATCATATGGCTACAAAAAGATTCCATTCCAAATGATCGCCTCACTGAGAATGGAACCATTATCAAAAACACCCTAACGGAGAAATTCACGATGAAGCCAGCACTCGTCGCGGCCAGTCTGATTGCCGTACTACTCGCCTCCGGCACCTGCAGCGCCGCCAATCTGGCCTTGACGGCCGACCTCGGCACCACAGGTGTTGGTTTGCACATGAGCCTGCCCTTGCAGCAAAGCCTCAACGCACGCGTTGGTTTCAACACGCTCAATTATTCTTTCTCCAGCAGCACCAACAGCGTGAACTACGATTACAAGCTCAAGCTCAATACGTTCGATGCGCTGGTCGATTACTTTCCGGGCGATAGCGGTTTTCGCCTGACCGGCGGCCTGACGTATAACAATAACAAGATCACTGCCATCGGAAAGCCGAGTGCCTCCGGTACTTTTGTCCTCAACGGAAAAACCTACTCGACCACCGACGCGGGCCAGATTGATGGCAAGATCGGCTTCCGCAAAATCGCTCCCTACCTTGGTATCGGCTGGGGCAATGCATTGCAAAAAGAAACCGGCTGGGGCTTTTCGGCAGACGCCGGCGTGCTGTATCAGGGTTCGGCCAGCACATCGTTGACCAACAGTGGTTGTACCGCGCCGAGCACTACCTGCAACCAGCTCAATAGCGACCTCGACGCCGAAAATGGCCGTCTGCGTGATAAGGCCAATGATCTCAGGCTCTATCCGGTATTGCGCGTCGGCGCCAGTTACCGCTTCTGATTAGCGACCGCCCCCCGCTTTCGCCAAGTCAAAGAAATCGGGGACCGTCGGACATTTGAATCCAGCCCTGTCATTTATCTCCCAGCCTGATGGATCCCCGCATTCCGTCAAAGGCGAAGTCAGGACGTGGGCAGGCTTAGGGTACGATGCCGCGCTGGCGTTTCCTGGTTTGGCTGGCTGTCAGGCAGTTGAAATACTTGCACGGCTTCGGCTAGAACGGCTGCCTGCTGCCGGGTACTCTGCGCAGCGTTAGCAGCCTGTTCGATCAGCATGGTGTTTTCGTGCGTGACCGCATTCATCTGGCCGAGCGCCGCGTTGACGTGTGCAATGCCACTGTTCTGTTGGGCACTGACTGCGGTAATTTCACTCATGATATCGGTTACCTTGCCCACCGAGGAGACGATCTCTTCCATCGTCTGTCCAGCTTGATTGACCAGGCTATTGCCGGTGTTGACCTTGTCGACCGAATCGCTGATCAGGCTCTTGATTTCGCGTGCCGCGCTGGCCGATCGCTGCGCCAGATTGCGCACTTCCGTGGCGACGACTGCAAATCCGCGGCCCTGCTCACCGGCACGAGCGGCTTCGACAGCGGCATTCAGGGCAAGGATATTGGTCTGAAAGGCAATGCTGTCGATGACGCCAATGATATCGACGATCTTGTGCGAACTTTCCTTGATCGAACTCATGGTCAGTACGACCTGCTGCACTGCCTCACCACCCCGCAATGCCACACCCGAAGCGGTAGCGACCAGCGCCTTGGCCTGCAACGCATTATCGGCATTCTGTTCGACCGTCATGGTCAACTCATGCATTGAATTGGCTGTGGCGTCCAATGATTGGGTTTGGGCATCGGCCCGACTGGATAGCTCGCGGTTGCCGTCGGCAATATCATGCGCGGCACTCGCCACGGTATCGGTTCCGTAACGCACCTCACTGACAATTTTTATCAGGCTCTCATTCATCTCATGCAAGGCATTGAGCAGCTGCCCGGTTTCGTCTCCGGAAGCTGAATAAATAGTGGTGGTGAGGTCCCCCGCCGCAACCCGGCGAGCGATGCCGACTGCTTGAATCAGCGGTCTGGTTATTGAGCGTGTTATCCCGACCGCACAACCGATTGCGGTCAACAGCGCAACGATTCCGAGAATAATGGTCATGCGTAACGATGCAGTGACCTCCTGCTGCACGCGGGCGGCGCTAATTTCTACCTGTTTGGATTGCAAATTGACCAGCGTGTGTATGTGATCGAGTAACTGGTCGAGCGTAACAAAGGTTTCCGTCGTCATCATTTTTGCAGCGTCATCGCGTCGATCTTCTTCGACCAGGTCCGCCACCTTCAGGAACGAAACCGAATAGGCTGCGCGGGCGGACTGGATTGTCTTGAGCAGGTCTTTCTCTTGCGCACCAGTAATCAGTTTTTCGAGGCTGATCAAGGCGGCATCGATCACTTTCTTGTTGCTGTCGATGCGAGCGTAACTGACGGCGCGCTGGTCGCGGTCGCTGATGAACAAAGCCAGTGTGCGGCGCACATCGTCCCTGGCCGCGGTGTCGACGGCGTTGGCAGCGGAAGCCATGACCCAGTCTTGTTCGATAATTTGCCTGTTGTCTGCGGAAAATGCGAGGAAACGACTCACACTGACCAGCAGAATCGCCAGCATCAGCGCCATCATGATCCCGAATCCGGCCGCCAGCCGCACACCAATTTTCAACTTATTGAATATCATCAGGTAGTCTCCGATCCGCTTTAATTTTTTGATTCGCACATACAACAATGACTCGCCCGAAGCCGACGAAACGATCTGGAAACCGGCCACCATGCCGTTTGCTGCAAGAAATACCTCGCAGTGCTCCACGGCCTGCAGCATCTGTTCTTCGAAACGCAATTTTCCGTGAGTTTTGTCCGTGAACCAGCTTACCCTATGCACTTCCCACAACAGTGAAGAATTTTTGTCACCATCGTTCGCTTCGATTGACGCATTGAGATACCGCCGGGCTGGGCCGCCCTGCCAAAGACAATTTCTGTCAGGCTCATCAGCTTGGATCAAGACGCTGGCATTGACGACAGGCAAAAAAGGCAGTCATTGTCGGTTGCGTCACTGCTGCAGGAGCAGCGTTATTCACGACGTGGCAAGAGTACGCCGGTACGGACGGCTCAGGGACTTGCGCCGGTAAAATTGAAAGCGGCATCAGGGAAAAATACCGGAGAGCAAGCAATGGTGATCAAGGTTCCTTCCAGGCCATTTACGCCCGACAATTTGCCGTAGTACGGAACCGTTTATCCAGATCGCGCACTCACGATCAGTTCCGGCATGGGCCGGCACCCAGTGAAAGAGGCGTAGTGTGTATCCACAAATTGACCGATCCCAATCCGTTACCTCGCGTACAACGGGCCAATCTGCCCAAGCCGGCAGCACCACCACCACAGCGCCACCCCCACCATCTGCGAACACGACAATCGCCCGCGACCGCCCGATTGCACCGGGTCAGCACGCGGCGCGAGCCCGGTTCTGCTGTGACTGGAGAAACCCGACCACCAAACTCATTGACGCCTATGGCTTGCCGGCCCCGGCATCGCGCACCAGCTACAGCGCGGCTGCAGCTCACGACATTCAGAACGCGCTGGCGCGGCTGGGACCACCGACTCAAGATCACGATGACACCGGCAGATTGTTCGCGCGGGCGCTCATTGACGGACATGCCTCAAAATTCGCTGCCGTGATGATGTTGGCACGGCATCAGATCATTAACTTGAATAACCCCCTGTTGAGTACGACCCGGGCCAGCATGTTGCTGGAGGTAATCAATAAACCCGGTGCATCGCGCAGCGGGCTCGACTTCCCTGCCAACGAATTCATCTCGGTCAGTTCTCGTATAGCCACGATGGTGGCGCTCGGGGCCGATCCCGACCATCCGCATTTCAGCGGCGCACTGCCACTGGAAGTGGCCTGGCGCAATGCCACCAATGAAGGCGACGAAGCGGCGCGCGCGTTGCTCCACGCCGGTGCCGATCCGTTGAAGGAAAGTCACGACGGACTCACCATGCTGCATCGTGCCGCGAGCGTTAATCACCTGCACCTGATCCGCAGTTGGCGCGCCGCCGGATTGCCCGAGCACCCACCGACCAGTCAAGGCGGTATCACCCCGCTGATGCTGGCCGCTTTCCACGATCACGCTGACGCCGTTCGCCTGCTGGTCGCCAATAGCAACGCCGATATCGACGACACGGGCGAGGGCAATCACACCGCACTGCATCTGGCCGTCCACTCGAACAGCCTGGCGGCAGCGCAAGTCCTGCTCGACAGCGGAGCCAATGTCATCGCCGGTATTCTCAGTGGCGAAACACCTTACGCCATGGCGCTGGCGCATGAAATGAAAACGGGCGACCCCCGCATGGCAACCCTGTTGCAGGACCATGCGCTGGCTAGCGGCATACCGGAGCAATTGCTCGGTCTTTCCGCCAACCGGAACCACTGAGCCTTACACCGTGTGCGAAATCACCGGCGTAACCGGCCCCCCGTCCTCACTGAGGCGGTCCAGTTCGTGATTGGTGGACGAGGCAATGTGGTTGAGGATGCCCCGTTTGGCCTGGCGCTGCAATTCGGCAAACGGACTGGTGCGGTTCAATGAGACACCGACGGCCAGCATGTCGATCAGCAGCAGCAACAGGATGCGCGAGACCATCGGGATATGCGCGGCACTGCCTTCGTCATGCTCGACCGCCAGTGTCAGATGCGCCCGCCGCGCCAATTGCGAATTGGCCGGCGCCAGCGCAATCACGGTCGCACCGCTGGCCATCGCCGCTTCGACTGCCGTTGCCAGATGGCGCAATTTTCCCGAGTTGGAAATAATCACGGCGACGTCGCGTGGTCGCAGCATGGCGGCCGAGACTTCCTGAACTTGCGGATCGGTCGAGGCCGAGGTCGGGATACCCAGCCGGAAAAATTTTTGCTGTGCATCCTCGGCCACCAGACCGCAACTGCCAAAGCCGTAAAATTCAATCCGGCTGGCCTGACTGAGGGCCTCGATGACGGCGCTCAAAGACTCGGCGTTGAGGTTGTCGCGCACTTCGAGCATTGCCGTGATCGTGTTATCAACGACCTTCACGCCGAGATCCAGCGACGAATCGCCGACATGTACCTGGCTATGTGCCACCGGCACCGTGCCCGTCACGCCGGAGGCGAGCTTGAGCTTGAAATCGGCCAAACCCTGGCAACCCAGCGAACGGCAAAAGCGAATCACGGTCGGCTGACTGACTTCGGCACGACGGGCGATTTCCGAAATCGGTTCGTTCATCACGGCGCGCGGATGGGCCAGAATCAGGCTGGCGACTTTTTGTTCGGCCGGCGAAAAACTCGAGCGCGACTTGCGGATACGTTCAAGAATCGGAATCGCATTACCACCACCGAGGTGCTCGGACAGGATTGCGGCTACGCCGACAAAGGCTGGATACGGAGCGGTGATGACGAAGGTCGGGATATGTCCCAGATAGTCGCCGAAACGGCCCTTGTCTTCAAAACGGCGGCGAAACGACGAGCGTGCAAAATACTCGCCAAGATGCGGCACCACGCCTCCGCCAATGTAGATCCCGCCCAGCGTACCAAGCGTGACGGCAACGTTGGATGCGACGGTTCCCAGCATGCCGCAAAAACAGTCGATCACGTCGGCGCATAACGGGTCGGAGCCGGCCAGCGCGCGCTGGATAATCTCCGGCGTACCAAGCGCACCCACCGCGACACCGCCGCGCGCGGCCAGCGCCTGGTAAATCAGTTCGATACCGGGGCCGGAGACCAGCCGTTCGGCAGAGACGTGCGGCCAGGTCTTCCAGCAATACTGCAACACCGCGATCTCGCGCTCGTCGGTCGGTGAAAAAGTCACGTGACCACCTTCACTGCCCAGCGCGATCCAGCGCCCGGCCGTCGGAATAAGGCCACCGACGCCCAGTCCGGTGCCGGCACCAACCAGACCAATCACGCCGCCCGCACGACTCTCGCCCTGCCCGACCTGCGTCAGGTGAGCTGGCTCCAGATGCGGTAGCGACATCGCCAGTGCGGTGAAATCATTGACGATCAACAGCGTGTCAAAGTTAAGTCGGCGCCGGGTCGCTTCGATCGAAAAGGCCCAGTGATGATTGGTCATCTTGATCTCGTCACCCTGTACCGGATTGGCAATCGCAATCGCAGCATGGCGCACCGCCGGCTGGCCAACTTCGACCAGGTAGGCTTCGACGGCGACGGCAAATTCGGCATGGTCGGCGCAACGCAAGACGCGGATCGCCTCGATCTGGCCGGGCGCCCGTTCGAGCGCGAAGCGGGCATTGGTGCCGCCGATATCGGCCAGCAATCGCGGACCGTCGAGATAGAGCGCGCTCTGCGCATCGCGGGAATTAGCGGGCACTGTGGAAGACATGAAGAGTCACTTTCGGATGAGCGATCAGCAGGGCAAGCGGACCTGCGTCGGTAAGGTGGTCAATAAGGGAATCAGCAAGGCGACCAGGACAGTCGCGCACCAGCGCGACGAGGCGTTCGAGAGTAGCCAGTTTGTCGGCCCCGCAGGACCAGACGTAGCAATGCTGCTGGCCAATGAGTGCCTGCAAGGACAGGCCGACCCGCGCATGGGACACGGCTTGCGGTTGCAATGCGACATACCGTGCGCTGGTCTGGCGCGCCTCGTCCCACTGCGGCGCATCGACGAACAGCGAGGCAGTATGGCCGTCGTTGCCAAGGCCAAGAATGATCACCGCTGCTTGCCCCAGCGCCGCGTTGTCGTTAGCCGCGATGGCCGCTTGCTGCGCCACCGGCCATTCGTCGTCGGACTTGCCGGCCAGCGCCTCATCAACCAGCGGCACCCAGCGTGCCGCAGCAGCCGCACCGACCAGCAAATGGCGCGCCACCAGAGCCGAGTTCGAATCGGCATCGGCCAGCGGCACGCAGCGTTCATCGACCAACGACACGTCGATCTGCGCCCACGGCAACGGCTGGCTGGCCAGCAGCGCAAACAAAGGCAACGGACTGCGCCCGCCGGACACCAGCAGTAGTGCGCGCGGCGCGCTCTCGAGCGCCTGCAGCAGATCACCACGGACGGCATCGGCCAGTGCCTGCGCGGCCACGCCGGTTTCATCAAACAGATGGAATTGCACGGTCATTAGCGTTCCTCCGGCCAGGCAAAACCGGCACGATAAAGTAAAGCACTCGACGACGCCGGCCCCCAGGTGCCGGCCGCATATGACTTCGGCGGCTGGCTGCTGTTGTCCCACGCGGCAAGCAAGGGTTCGACCCATTTCCAGGCAGCTTCCTGCTCGTCGCGTCGTACAAACAAAGCAAGATTACCGCGAATCGCGTCGAGCAACAGACGTTCATAGGCTTCCGCGCGCGGATGCTTCGAAGCCTTGTCCAGCGCCAGGTCGAGCACCACCGGTTGCAGGTGCATGCCGTCGCCAGGCTGCTTGCCAAGGCAGTGCAACTGGATCGATTCGTCGGGTTGCAACTTGATGACCAGCCGGTTCGAGACTTCGCTGGCAAGGCCCGCCGGCACCGGCAGGATCGCGTGCGGTACCGGCCGGAACGTGATGACGATTTCTGCCATGCGTTGCGGTAGCCGTTTGCCGGTGCGCAAAAAGAATGGCACACCCGCCCAGCGCCAGTTATTGATTTCGGCCTGTAGCGCGACAAAGGTTTCGGCGCACGAATCGGCGTCGATACCGGCTTCATCCACATACGCCCGCACTGCATTGCCCCGGATTGCACCGGACGCATATTGGCCGCGTACCGCTTTTTGCTCGACATCGATGGCCGATAGCGGCTTGAGCGCGCGCAACACGCGCAATTTTTCATCGCGCACGGCATCCGCATCAAAGGATGTCGGCGGTTCCATTGCGACGATGCACAGCAGTTGCAGCAAGTGGTTTTGCACCATGTCGCGCAGTGCGCCGGTGTCATCATAAAACCCGCCGCGCCCTTCGACGCCCAATTCTTCGGCAATCGTCAGCTGGACGTGCGCAATCGACTCGCGCCGCCAGAGCGGTTCGAACAGCGAATTGGCGAAGCGCAATGCCATCAGGTTCTGCACCGATTCCTTGCCAAGATAGTGGTCGATCCGGTAAATCTGGTTTTCGGTGAAGACGCGGGCAACCGCATCGTTGATCTTGCGCGATGAGGCCAGATCAGTACCGAGCGGTTTTTCCAGCACCACGCGGGCATGCGTCAGATCGATGCCGCTAGCGGCAAGGTTGGCACAAATGGGTTCGAACAAGGCCGGTGCGGTAGCCAGATAAAACACCCGCACGCCGCTGGCATGCTGCAGGCGTTCTGCCAGCAACGGATAAGAGGCGGCATCGAAGGCATCCATGGCGAGGTAATCGAGTCGATCGAGAAAGCCCTCCCAGGCAGCATCCTGTGCCGGCAAGTGCGCACCGACGCGCTCGCGCACGCTGTCGATAAAGGCGGCGCGCTCCATCGCTTGCTGTGCCACGCACAGGATCTTGCCGTCGGCATGCAGCTTGCCACCGCGATGCGCGGTCAACAGCGCCGGCAATAACTTGCGCATCGACAAGTCGCCGGTGCCACCAAACAGGACAAAGGTAAAAGCGGGGTCGTTTTGCATCAGTTCGGCTCCAGCTGGCTGTAATAAATAAAAACTTATATTGCAATCTTAATGTAGCATTACTACAATTACAAGGCAGAACAGGCTCTTTGGCGTAAAGTTAGAAATAAAATTCAAGAAGTCGTGTAGTTTTACTAGCTGAGTAGCTAGCTTGATAGCCGGTTCAGCACGGGACGCCAGATGCTATCAGATGGCGTAATAAGCAGTTTTTCGGACGGCGGCATGTAGACCGCCTTTACACCACCCCACAGGAGACATCCATGAAACTCACTCATCTCGCCACATCCCTTCTTGCTGCCACCGCCTTGATGTCCGCCGCCAGCGTCGTGCAAGCCGCCGAAGTCGAAGTGCTGCATTACTGGACTTCCGGCGGCGAAGCCAAGTCAGTCGCTGAACTGAAAAAAATGATGGAAGCCAAGGGCATTACCTGGAAAGATTTTGCCGTGGCCGGCGGTGGCGGTGAAAACGCCACCACCGCACTGAAAGCCCGCGTCATCGCCGGTAGCCCTCCGACCGCGGCCCAGATCAAGGGACCATCGATTCAGGAATGGGGCCAGGAAAACGTACTGGCCAATATCGATGCGGCGGCCGTCGAAGGCAAGTGGGATGCCTTGCTGCCGAAAGTGGTTTCTGATGTGATGAAATACAAGGGCCACTACGTTGCTGCCCCGATCAATGTGCATCGCGTCAACTGGCTCTGGATCAATCCGGAAGTGCTGAAAAAAGCCGGTGCCACCACACCTACCAACTTCGATGAGTTCTTCGTCGCCGCCGAGAAGATCAAGGCGGCCGGCATGATTGCCGTCGCCCATGGTGGCCAGCCTTGGCAGGATGCCACCGTATTCGAGTCGGTTGCGCTCGGCGTCGGTGGTGCCGACTTCTACAAGAAGGCGCTGGTGAACCTGGACCAGGCGACCCTGACCGGACCGACCATGATCAAGACCTTCGATACGCTCGGCAAGATCAAGACCTACATCGACAAGGACGCACCGGGCCGCGACTGGAATCTGGCCACGGCGATGATCATCAACGGCAAGGCCGGCATGCAGTTCATGGGTGACTGGGCCAAGGGCGAATTCACCGCTGCCGGCAAGGTCGCCGGCAAGGATTACCTGTGCGTAGCGGCACCGGGCACCGAAAAAGCCTTCACGTTCAATATCGATTCGCTGGCGATGTTCAAGGTCAAGGATCCGGCCACCCAGAAGGCCCAGTTAGTCCTGGCCAGCACCATCATGAGCCCCGAGTTTCAGGAAGTCTTCAATCTGAACAAGGGATCGATCCCGGCCCGCGCCGGTGTCTCGCGCGCCAAGTTCGACGCCTGTGCGCTCAAATCGATGGATGATCTGGACATCGCCAACAAGGCCGGTGGACTGGTCCCGAGCATGGCGCATGGCATGGCGGTGAATTCAGCCAAGCAGGGCGCGATCACTGACGTGATTGCCAAGTTCATGAATTCGACGATGAGCTCGAAAGATGCCGTGACCGCGTTGGCCAAGGCTGCAAAAACCCAGTAATTCCTGTTGCGGGCACGATGCTTTCGTGCCCGCGCAGTCAAGCGCATGTCCTCATTCCTACCCCGTTACCGCACTGCAGGAGCACCCCATGAGTACCCACGCCACGCCCCGGCAAACGTCTCCCCGCCCGCCCGGCACCAGCCGCCTCGCGGCCATTGCCGATGCATGGTTACCGCGACTGGTGCTGGGTCCGACCGTGCTGGCATCGCTGGTCTTTGTCTACGGTTTCATTTTTCTGACCGGGTATCTGTCGCTGACCGAATCGCGCCTGATGCCCAATTTCGAGTACGCCGGTTTTGGCCAGTACGCGACCTTGTTCCAGATCGATCGCTGGTGGGTGTCAGCCGCCAACCTCGGTATTTTCGGCGGTCTGTTCATCGTGTTCTGCCTCGCCATCGGCCTCGGCATGGCCGTCTTGCTGGACCAGAAAATCCGCGCTGAAGGTGCGCTGCGCGCCATCTACATGTACCCGATGGCACTGTCGTTCATCGTCACCGGCACCGCCTGGAAGTGGATACTCAATCCCGGCCTCGGCCTCGAAAAAATGGTCCGTGACTGGGGCTATACCAACTTTACGTTTGACTGGCTGGTCAACTCCGAGATGGCGATTTACACGATCGTCATTGCCGGCGTCTGGCAGTCATCGGGCTTCGTGATGGCGCTGTTTCTGGCTGGCCTGCGCGGTGTCGACGACAGTATCATCAAGGCCGCGATGGTCGATGGCGCGAGCTTGCCGACGATCTATCTGCGCATCGTGATCCCGGCCCTGCGGCCGGTGTTTTTCAGCGTGCTGCTGGTCCTCGCGCATATCGCCATCAAGAGCTTCGACCTAGTCATGGCGCTGACCGCCGGCGGTCCCGGCAACTCGTCGGATGTGCCGGCGATTTTCATGTACCAGTTTTCATTTTCGCGCGGCCAACTCGGGTTGGGTGCGGCCTCGGCGATGATGATGCTGGCCACCGTACTGGCCGTGCTGGTGCCGCTGATGTACATGGAAACCAAAGGAGCACGCCATGCACGCTGAACAAAAAGGCTTTCCCGGCATCGGCCGCATCGTGATCTATATGCTGCTAGTCCTGGTGGCGTTGTACTACCTGATTCCGCTGTACGTGATGCTGACCACCTCGGTCAAGTCGCTGGCCGAAATCCGTAGCGGCAATTTGCTCGACCTGCCGATGTCACCGTCCGGCGCAGCCTGGGCCAAGGCCTGGAGCGGCGCGTGTACTGGCGTACGCTGCGAAGGACTGCAACCGTTTTTCTGGAACTCGGTCCTGATGGTGGTACCGGCCGTGCTGCTGTCAACGCTGATCGGCTCGCTCAACGGCTATGTTCTGGCGCACTGGCGTTTCCGCTATTCGGAGATCGTGTTCACGGCGCTGATGGTCGGTTGCTTCATCCCGTTTCAGGTGGTGATCCTGCCGATGGCGCGCATGCTAGGCCTGTTCGGTTTGTCCAATACCACGCTGGGACTGGTGATCGTCCATATCATTTATGGCGTGGCCTTTACGACGCTGTTCTTCCGCAATTACTACGTGTCGGTACCGGATGAACTGGTCAAGGCCGCGCGCATCGATGGTGCCGGCTTTTTCATGATCTATCGCCGCATCATTTTTCCGCTGTCGCTGCCGATTTTCATGGTCTGTTTTATCTGGCAGTTCACGCAGATCTGGAATGACTTCCTGTTCGGTGTGGTGTTTGGCGGCTCCGATGCGCAACCGATCACGGTGGCATTGAATAACCTGGTCAATACATCGACCGGCATCAAGGAATACAACGTCAACATGGCTGCGGCAATTATTGCTGCGCTGCCGACCCTGGTGATCTATCTGGTCGCCGGTAAATATTTCGTGCGCGGCCTGACGGCCGGTGCAGTCAAAGGTTAAGGAACAAGATGGCCAGCTTATCAATCCGTAATGTGCGCAAGGTGTACCCGAACGGTGCTGAAGTATTGAAGGGCATCAATCTCGATATCGAGGACGGTCAGTTCGTCATCCTGGTCGGCGGTTCCGGCTGCGGCAAATCGACACTGCTCAACATGATCGCCGGACTGGAAAGCGTCTCCGAAGGCGAAATCCTGATCGCCGACAAAGTCGTCAACGACGTGCCGCCGAAGTCGCGCGATATCGCGATGGTGTTCCAGTCGTATGCGCTGTACCCGACCATGACGGTGCGCGAGAATATCTCGTTCGGCCTGGGCATCCGCAAAGTGCCGAAAGACGAGCAAAAGAAGATCGTCGAACGCGTCGCCGAAACCCTGCAAATGACGCATTTGCTGGATCGCAAACCGGCCTTGCTGTCAGGCGGACAACGCCAACGTGTGGCGATGGGTCGGGCCATTGCCCGCGATCCGGCGCTGTTTTTGTTCGACGAACCGTTGTCGAACCTCGATGCCAAATTGCGCGTCGAGATGCGCGCCGAAATCAAGCTGATGCACCAGCGCCTGGGCACCACCATCGTCTACGTCACGCATGACCAGATCGAAGCGATGACGCTGGGTGACCGTATCGCCGTGATGAAGGATGGCGTGGTACAGCAGTACGGTAGCCCGCAAGAGATTTACGATCAGCCGCAAAATCTGTTCGTAGCCGGCTTCATCGGCTCGCCCTCGATGAACTTCCTGCGCGGCAAACTGGCGGCGCAAGGTGCCGCTGCCGTGTTCGAACTCGAACACGACGGCACCATCACCGCATTGCCGTTGCCGGACAGCCTGCTGCAATCGAGCGCGCTGATGGCGCGCGTCGGCCAGGAAGTCATCCTCGGCATCCGCCCGGAACACGTCACCGATGCCGACAGCGCCCGCAACAACGTCGCTAGCGATGCGTACTGTCCGACCGAAGTCAGCTGCACCGTCGAAATGGTCGAGCCGACCGGACCGGACACGATGGTGTTCGTCTGGTTCAACAACACCCGCGCCACCTGCCGCACCCATCCACGCGCCGGGGCGGTGCCACGCGGCGTGATTACGCTGGCGTTTGATTTGTCGAAGGCGGTGTTGTTTGATCCGGTGAGTGAGGAGCGGATTGCCTGAGAGGGATCGCCTGACAGGCATGCTAGGGTGACGCCAGCCGGAATAGTCCGGCGTCACTTCAGTGCATGCCCGTAGCGGATGCCATGTCTCGAAAGTTCCTGTCCCATGCGCCTGCCAACTTTGTTTTTCGTTTGTCTTCTGTTGCTGGCCAGCGGCGGCAATGCCAGCGCCGATGCACCGCCCGCGGCGCTGCAATCGCACATCGACCGCGCGATCACGCCAGTGATGCAGCAATACGTCATTCCGGGCATGGCGGTTGCCGTGACCATCGCCGGGCGACACTACTTTTTTAATTACGGCATCGCATCGCGGCAGACGCAGCGGCCCGTCACCAGTGACACGCTCTTCGAGATCGGCTCGATCAGCAAGACACTGACGGCGACGCTGGCGGCCTATGCCGAAGATCAGGGCCATCTTGCGTTGACTGACAGCGTCAGCAAGCTTTACCCGTCATTGCGCGGGAGCGCCTTCGATAATATCCGCCTGCTCGACCTCGGCACCCACACCTCCGGCGGATTGCCGCTGCAAGTACCTGACGGGATCGCCACGACCGATCAGCTGATGACGTATTTCAGGAACTGGCAACCGGCCCATGCTGCCGGAACGCATCGGATGTACTCGAATCCCGGCATCGGCCTGCTCGGCATGATTGCGGCGAAGAGCATGGACATGTCGTTCGCGGACGCGCTGCAAGAGCGGCTGTTTCCGCTGCTCGGCATGATGAACAGCTACCTCGAGGTACCCGCTGCACACCTGCCCGATTACGCGCAGGGCTATACGAAAGAGGGCACCCCGATCCGGGTTTCGCCCGGCGTGCTGGATGCACAAGCGTATGGCGTGAAATCGACCAGCGCCGACATGCTGCGGTTTATCGACGCCAACCTGCAGACTGACGTGACTGACACGGCGTTGCAGCGTGCGCTGGCCCGTACCCACACTGGTTATTTCAAAGCGGGTGAACTCACGCAGGATCTGATCTGGGAACAGTATGCGTATCCGGTTGCGCTGAAGACGCTGCTGGCGGGAAATGCGAATGTGATGGCGTACGAATCAGTGAGCGCTACTGCCATCGATCCGCCGCTGCCACCTCAGGCGGCAAGCTGGATCAACAAGACCGGATCGACGAACGGGTTTGCCGCGTATGTGGCTTTTGTCCCGGCCAAGAAAATCGGGATCGTGATGCTGGCGAATAAGAATTATCCGGTGGCGGCGCGGGTGGAGGTGGGGTATCGGGTGGTGGAGGGGTTGGCGGGGTTGGGGTTGCAGCGGGCCGCATTTGCGGAGTGATTTTCAAGGGGTGCCACTGGAAAGGCGTTGCGCTGACAGCCCGGTCAGGTCAGATCAGATCAGATCAGATCAGATTGTAGATTGCGTCCGGTGGCCGGGTCGCAATCCCCGAAAATAATGAGCGGATCGTGGCAATAAAAAAATCTGTCACTGTGAATTAATTTACTTGAGCACTATGGGCTTGACGGCTCTTCGCTTGGGCAACTGGTGCAATGCCCTCCGGTTATTTCACCCTACGACTAAACTGGGATGCTATGGTCAGCGCATCGCCAAGAAAGGACATAGTGTTTCGATGAGACCCCCAGCTGCTGTTCAATCCTTAACCAAAGATCCTCATTTTCTGTTGACTCAGAAACGAGAGCCTCGATTATTCCTGTAGCGACTGCTGTTCTCAGATTGATATCTGACGAATTTATACCGTCTTCAATACATTGAAAAACCTCTAATTTTTTTTCATTCTTTATGCTATCAAACTGTCGCACTAATTCTTTCCCTATAGCTGCAAAAATGATCGTCACGGGTGCCTGATCAGGCTTCCAATATTCATTTATTTCATTAACAGCATCCTGCAAACCATCAAATTTTTTCGTTATCTCATCGATAAATTGAACACAAATATTTTCCATCACTTACCCCCTAAAGCATTTTGAAGATCTCTCAGAACATTTTCAGCAACTGCTCGATCACCTGGTGAAGCGGTAGGATTTTTATCGATCCATTTTTGAAGCGCAGAAGAATAGTTCTTCGCTTTTTGAGTATGAAATACATCACTTACCGACCGTCCAGTCAACTGTTCATAGCGCACAGCGTCCGCCGTACTACCGCTGCCGATCTTGGCACCAGACCGATAAAGGTTGTTAATTAGACCGGATAAAGTTGATCAGCTGTAGGAGGCCTCCCCATTTGGGACATTAGACCATTTTTATACAATTCAAAACTGGCGCGATTTAAGGGAGTACTACTATCTACGCCCCCATTCGTAACCCCGCCATTGCGCCGTCCACTTGCCCCACCACCCCCCGCCATCCCACCCGGCGTCGTCCCCGAAGGATTCAACACCATCCCGCCAAGAATGGCCGCATCCTCATCCGACACGCCGGCTGCGGTTCCCTGTAGCGTACATGCTGCCACCGCGTTTTGCACGTCGAGCGCGCGGCGCAGGTACGCATATTCTGCGTCGACACGCGCCTGCGTCGAGAGTTCACGCAGCGCCGCCGAACTTTACGCCGGGATGCAGCTGGCCGGGCAATGCGCTGCCAGTCCGAGCAGGTCGATCGCGCCTAG
>CAILRJ010000303.1 GCA_903836575.1 uncultured Burkholderiales bacterium
GCACAGGACAGCATCAGCCTGCTGCAAGACAAACTGACCTTGCAGTTTGGTGCCCGTTATTCGAGTATCGATCGTGATTTCACTAACAATCCGAGCTTATCGACTTCGGCCCCCTATACCTCTGCGGGCTTCTATACCTTTAAAAAGTCCTATTCGGACCTGCTGCCAAGTCTGGGCGTGCGCTATCAATTGTCGACCACCGATTCGGTCTTCTTCAATGCCGCAAAAAACTTCAAGGCGCCGGGTAATTTTTCGTACTCCAATCTGCTCTCCGGCGGCACCGTGGTCAACGGTGTCTACACCGGTGGCACTCTGCGTGCTGTGCCGGTCGACAAGGAAACCTCGATCAACTATGACCTTGGTTACCGCTACGTCAATGACAGGCTGACGCTGTCCGGATCGGCTTTTTACATTGACTATCGCAACCGTATCTCTTCTGCATTCAACCCGGATACTGTTACTACCGTCGACATCAATGTCGGTGACGCCAGCTCGAAGGGACTGGAACTGGAATCGGGCTATGCACTGAGCAAGAACCTGAGCGTCTATGGTTCGCTGTCCTACATCAAGAGCAAGATGAAAAAAGACTTGCCGGTAACCGCCACGACCGCGCTGCCAACTGCGGGCAAGGAATTTCCGGATACCCCGAACTGGCTGAGCGGCCTGAGCGTGCAGTACGCGCAGGATAGCTGGTACGTGTTCAGTCAGGCCAAGTACACCGGCAAGCGTTACAGCACGCTGGTCAATGACGATAGCCTTGACGGTTACACGGTGGTTAATGCCGGTGCCGGTTATACCTTCCCGTCAACCAACTGGCTGAAAAAACCGATGCTGCGTCTGAACGTGAACAACGTTTTTCAGCAGCAGTACCTGAGCCTCAATTCGGGTAGCGGTAGCGCGTTCACCACCAACGCAGTCGCCATCGGTGCGATCACTGCGAAGTCACCATCGCTGTATGTGAGCGCACCACGCAGTGTCAGCCTGGCCCTGACGGCGGATTTCTAAGATCCGTTCCCTGGTGGCGGCGGGCTTAGGCGCGCCGCCACTTTCACCCTCCATCGCCTTCGGGCACAGGAAGATATTCCATGAACATGCAACTATTTCACGATATCGCGTTTTACCTGATGTACGGCTGCGCCGCGCTGGCGCTGTTTGTCATTGTCGAACGCGGTCTGTTTTTTGATTACACGTTGCGCCAGGCCGTCAAACTGGAAAAAGCCATGACGCATGCCGTGCAGCACGTGCGTGAGTTACCTGCGGAATTGACGGCGCGTCCCAGCCTGCCGATGACGCTGGTATCCGACATTCTGTCGGTCAAGCATCAGCTCGCCACCGAGAAGGATCTGGAAGATTTCAGCGAGTCGGTCTACATCGCCAATCGCGGCGCGGTACAGCACCGGCTCTGGATTCTCGACACCATTGTGACTGCGGCTCCGCTACTGGGATTGCTGGGGACGATTCTCGGCATTATTGACACCTTCAAGGCCCTCGCCGTATCGGGTGTTTCCGATCCGGGTGCCGTGTCGCAAGGTATCGGCACGGCGCTGTACGCGACCGCGCTGGGTATCGGTATTGCCGTCGTCGGGATGTTTTTTTTCAACTTGTATCAGGAGCGCATCGAGCGCATCAATGACCACTTGAAGGTATTGATGCTGCGCGCCTGCGTTGGCCGCTTCGTCGGACCGGTAACCACCGCACCCGTTGCGCCTCCCCGTAGCGCGATCGACACCGGCAACCTGAAGGTTGCCTGAAGGTTCCTGTAACGAGCGCGGCCTGCTCCGGCCGTCAGTTCAGCCGGGTGATGCGATCAAGGCGTGGCACGGTGACCGTGTCGCGACTCTTGAAATAAGCGCTGGAGGCATCGATGTCCGAGATGCCTTGCTGCACGTGGGTGCCGTGATTGAGGACCGAGAAATTATCGCCGCCGGAAGCCATGAAGCTGTTGACCGTGATGCGATAAGTCGTCGCGGCATCGATGGGTACGCCATGCAGTTTCATCGAGCCGGGCACCACCCGGTTGCCTGTGCCCGGTGCGGCACCGGCCGGCATGCCGGCATCCCAGCTGTACGTAAAACCGGCAGAGACAGGCAGCACGCGCCCACCGGCTGATTTGCCTTCCCATTGCTGTTCGAGTAATCGTCGCAATTGCGCACCGGTCACCTCCATCGTCACCAGAGTATTGCCGAAGGGCTGGACCGCATACAGCTGGCCAAACGTGATCTGCAATCCGCCATCGAGATCGGCCCGGACTCCGCCCGGATTGGTGAAGGCGATCTGCGCCGGCTTCGCCCCGTAGCTGCTGTCCGAGCTGGCGGCAAGGAAGGCATCGGCAATGACGTCACCCAGCGTACTTTCGCCGGCGCTGCTGGTCCTGCGGTCAAGCTTGCCACTGATCTTGCCGACGACCGCGCCGGTGATCGGTGCGGTCAGATCGACATAACGTTGAATCAGTGCGCTGGTTGCGCCATCGCTTTTTTGCGCCGTGTAGCCAGCCGGCAGCGGGATCAGTGCGCCGGTGGCATCTCTGGCACCGCCTTCATTGATGGTGGCGACATTGTTGGCGTCTTTGCGGATCACTTTTTTGTTTGCCGGATCAATCATCAGTTCGATATTGGTCGCGATCCGTCCATAAAATCCGGCCTGGGTGACCAGCTTGCCATCGGGACGAAAACAGACATATTCCTGATGCGTGTGAGCGCTGATGATGACATCGACGGCCGGGTCGAGCTTGTCGGCAATGTCGACGATCTCGCCGGCAAAGCCCGGGCAGGTCTTGTCATTGATGGTCGTCGCCGTGGTGGCGCCGCCCTGATGGATCAGCACCACGATGGCCGAAGTGCCTTGCTGCTTGAGCGTCGGGATCAGTGCGTTGATGGTGGTGACTTCATCATTGAAGCGCAGACCGGCGACACCGGCCGGTGTGACCACCGACGGCGTGTCTTTCAGCGTCAGTCCGATGAAGCCGATCTTCACGCCACCGACGGTCTTGATTTGATAGGCCGGAAACAGCGTTGCTCCGGTTTTTTTGTCGATGACATTGGCGGCGAGGTACTGGAACTTTGCGCCGTCAAAGCGGCCCTCGGTCATGCAGGTATCGACGCCAATCACGCCGCGACTGCCGTCGGCAGAGCGTGGATAACATCCGCCATGTTGCATGCGCAACAGCTCGTCACGTCCCTTGTCGAATTCGTGATTGCCCACCGACGACAGGTCCAGTCCGATGGCGCCAAGCACGTCGATGGTCGGTTCATCATGGAACAGACTCGACACCAGTGGCGACGCACCGATCATGTCGCCGGCGCCGACGACGAGGGTGTTGCCGGGATTCTGTGCCTTCAGACTGGCTACCAGCGAGGCCAGATAGGCAGCGCCACCGGCCGCTACCCGACTGTTTGCCGTGTGGTCCTGCGCGCTGACCGGGACAGTCCCTGCTGGCGGTTGCAGGTTGCCGTGAAAGTCATTGAGTCCGATCAGCGAGATGCGTACCGGTGCCGATAGCTGGTCGATGCCGCTGCTGCTGCAAGCGGCCAGTGAGACCGCGATCGCCAGTTGGCTGATGCGGAAATAAATGCGTTGTTTCATCCGTCTGTCCTCACGTGCCAGAAGGCACCAACAAAAAAGGCAGTGTAGTTTTGATCAGTGACGTTGGTGTGACAAGTGGTGCCATGCGGATGAGGGATTGCGCAATAGTCAGCGCAATGCATTGCGCCCGGCTAGCGTAGAAACGCCCGGAGGTTGGTCCGGGCGCTTGGGTAGGTCGATGGTGGTGCGTATGCTGCGGCAAGCTGTTCAGGCTCGCTGCGCGATGATTATCCTGCCGGACCAGTCTCGGTCAACCCGCCACCCAGCGAGCGGTACAAGTCGACTGCATTGGTCAGCCTGAGCTGACGGATCTGCACCAGCGCCTGCTGCGAAATGAACAGTTCGCGCTGCGCATCGACGACGTCGAGGGCGCTGGCAATGCCGTTGTCAAAGCGCTGTTGCGCCAGCGTCAGTCGCACGGTCTGTGCCGTGACGACGGCTTGCTGGGCGCCGACCTGCTCATCCAGCAATCCGCGTGCGACCAGTGCATCCGAGACTTCACGGAACGCGACCTGGATGACTTTTTCGTAGTCGACCACGGCAAGGTCGGTACGGACCTGGGCCAGCGTCAGGTTGCTGCGATTGCGTCCGGCATCAAAAATCGGCAGCACCAGTTGCGGTGCAAACGACCAGCTGCCGGAACCGGCATCGAACAGGCCGGACAGCGCATTGCTGCTCGATCCGGCTGCGGCGGTCAGTGAAATGCGCGGGAAGAAGGCCGCACGCGCTGCACCGATGTTGGCATTGGCCGACTTCAGGCGCTGTTCGGCGGCACGGATATCGGGCCGGCGCATCAGCAGGTCCGATGGCAGACCGGCCGCGATCGTGGTGATGATGTTTTCTTCGGAC
>CAILRJ010000304.1 GCA_903836575.1 uncultured Burkholderiales bacterium
AGTGACCGGAGTTAGTCCGCAAGGCGTAACTTGGACCTTGTTCCTGATTGGAGTCGGCTTAACCTTAGGCAACTATATTGGCGGCCGGTTGGCTGACTGGCGGCTGAGTACGGCACTGGCGGGAATATTCGCAGCAATGGCACTCGCCTCCGCGACTATTCACTGGACTAGCACGGCGCTGATACCAGTTGAAATCAATCTTTTCTTCTGGGCAATGGCGGGCTTCGCTGCCGTACCAGCACTCCAAATCAATGTCATGAAATTCGGCAAAGCGGCACCTAACCTTGCATCGACACTTAATATTGCTGCCTTTAATGTAGGAAATGCCATAGGTGCATGGGTGGGCGGAATGGTCATTGCAGAGGGATTCGGCTTATCTGCTGTACCTATTGCCGCTGCAGCACTGGCGCTTGCAGCGCTATTGCTGACACTGATCGCAAACTACGTTAACCAACAGCGTCAGCCTGTCACAGAAGTTCGCCCAGCAACAACCTAAACCTGACACCTGTTAAATAGTGCGATTTACCGCAAAACAAATGCACAATGCAAGCAAGGTAGTTGAACTACCTTGCTTGTCTATACATTTGCAATCTCGACCAGCCAAAACAGGTGTCTGGAATGCTGAACATCCTGGCCCAGTAGCATTAAATGGAGTAACAATTGACTTACACCGGAAGTTGTCTATGTGGCGGTATCCAGTTCAATATCAGCGCGGACCTGGCTCCAATACAGGTTTGCCACTGCTCACAATGTCGCAAGGCGCAAGGAGGACCGTTTGCTACCAACATACCGGTACCAGTTGCGGCGTTTATACTCACCACAGGTACCGGGTTACTCAAAAAATATGAGTCCTCTGAGGGCAAGTTCCGGCATTTTTGCGGAAAATGTGGTTCGCCCGTTTTCAGCTCTCGACAATCGCTACCTGAAGTCATACGCGTAAGAGCTGGCCTTATCGACGGCATGCTCACCTCCGGGATTGCCTTCCATGCTCATGTCGGCTCGAAATCCGAATGGTGGTCCATCAGTGACGACGCACCTCAATTCCAGGCCGCATCTGTTCAGAAAAGCGCCTAACTTATTTATTTCAATCAGCTTGCCCCCAAAAAAACGCTACTGAAAAACGCTACCAGGTGCGCCGGACTAAAGGCAGAAAGAACCGTGAGGGTTCGCTGCGAACCGTTGCCCCTCCGCAGGCAATGAGCTTGATCTGGCATCAGTTCGCGCTACGAGAACTACCGGCCCGGCAAGAGCGCCATGCGCCCCCACCAGAAATTTCCGAATTAATGCGTAATTAATTCGTAAGTGACATCTTCGCTTTCAATCATGTCGAGGATGTCATTGAGGACCTCATCACTTTGCGTGCTGGTCCATGTTTCTTCAGGATCACTGGCAAACATCGGCTCAATAGCGATATCAAGAAATTGACCATCAGGGAGTTTGATGACCTGACCACCCGTTGATGTTTTTACGAGTTCCCAGCCTTCGGGAATGGACATTTCAAGTTTGATAGTGACGTTTAATTTTTTCATGTGGTTCTCTTTGTTGTTGAGCAATCGTGATTCGATGAAAGCGTGATGGGTCGCGTATGCAATCGACTTGATGTCGAAAATGCGCTGGAGCGAAGTTTGCCTGATTAATTTAGTGACGTCTGGAGACTCATTAATACAGGTGCACAATATCTTCTGGCAAGTTCAACTTTGCATCGCTGAATTGATATTTTTTTCGCACCACTTCTCTATGTCACGATACCTGTCGTGGCACCACCTTCAATCAAGTCCCGCCGTGCCGAGGTGCTTCAGGAAGAGTAATTTTTGTGACGCCATCGGCCGTTGGCAAAATCAACCTGGCATTGAGAACGTTTGTGCGTAAAGCACAAACTTTTTTTGCAACATCTTCAATAGAGCAACGTGATCCTGTCCAAGTCAATGCAGGACTCAGTTTTACACCCGCGTCAGTCAATTTCATTGCTGAATCACAACATTTACAGACATCAACTCACGCGGCTGCAGTCAAATCTGACAAGCCCCTTTTTTGTCCTTGCTTATCGATATTGTTATTAAAAACAACAACCTTTCTTTTTAATAATTAAAACTACTTTTAGTATATATTGTGCTTCTAAGTAACAGTTAGACATCGAGTACTTTACGTGGCGAAATCTGAGCAGTGAAAACTGAGACCAACGACATGCGCACGGCAACTCCATCCCAAACAACAAATTTATCTACCCATCGCCACCTTTTTTCAACAACACACCAAGCCTCCTGGTTTTTACTACGCGTTCTCGTCAGCGCTTTCCTGCTTTATGCCAGCACTGAGGTCGGAACAGCAAGGGGAGCGTTACCTGAAGCATCATTTCTTCGGCTCTCCAACACGATAATCTGCTGCATGAAGCAGAGTTCGGATCCCGTCGATACGGCAAGCGAAGCACGAACAAATGCAGCACCCCTGACACTGGATCAATTAGTCGAACTGGCAGTCAACCACCACCCCAGTGTCAGCGCCCGACGCGCCGACCTTGAAGCGGCCCGTGCCGATATGGAAGTGGCGCGCCAGGCCTTTTACCCCACGCCCGCCGTATTGCTGCAGCAAGGACGCAGCAGCAATGGCACGTTAGTCTCCTTGCAACAGCCGCTCTGGAGCGGCGGGCGCCTGAGCGCCGGCGTCAATGCCGCCAGCGCCCACACCATGGCAGCCGATGTCGCCATCAACGAGGCCCAATTTGCGCTTGCAGTGCGGGTCGCTAATGCCTATCAGGCCTGGCTACAGGCACATCGCCGTATTGCCGCACTCTCCGCCAGCATCGACCAACTTGCCAGCTACGGCGGCCGGATTGACCGCCGCATTGAGGCGGGCGCCTCGGCCGAAGTCGATCGTACGCTGGTACGTGCCCGTCTGTTGCAGGCTGACAGTGATCTTTCCTCTGCCAAGGCAGCCGAGCAAGCTGCCATCGTGCAACTTTCCCAAGCGTGTGGCTATGACCTGAGCGGCAATCAACTGGATGCGCCACCTGCCGAGATGATCGAACAGGCTCCGCCGAATCTCGCCAAACTCATCACCGCCGCAGTCGTGCGCAATCCCGGCCTGCGCCGCGTCGACTTTGACATCACCACAGCACAATATGAAGCCGAACAAAAACGCGCCGCGCTATGGCCCGCCATCGGTCTGCGTGCCGAACACCAGCACAGCAGTGCTCTCGGAGCCGGCAGTAACGACAATCGCCTGTTCGTGGTGCTGGAATACACCCCGGGCGCCGGACTTTCGGCCACCAAGCAGATCGCTGCCCAGCTCGCCCGTATCCAGAGCTTGCGTGAAGGCGCAGAAGCGAGCAAGCGCGATCTGGTCGAACGCATCGCCATCGAGTATCAGGATTACCTTGCAGGTCAAAGCCGTCAGCAGTCCATGCAGCGATTACTCGCAGAGAGTCGCAACGTGCTCGCCTCTTATGACCGTCTGTTCCTCGCCGGAAAGCGAGGCTGGCTCGATGTCGTCAATGCAGCGCGCGAATTGACGCAAATCGAAGTGACCAATGCGGATCTGTCGGCGCAGCAGGTTGGCGCCCGTTACCGCCTCCGTCTGCTGGCCGGCGAGCCGCTTTGGCTATCTCGGGCACCGGCGCCCGTGCAGATGGACACCTCGTTTCAACGTTTGCTCGATGCCACCAACCTGAGGATTTCCCAATGAGCGCTAATCCGGACCCTATCGACCTCGCCTGGCTGACGCAATGCTGCATCGGCCTGCAAGTAGGACTGGACAAACCGGCCCGTGGCGATCAGCGTGCACAGCATCAGGCCAGCGTTGCCGAAAAAAATACCGCTACCGATACTGATACCGATGCCGGCCGCGAGCGGATCGGCGCCCTGCTCGCCGCAATGGGGCAGCCGCGCCTGCATTGGCAATGCGCACCGGCGCCCAATAACCTGCCGATGGTGGCGCTGCTGCCAGAACTCGGATGCGTCATCGTCTACGCCATGACGGCCTCCGGACTATGGCTACTGGACACGCCGTCGGGCCGCAAGCAACTGGCAAATCTGCCGGCCGACGCTTACTTTGCCGCCATCGGCGCACCGGCGCCTACGGCATTATCCGGCAGCGCCTACGAATTGTTTCGGCAAGTACTGCTGTCGCACAAGGGCATTTTTTTGCAGGCCGCACTGGCCTCAATGCTGGCTAATTTTCTGGCGCTGGCCAGCTCGATGTTTTCGATGCAGGTCTATGACCGCGTCATGCCAACTCAGGGACTCTCGACCCTGGTGGTGCTGACCACGGGCGTACTGCTGGCGGCGCTGCTGGAGTTACTGATCAAGATGATCCGTTCCCGACTCCTTGATGGCTCCATCCAGAGCATGGACCTGACGCTATCCCACACCATTTTCAGACGATTGCTGGGCATCCGGATGGACCAATTTCCCGCCAGCGCAGGCACGCTCTCGGCGCAGTTGCGCAGCTATGAAATGATCCGCAGCTTTGCCTCATCTGCCACCCTGTACCTGGTCGTCGACACCCCGTTTGCACTGCTCTTTCTGGGGGTTATCGTGATGCTGGCCGGACCGGAAGTAGCCTTGGTGCCAGTGGTTTTTTTCGGCATTGCTCTGGCGATCGGGTTGTTCTATCGCAACCGTATTGCGCACCATGCAAAAATCGGCACCGCCGCCAGCAACCGCAAGCTCGGCCTGCTGGTTGAAACAGTGGCAGCGGCCGAGAGCATCAAGGCGGCAGGCAGCGGCTGGCACCATCTCACGCGCTGGAACCGTATGAACCAGCAGTCGGTGGAGGCCGACGCCGAGATCCGCCACTATAGCGAGCGTGCCACACACCTGGCGCTATCCCTGCAGCAGGTGAGCTACGTGCTGCTGGTGGCCGTGGGTGCCTATGTCGCTGTCACCAACCACCTCAGCACGGGTGGCCTGGTGGCCTGTTCGATCCTCTCTGGCCGGGTGCTGGCGCCGGTAGGCGCGCTACCCGGGCTGATTGTCCAGTGGGCACACGCCCGCAGCGCCCTCGATAACCTCGAAAAAGTATTTGCCCTGCAGCGCGACAACCACGAGGTGGTGCATCCGCTCACCCCGGACAAGATACTGGGCCGCTTCGAACTCAGCCACCTGCGCTTCAGCTATCCCGGCCGGCCCAGCACGCTCGCCATCGAACAACTCCAGATCAACGCCGGAGAAAAAGTAGCCATCGTCGGTGCCATCGGCGCAGGCAAAAGCACCCTGCTCAAGCTGCTAGCAGGCCTGTATGCACCGCAACAGGGTAGCGTCCTGCTCGATGGACTAGCCATGCAGCAGATCAGTCGTGAGCACCTGAGCCAGCATCTCGGTTATCTGGGACAGGAAGTACGGCTTCTGGGCGGCACCTTGCGCGAGAACCTGCTGGCGGGATTGCCCCCCATACCCGAACAGCAACTCCTTGCTGTCTGCGCAGAAACCGGCCTGGCCAGTGTCGTGGCGGCGCACCCGAAGGGACTTGACCTCGACATCGCCGAAGGCGGCAGCGGCATCTCCGGTGGCCAGAAACAACTGGTGGCACTGACCCGCCTGCTGCTATCGCGCCCCAACGCATGGTTGCTCGATGAACCCACCGCAGCCATGGATGACGCAACCGAACAGCGCAGTCTGGGGGTGCTGCGCCGGGCCATGCGATCCGATGCCACTCTGATACTGATTACCCACAAGCTGTCACTGCTCGGCCTGGCCGATCGCCTGATCGTGCTCACCCCGCACGGCGTAGCCATGGACGGCCCGCGTGACGCGGTACTGGCCAAGCTGCAACAGAACAGCCAGCGCTTGCAAGTCGTCAAGCCCGATGCCCCCAAACCCAACGAACAACCTTCGATGGAGACACACTAATGCCCCCACGACCATCCCCGCATCGTAGCTTCTGGCTCATTGCTGCCGCCTTCACTGTGGTCACTGCCTCTGCCGTCTGGGCCGGGGTGGCCGGCGTCGACCAGATCGCCCGCGCCCAAGGGCAGGTGATCGCTAGCGCGCGTACTCAGATCATCCAGTCGGCCAACGATGGTGTGATCGAGGCCCTGCTGGTGCAGGAGGGCGAACGCGTACGCAAGGGCCAGTTACTTGTCCGGCTTGACCGCCGTCAGGCTGAGGCCGGCTACTCGGATAGTCTCGGCAAGGTCGCAGCACTCAAGGCGACACTGGTGCGCCTGCATGCCGAAGTGTTTGGCCGACCGCTGACGTTCCCGCCCGACGTCCAGTTGCACCCGAGCTTTGTGACCAACCAGACCGAACTGTTCCAGCGCCGGCAGCAAGCACTAAAAGCCGAAATCAGCGCGCTGCAGGATGGCCTTCAGCTGACACGTGAAGAGCTGGCCCTGAGCCAGCCGCTGCTGGCCAGTGGCGATATCGGCAAGGCCGACATCATCCGCCTGCAACGGCAGGTGGCGGAAATCAACGGCCAGATCACCAACCGCCGCAACAAGTATTTTCAGGATGCCCAGGCCGACATGACCAAAGCAGAAGAAGACCTGTCCACGCAATCGCAAGCACTGGCCGACCGCACCAGTGTCTTCGAGCGCACCGAGATCAAGGCACCCGCCGATGGTCTGGTGCGCAAGATCCAGATCACCACTCCGGGTGCCAAGGTTCGTCAGGGTGAGGTCATCATGGAGTTGCTACCCACCGACAGCAACCTCATCGTCGAAGCCAAGCTCAATCCCTCCGACGTCGCCTTTGTCCGCAAAGGCCTGCCGGCGACCGTCAAGCTCGACGCCTACGATTACAGCATCTATGGCGTGCTGCGTGGCGAGGTCAGCTACATCAGTCCGGACGCCCTGACCGAAGACAGCCGCACCGGCGAGCATGTTTATTACCGCGTCCAGTTGCGCATCGACGACGCGGCTTTGCAACAGCACAACGCCGCCCACCCGGGGCGCACCGTCACGATCCAGCCCGGCATGACCGCAACCGTAGAGATCGGCACAGGCAAGCAGACCGTGCTTGCCTACCTCACCAAGCCAGTAACCAAAACATTTTCGGAATCGCTTACCGAACGCTGATCACAACCACAGGGGAAACTCGATGAAGGATTTTGCAAATCGATCGAATTCAGCTATCCCCACCAAACTGATCAGCGCACCAGGCGCGCCAATTCCAGTCCTGCCGGAAGTGCAAGCAGCAACCCCGATACCAGCTAAAAAGAAATTACCGCGGGCCAGTGCAGCCGGAGCCGACGTAGAGTTGTCTTCGGCAGATGCGAGCGTGATTACCGAAAGCGACGATGCAGTTTTTGTCGCCAGCCAGACAGACGGGCTGGCACATGCCCAAATCGCACCGATGGAAATGGAGCTAAACAGCGCGGTTGCCGGCGCAGCGGCGACGGCAAATACCGTGACTACTGTGACTACCGCAACTAATGAGGGAGAAAAAGAAGAAGCCCATGGCGCGGCAGCTCCCGGCTCCAAGCAGTCAGAGCTGTCTATCCTAGCTATGCTCGGTGCCGGCGAGGTGGTGGCGGGCGCGCTGGCCGGTGGTGGTGGCGGAAGCGCTTCACGACCACCACCGAAGCCTTTTTCTCCACCGATCATCACCATCAGCAATCATGACTCTGGTGTCGTCAACGCCGCCACCGACGAGATCCTATACACCTTCACATTCTCGTCAGCCGTCAACGGATTTGAAGCGGACGACATCACTGTTACCAACGCCACCAAAGGTATCTTTACCAAAATCAGCGACGCGCTCTACACCTTAGCCATTACCGCCAGCCCTGGCATCACCGGAAACATCACCGTCGATGTCGCCGCCGGCAGCCTTGCCGACGCTGACGGCAATCTCAATACCGCCCTGAAGTCGGTGTTCGCTGTCGATACACGGCTGCCAACTGCACAGATCAACATCGCTGACACGGTCCTCACCGCCGGCCATGCATCGCTGTTGACCGTCACCTTCAGCGAAGCGGTGACCGGCTTTACCAATGCGGACCTGACCATTGGCAATGGCACGCTGTCGGCCGTCACTTCGATCGATGGTGGCGTGACCTGGACCGCGACCCTGACGCCTTCCACTAGCACCACCAGCGCGACCAATGCGATCACGCTGGCCAGCGCCAGCGTCGCTGATCTGGCGGGCAATCCGAACAGTGGGGTGACCAGCTCTAACAACTACGCCGTCGATACGGCAATGCCCACCGTGGTGATCACCAGCAACGACAGCGCGCTGAGCGTCGGTGAGACGGCCACACTGACGTTCACGCTCAGCGAGGCTGCGAGCAACTTTGCGGTCGGTGACATCAGCGTCACGGGTGGCGCGCTGAGCGGCTTCACCACGGTCAGTGGCACCGTTTACACCACGACCTTCACGCCCACGGCCAACAGCACGACGCCAGCAACCATTGATGTGGCGGGTGGCACCTTCACAGATGCTGCAGGCAACACCAACACGGCCGCAACCCAGCTGAGCTTAAACGTGGACACGCTGGCACCCACCGTGGTGA
>CAILRJ010000305.1 GCA_903836575.1 uncultured Burkholderiales bacterium
ATATAATTTTTTATCTTATAAAAACAATCGACAAGATTAGCCGGAATGGAATCAAGTCCCATTAAAGGTAAAAGGAAATTATCGGTATGTAATTTTTCTGCCACGCTGTCCGCCAGGGGGCGACCATCCAGGATTTCTGATTGAGTACTCGATGCCCACGCTCGAACATAAATAATTTCAGCAATTTTTTTGAGTGCAAATTCGTTATTTCTAATATGTTCAAATTCGTCGCCATTCAATACACCCTCGGCAGTTATAATATTTTCTGGTAATTTTCTACCTAGTATTTTATTGAGTAATCGTAATGCTGCGACCATTTTTTCGCGCTGCAACAATACGCTGTTCGAAGCGATGTCAATTTTAATACTTCTATTAAACGGTGTTTTTCCTCCATTGCGTTTAAGTCTTCTTGGCAAGGCAGACAGGGCCTCTGCTTGATTTCGAAGTTCCAGGTCCCGTCTCTGTTGATCTGTTTCTTCGTGATTTTGATTTCTCAATCCACGAGTCACCTGCAGCGCAACTTTTTCCAGACGTGCATTGGCTTTGGCAAATGGAGAGCCGCCAACATTGCTAAGAAATCCGTTTCGCAGTGCATTGGCGGCCCACAATGGTTGATCCGGAATATTGCCGCTGCTTGCGTTCACTGTGTTTATCCAGCCGGGTTTTATTTCAGGAGCATTATCCTGTTCATTTCTTGTAAGTATCGTTTGCAGTGCCGGTAACGCGTTGACAAGCAGGGTGTTGGGTTGGGATCCTTGCCACCGGTCATTGTGCCGGCAAAAGGCGAGAAGCGACGCCGGGTCGGCATTGCTTAGCGCTTCCGGCGTTTCTTCCTGAAGCATGGCGTCTGCTCCCTGCATGAATAAACGTATGTTTTGATCACGTCGCAAATTTTTACGCTTTTGTCGCGCGGCGTCTGCCTTTTCTTCCGCAGTGGCGGTATCGGGTAGGGCGGGCAGATTGGTATATTGCTGCTCACTTTCCACTGTGTTGATTTTTTTCAGCATGTCGAAACCGGTCGACGTCGCTGCCATTTTGTAGGCAATGCGCCAAGCCAGTTTGATATGTACGGACTCGGTCCCAAGAGGGCGTCCGTCGTCATGGACAATAATGGATTCCAGAAGCGGCAATTTTTTCAGGTAATTTAGCGCGGCTAAAATGGTTGGTTGTGAAATTTTGTCTTTTTTATCTTGTCCGGTAGTATTGAACTGGTCTTTGCAAGCGCCGTGTATGGCAAACGAGAGCATCAACATGTAATTCGTTGCTAAAGGTTTTTTCAGCGGTATGCGCGGATTTTTACTGGGTATTTCAGCCTGTAATCGTTGATTTAAATCGGAACTTATGCCACTGAGCATTCGTAATAAATCACTATCCTTGCTGGAATCGCCGATTGCAATATAGTCAATTTCCTCTCCAGACTCTTTTTTTAGAAATTTTTCTTTATATTTACTTCCATCTAATTTGTTTATTTCCATTAAATTATTTTCTAGTTGTTCTGGAAATTTTGGTTTAGGTCTGCTTATGTGCTTGGGCTTGAATTCGGATCCTGGAATGGCTCTCGAATACACATTGCGATGATAATTGAGCGTAGTTTGATCTCTGCCGGCGCGAGCCGGTGGCTTGATTACCTGATCAATGGTCCGATACGTATAAAAAAAAAGTTTCCATTTTCCGGAAATCTTCGATTTGTTCAGTAATCCGTACTTGCGGATGCTGCCGACGCCCCAGCCATGGCGAACCAGATATTTTTTATTCGACAGGTCCGATAATTGACTTTTCTTGTATTTTTTAATTTGCGCGTTCTTCTGTTGCCTATCCATTTCCGCTTGTTTGTTAGCGACGGAAGAACTTTTTTTGTTGGTAATTAAAGACTCCCGTGATTCGTCATACTCATCGGTCAAACGAACGCTGACTCGGGAAATTTTTGAAATAGACATGGCACATCCCTGCAAATAGTAATTAACGGACACCTCAATCAACCCAGTCCTGTGCCAGTTGAAGTTCGAATGCGTGATAAGTAGCGAATGCATTGAGGTGGTTCCATGCAGGCAGAGTCGTTGTATCGTGTCGGGATTCGTCTGTTGCGTCCTGTTGTCCGTGTCATCAAGGTTCCCTGTCCATGTCCGAAACTGATCCACTCGCTCCGCTCCATAAAATCCGCCGCATTGCGACCGGTTTGCTAGTGCTGATGGCGGTGGTGTTCGTGCTGGCACACAAGTACGAACTGCTGCATCCGGCAGTCGGTTTTGTCCGCGCCTTTGCCGAGGCCGCGCTGGTGGGTGCGCTGGCGGACTGGTTTGCCGTGTCAGCACTGTTCCGGCATCCGCTTGGGTTGCCGATCCCCCATACGGCGATCATCCAGAAAAACAAGGACCGGATCGGCGTCAGCCTCGCCGCTTTCCTTGAAAGTAATTTCATGACACAGGCGGTGGTCAGTGCGGAATTCGGACGGATTGATTTTGCCGGGGCGGCGTCGCGCTGGCTGGCGGTGCCGGCCAATAGTGCGGTGGTGGCGCGGCAGTTAGCCGAAGGATTTCCCACCGTCTTGCGCCTGGTCGAGGATGACGATGTCCGGCGCTTTATCCATGGTCGGGTTGACCGGTTGGTGGAACACGTCCGCTTTGCGCCGTTGCTGGCCGATATGCTGACGATCCTGGTGGCGGACCGGCGGCATCAGGAATTATTCGATCATTTGTTGGTGATGGTGGCCGGCGCGCTGGAAAAAAACCAGGATTTCATCCGCCAGAAAATCCATGACAACAGTCCACGCTGGATGCCGCGCGTCTTCGATGACCAGTTCTATGAACGCTTGCTCGATGGCTTGCAGCAGGTACTGGAAGAGATGAAGCAGCCGGACAGCCAGTGGCGAGCGCGCTTTCAGGAGTCGGTTGAAGAGTTGGTGACACAATTGCGCGTCTCGGATGACTATGAAGTGCGCCTTGCGGCGCTGGTGCAAAGTGGCTTGCAGCATCCGGTATTTCGCAACTATGTTGATCAGATTTGGCATGATTTGCGTCAGCGTCTGCTCGATGATGTGGCGGCGACCGACTCGCGTATTACGGCCGGATTGACGCAGGCGCTGCAGGCGGTCAGTACGGCGCTGATGAGCGACGACGCAGTACGCGCCAGGCTCAATGACTGGCTGCGCACGGTCGCGACAGATGCCGTAGTCAAGCGCCGTGGCATCATCGCGGCACTGGTCGAGCGGGTGATCCGGCAGTGGGATGGCGAGACCGTGTCGCGCAAGTTCGAACAATACGTCGGACGGGATCTGCAATTCATCCGGATTAATGGCACGGTCGTTGGCGGGCTGGTCGGGTTAATCCTGCACACGGTGACATTGATGCTGTAATTCGTCGCACGGAAGTCCGGCGATCAACTACCATGAGCGCCGTCCTCTTCACCGGCACTTTTCATGTCCAATCGCACTGCTACCAATCCCCTGTGGAACGCCGATCTCGAACCGACCAGTCCTGCGCAACGGACCTGGACGGCGACCCATTACGCCGCTCTCTGGGTTTCGATGGCCGTGTCCGTGCCGGCCTACATGCTGGCCTCCGGCCTGATGAGCGAGGGCATGAGCTGGTGGCAAGCGGTATTGACGGTTTTTCTGGGCAACCTGATCGTGCTGGTGCCGATGGTGCTGGTCGGTCATGCCGGTACCAAGCACGGGATTCCGTATCCGGTGCTGGCGCGTTCATCATTCGGTGTGCGCGGTGCGCAATTGCCGGCCATCTTGCGTGCGATTGTTGCCTGCGGCTGGTTCGGGATCCAGACCTGGCTGGGCGGGCAGGCGATCTACACCATTCTCAATGTTATCAGCGGCAACGCGTTGCAGGGCAGTGCATTGCCGTTGCTGGGCATTAGCGGCGGACAGCTGTCTTGTTTTTTGCTGTTCTGGGCGCTGCATATTTATTTCATTACCAAGGGGACCGATTCAATACGCTGGATGGAAACGGCGGCGGCACCGTTGCTGCTGCTGTCCGGTATCGCGCTGGTCTGGTGGGCGTATGCCAAGGCCGGTGGTTTCGGACCGATGCTGGCGGCGCCGTCGCAATTTGCCGAGGGCGGCAAGCGTGCCGGCCAATTCTGGCTGGTGTTCTGGCCCTCACTGACGGCGATGGTCGGCTATTGGGCTACGCTGGCATTGAATATTCCGGATTTCACGCGCTTTGCGCGCAGCCAGCGCGATCAGGCGCTGGGTCAGGCGATCGGCTTGCCGGTGCCGATGGGTTTGCTGGCGCTGGTGGCGGTGCTGGTGACGTCGGCCACCGTCGTGATTTATGGCGAAGCAATCTGGGACCCGGTGGTCCTGACCGGTAAGATGGGCGGCATCTCGGTGGTGCTGGCACTGATCGCGCTGATCATCGCCACCATCACGACCAATCTGGCAGCCAACGTGGTCTCGCCGGCGTATGACTTTTCCAATCTGGCGCCGAGCAAAATTTCATTCAGGATGGGTGGCTACATCACGGCGGCGATCGGGCTGGCGATGTTCCCATGGAAAATTCTGGAGACCACCAAGGGTTATATCTTTACCTGGCTGATCGGCTACGGTGCGTTGCTCGGACCGGTGGCCGGCATCATGCTGGTCGATTATTTTGTGATTCGCAAGACCGAGCTGGACCACGAGGCGCTGTTCGATGCCAACGGTATTTACAGCTACCGGGCCGGCTGGAACTGGCGTGCGGTGGCCGCGCTGGTGATCGGCGTGTTGCCGAATCTGCCGGGATTCCTAGCTGCAGCCGGCTTTATCAGTGGCATTGCGCCGCTCTTCGAGACGCTTTACACCTATGCCTGGTTTGTCGGCCTGGGTATTTCATCGGTGGTGTATTTCGTGCTGATGCGCATGAGCCCGCCGGCACTGACACAAGACAATTCCACATTGAAGGGAGCCTGACCATGCATATCCAAGACCCGCGTTTTCCGAACCTGTTCGTGCTGACTCATCCGCTGATCCAGCACAAGCTCAGTCACATGCGCCAGAAAGACACCTCGACCCGCACCTTCCGCGAACTGCTGCGCGAAATCACGCTGTTGATGGGGTATGAAATTACCCGCGATTTGCCGCTCACCACCCGCAGTATCGAGACACCGATGCAGACGATGGACGCGCCGGTGATCGCCGGACGCAAGCTGGCCGTGGTGCCGGTGCTGCGTGCCGGCATCGGCATGAGCGATGGCTTGCTCGATCTGATTCCGTCGGCGCGCGTTGGTCATATCGGCGTCTACCGCGATCCTGCTACCCACTTGCCGGTCGAGTATCTGGTGCGCTTGCCCGATCTGGCGGAGCGAACGTTCATCCTGTGTGATCCGATGGTAGCAACCGGGAATTCGGCAGTGCATGCGGTCGATGTGCTCAAAAATCGCGGCGTATCGGATGAACAGATTATTTTCCTCGCGCTGGTGGCGGCACCTGAGGGCGTAACGATATTCCAGGCTGCGCATCCGGGCGTGAAGCTGTATGTAGCATCGCTGGATGAGCGGCTCGACGACCATGCCTACATCCTGCCCGGACTAGGGGACGCCGGTGACCGGATCTTCGGTACCCGATAATTATTTGACCAGCAAATCCGGCGTCATCACTGCACGCAAAAAAGGTGTGGTGATGTCATCGCGCTCACGTTGAGCGATCCACCAGATATTGCCCTTGCGGATAGTCCAGTCCTGCTCGGTACCGGACACCAGCAACGCCGCGAGTTGTCCGAGTGATGGCTGGTGGCCGACCAGCACCACCGGTTCGCGACTGTCGGGCCAGTTGGCTGCCAGCAGCAGGCTGGCTGTTGTCGCATCCTGGGCCAGGCCAGGATGAATTTTGAATTTGCGATCCAGCGCCTGCGCGGTCTGGCGCGTGCGCATCGACGGGCTGACAAGGATTTTGCAGCCGTTGGGCAAGACATGATCGAGCCAGTCGGCCATTCTGGCGGCCTGTTTGTGACCTTTGCCGGTTAGCCGGCGATCATCGTCGGGCTCGCCGATCTCTGCTTCGGCGTGGCGCCATAAAATTAAATCCATTGGCTTTACTCGTTGTCCGGTTTGCTAACCAGATTCATCAAATACGCCTGAGCGCCAAATTTTGCCTGTTTCGCCCGAAGCTTGCGCTTGTGGTACATCCCTTCGCCGTCGAGTTCCCAGCTATGCGTATTGTCTTTCAGGTAGGGATTAAGGCCTTCGGCGATGACGCGCTTTTTCAGGACACGATCAAGGATGGGGAAGGCGACTTCGATACGGCGGAACAGGTTGCGGTTCATCCAGTCTGCACTGGACAGAAACACGTCGTGGGCGAGATCGTTGCGGAAGTAATAGATGCGGGTATGTTCCAGAAAGCGTCCGATGATCGAGCGCACCCTGATATTTTCCGACAGGCCGGGGACACCCGGACGCAGCGCGCACGCTCCACGGATAATCAGATCAATTTTCACGCCATCGGCCGAGGCGGCATATAAAGCCTTGATTACCGACTCATCGAGCAAGGCATTCATTTTGGCGATGATGCGACCCGGGCGGCCGGCACGCGCAATCGCCGCTTCGTTGCGGATCGCCCGGATGAATTCCTTTTGCAACGCGAAGGGTGCCAGCCACAGGTGGCTGAGCTTTTTCGGTTTGGTCAGGCTGGTCAGGTGAATGAACACTTCGTTGACCTCGATGGCCAGCGCCGTGTTGGCCGTCAGCAGCCCGAAATCGGTATAGATTTTGGTCGTGGTCGGATGGTAGTTGCCGGTGCCGAGGTGGGCGTAATAACGTAACTGGCCCTCTTCGCGACGCAGCACCAGCGCCAGCTTGGCATGGGTCTTCAGGCCAACGATGCCATACACCACTTGCGCGCCGGCACGTTCGAGCTTGTCAGCCCAGTTGATATTGGCTTCTTCATCAAAGCGCGCCATCAGTTCGACGATGACGGTGACTTCCTTGCCGCGCAGCGCTGCCAGAATCAGCGACTCCATCAGGTCGGAATTCATGCCGGTGCGGTAAATGGTCTGCTTGATCGCCAGCACATTCGGATCGAGTGCGGCACTGCGTATAAAGTCGACCACCGGCTGGAACGACTGGAACGGATGGTGTAATAACACGTCCTGTTTTTTCAGGATCGCAAAAATATCGCCATTGACCAGATGCGGTGGATATTGCGGCGTGTACGACGGGAAGCGCAGTTCGGGACGTTCGACCAGATTGATCAGTTCGGACAGGCGCACCATGTTGACCGGACCGGCCACGGCATACAGTCGGTTGCGTGAAATCATGAACTGGTCGAGCAGCAGCTGGGCCAGATGGTCGGGACAATTTTTCGCCACTTCAAGTCGTACCGCAACGCCGAACTGGCGGACCTGCAATTCGCCCTGCAGGGCTTGGCGCAAGTTCTTGACTTCGTCTTCATCAACCCATAAGTCACTGTCGCGCGTAACGCGAAATTGGGAGTAGGCGATGACTTGCCGGCCGGTGAACAGGTCGGTAATGTGCGCATGGATGACCGATGACAGCAGGCAGAACGAGACGCCGCCATTGGTCGACAATTCATCGGGCAAGCGAATCACCCGTGGCAGGACGCGCGGGGCACGCAAGATCGCAATCGCCGTGCCGCGGCCGAAAGCATCCTTGCCGGACAGTTCGACGATGAAATTGAGACTCTTGTTGACCACTTGCGGGAACGGGTGGGCAGGATCAAGTCCGATTGGTGTCAGTAGCGGGCGGACCTCGCGGTCAAAATACGCTTTGACCCAGGCCCGCTGGGCCTCATTGCGATCCTGGTCGCGCAGCAGATGGATGCCCTGCGCCGACAACTCTGGCAAGACGCTGTTGTTCAGTACGTTGTACTGGCGCTCGACGATCGCATGGCATTCGGTGCTGGTCAGTTCCAGTGCGGCACTCAGGGCCGCCGGTTCCTTGATATCACCATCGAGTCGGCTTTTGGCCAGCAGGCTGGCAATGCGCACTTCAAAAAATTCGTCCAGATTGCTGCTGGCAATACATAGGTAGCGCAGTCGTTCGAGCAGCGGCACGCTTTTGTCTTCGGCTTGCGCCAGCACGCGCCGGTTAAATGCCAGCTGAGATAATTCCCGGTTCAGCATGAGTGGACCGGTTACGACGGCGACCGGGGTTGCCGGCACTGTTTTGGTAGTAGGGATTTTGGTTTCTGGTTTGGGTGGCGTGATCATTTTTATTGGTTGATGTGCTCTTTTGATGGGCGCGAGTATAAGGATACTGCATGACAAGTTAATGACCATAGGATTTTGCATCAAACTTTGTGTGACATGATTTTTTGATCTGGTCATAAACCTGTCATATTTGGTGGTTAGAGTTCGGCAGGTCAACCGATGCCAATCTAAGGAGTGATCCATGCAATTGAACAAAATCATCAAATCATTGTTACTTGTCGCTGGTACGGCAATGGTTATGTCGAGCGCTGTAGCAGTAGACATGACTGGTGCTGGCGCAACGTTTCCATATCCTATCTATTCCAAATGGGCCGAATCTTACAAAAAGATTTCCGGCAATGGTCTGAACTACCAGTCCATCGGTTCCGGTGGTGGTATCAAGCAGATCAAGGCCAAGACCGTTGATTTCGGCGCGTCCGACATGCCACTAACTGCAGCAGAGCTCGATGAATCCGGTCTGGTGCAGTTCCCGGTCATCATGGGCGGTGTCGTTCCAATCGTGAATCTTGAAGGCGTGATGCCTGGTCAAATGAAACTGACCGGCGATGTGCTGGCAGGTATTTACATGGGCAAGATCACCAAGTGGAATGCAGCTGAAATCACTTCGTTGAACCCGGGCGTTAAATTGCCGGATTCTGAGATCACTGTTGTTCACCGTGCCGATGGTTCGGGTACGTCGTTCCTGTTCACCGATTACCTGTCGAAAGTCAACGCTGACTGGAAGACCACTGTCGGTGCCGGTACTGCGGTCAAATGGCCAGTCGGTGTGGGCGGCAAGGGTAACGAAGGCGTCGCCGCCAACGTTCAGCGCATCAAGAACTCGATCGGTTATGTCGAGTACGCTTATGCCAAGAAAAACAAGATGTCCCATACCGAGCTGAAGAACAAGGATGGCCAGTTCGTGCAACCTGACGATACCAGCTTCAAGGCTGCTGCTGCTGGCGCCGAGTGGTCCAAGACCCCAGGTTTCGCTGTCTTGCTGACCAACCAGTCCGGCAAATCCAGCTGGCCGATCACGGGTGCCTCGTTCATCCTGATGTACAAGTCCCAAGCCGATGCTGCCAAAGGTGCTGAAGTCTTGAAATTCTTTGACTGGGCTTACAAGAACGGTGGCGAAATGGCTACCGAACTCGACTATGTTGCGATGCCTGCAGCGGTCGTGAAATTGGTTGAAGAGTCCTGGAAAGCGCAATTGAAAGATGCGTCGGGCAAGGCAATCTGGTAATCGCCAACTGACTTTGATATAACAAGCGCTGCTCCCGGTTGGCTCTTTTGTCACCCGGGAGCAGTGCACATTGAACACTCCATCCATGAGCGCACACAATCCATCTCTGCCGTTGCCGGTTATCGAACCGGAACAGAGCGCAGCCCTAGCGGCGCTCGACGCCAAGAAAATGTCGTCGACAATGCGCAAGCAGCGTTGGCAGGACTACCTGTTTCACAAGATTACGTTCGGCTTTGCATTTAGCGTGTTAGCGGTGCTGGTCGGTATTATCGGGTCGCTGGCAGTCGGTGCCTGGCCTGCATTTCATGAATTTGGACTGGGCTTCATCACCACTGTCGAGTGGGATCCGGTCAATGATAAATACGGTGCGATGATCGCCATCGTCGGCACCTTGTCGACGTCCTTCATTGCGCTAATTATTGCCTTCCCGATCAGCTTCGGGATTGCGCTGTTCCTCACTGAAATCTGTCCGTCGTGGTTGCGCAGTCCGCTCGGCTCTGCCGTCGAATTGCTGGCTGGCGTGCCCAGTATTATTTACGGCATGTGGGGTCTGTTTATTTTTGCGCCCCTGTTTGCTGACTATGTGCAACCAGCTTTGGCCTCGACCTTGGGAACATTGCCCGTCATTGGCGTGTTGTTCAGCGGTCCGCAAATGGGGATTGGTATTCTCACTGCCGGGCTGATCCTGGCGGTGATGATCATTCCTTTTATTGCCTCGGTGATGCGCGACGTCTTCGAAGTGGTGCCGGAAGTACTGAAGGAATCGGCGTACGCGCTTGGCTGCACAAAGTGGGAAGTCGTCCGCAAGGTAGTGCTTCCTTACACCAAGGCGGGTGTGGTCGGTGGCGTGATGCTGGGTCTCGGACGCGCACTGGGTGAAACCCTGGCGGTAACGTTCGTGATCGGCAATGCCCACAAGTTGTCATGGTCCCTGTTTGCCGCTGGTAACAGTATCGCGTCGACGTTGGCCAATGAGTTCGCCGAAGCCCAATCAGAATTGCATGTGTCGTCGCTGTACGCGCTCGGCCTGATCCTGTTCGCGATCACGTTTATCGTGTTGGGTGCGGCCAAGATCATGCTGGCAAGTATGGAACGCAAGGAAGGGACCAAATAATGGATAGCCCAATGAATCCGATTTATCGCAAGCGGCTGTGGATGCATCGCCTCGGTATCACGCTGTCTTTTCTGGCCATGGCGATCGGCTTGTTTTTCCTGATGTGGATTTTATTAACGCTGATCATCAAGGGTTTCGGCGCAGTGGACATGTCGATGTTCACGGAAACGACGCCAGCGCCGGGCAGCGAAGGTGGCGGTCTGATGAATCCGATTGTCGGTAGCCTGATGATGGTCGGCCTCGCGACGCTGATCAGTACGCCGATTGGCATACTGGCTGGTATCTATTTGTCCGAGTACGGTGATCGCAGCTGGTTTGCGCAAGTAACGCGTTTCGTGACCGACATCATGTTGTCGGCACCGTCGATTGTGATCGGGCTGTTTATCTACGCGATTTACGTGGCCAATGTGCGGCACTTTTCGGGTTGGGCAGGAACGTTTGCGATCTCGCTGATTGCAGTGCCAGTGGTTGTTCGTACCACGGACAATATGCTCAAGCTGGTGCCGAACAGCTTGCTCGAAGCGGCCTTTGCACTCGGTGCTCCGCGCTGGAAAGTCGCGACCTTCGTGCGCTTGCGCGCCGTTCGGGCGGGCGTCATGACCGGCGCGTTGCTGGCATTGGCGCGTATTTCCGGCGAGACCGCTCCGTTGCTTTTTACTGCCCTGAACAATCAATTTTTCAGTGCCGACATGAACGCACCGCTGGCCAACTTGCCGGTGGTGATTTACCAGTTTGCAATGAGCCCGTATGAAAACTGGCGCTCGCTGGCATGGGGTGGCGCGCTGCTGGTGACCTTTACCGTGCTGGGCCTGAATATTCTGTCGCGTACTGTCTTCAACCAAAAAATCAAGAGCTGACTTCCATGATCAATAACCATTCTGCGGACAAGAAGCCGACCATCGCGATCTCCGACCTTAACTTTTTTTATGGCACTTTCCAGGGCCTGAAAAATATCAATCTCAATATTCACGAGAAAAAAGTCACGGCTTTTATCGGACCGTCCGGTTGCGGAAAGTCAACACTGCTGCGCACGCTCAACCGGATGTATGACCTGTATCCCGGCCAGCGCGCCGAAGGCCAGATTGTTTACCGTGGCAAGAACATTCTGGATGCCGATCAGGACGTCAACGCCTTGCGTGCCAAGGTCGGCATGGTGTTCCAGAAGCCGACGCCGTTTCCGATGTCGATCTACGACAACATCGCTTTCGGTGTGCGCTTGTATGAAAACCTGCCGAAAGGCGAGATGGACGAGCGTGTCGAATGGGCGCTCAACAAGGCCGCGTTGTGGGTCGAGGTCAAGGACAAACTCAACAAGAGTGGCCTGAGCCTGTCCGGCGGACAGCAGCAGCGTCTGTGTATCGCACGCGGCGTGGCGGTCAAGCCCGACGTGCTGTTGCTCGACGAGCCAACCTCGGCGCTGGATCCGATTTCGACCGCGAAAATCGAAGAGCTGATCAGTGAACTTAAGCTCGATTACACCATCACAATCGTCACGCACAACATGCAGCAAGCTGCTCGCTGCTCGGACTACACCGCCTACATGTATTTGGGCGAATTGGTTGAATATGGTGAGACCGACCAGATTTTCATGAATCCGTCCAAAAAAGAAACACAGGATTACATCACCGGCCGTTTCGGCTGAGCCACACTAATTCCCTCTCATTCACCTAGCGAACCAACCAGGAAAGTTTTATATGACAGGCGAACATTCTTCCAAACAATACGACCTTGATCTTGAATCGATCCGGTCGAAAGTACTGCTGATGGGCGGACTGGTCGAAAGCCAGTTGCGCGATGCGATGGTGTCTTTTCGCACCGGAAATGTTGCATTGTCCTTTGCCGTGATCAAGTCCGACGAAAGCGTCAACAAGCTCGAAGTCCAGCTCGACGAAACCTGTAGCCAGTTGATCGTGCGCCGCCAGCCTGCCGCCAATGACTTGCGTACCGTGATGGCGACCGTCAAGGTCATTACCGACCTCGAACGCATCGGTGATGAAGCCAGCAAAATTGCCCGTACCGCTGCCAACCTGCATGAACGCGGCACGATGTCGGTCAATCACTACGAGACTGTCCGCGTGATCGCCACCAGCGCTGCCGACATGCTGCACGATGCACTCGATGCATTTGCGCGGCTTGATGCCAAGCAGGCGTTGCGTCTGATTGCGCAGGACGCAGTGATCGATCACGAATTTCGCTCGATCATGCGTAACCTGATCACCTTCATGATGGAAGACCCGCGCACGATTTCGTCGGCCCTCGATACCCTGTGGGTCGCCAAAGCCATCGAACGCATCGGCGACCATGCCAAGAACATCGCCGAGTATGTGATCTACATCGTCGAAGGCAAAGACATCCGTCACACAGACTACGCGGCTTCAGCCAAACTGGACGATTAAGCAGACCCCATGGCAGTCGAT
>CAILRJ010000306.1 GCA_903836575.1 uncultured Burkholderiales bacterium
CAATCCTGTTCCGGCGTGCCGTCAGCAATCTGGTCTCGAATGCCATCGTCCATACGCCGCGTGGCTCATTCATCCACCTGTCGGCCAGTATCGTCGATAACAAAACCCGGGTCACCGTAGAAAACGGTGGTCCCGGTATTCCGCCCGAGCATCTGCCGCACATCTTTGAACGGTTCTATCGCGGCGACGCCGCACGCGCGCCGTCGATGTATTCCGCCGGCCTCGGGCTGGCCATCGTCTGCGCCATCATGCGACTGCATGCTGGTGACGCCGGCGTCACCAGCGCGGCGGGCGAGAAGACTGTTTTTTACCTGACCTTCCCCGGCTTCACGCCGCGCAGCAAGCGCCGACCGCGATTGCGCAAGCGCAGCAAGCAGCGCGGTGCGGCGACTTCGGTTGCGAGTGGCAAATAACAGACCAGCAGAGTGACCCGTCCGGCTTGACGCAAAACAGTCGGATCGGCCCGCGCAAGCAGTGCGCTTAATGACCTGCGTCAGTATGCAATGCGTCAGTTTCACGACACTGGATGCTCATTCTTTTCAAAGAGGAGCCCGTCATGTCAACACTCGCCCGTTCTTGCCGCGATCTTTACCTTGATGCCGCACGCACTTTTTATGGGCGTCATTGCCTGTCCAATCACCTGCGCTGTTTGCTCGGTACCGTCCTGCTGGCTGGCACCGCAGTGCATGCGGCGCCTTTCGCGTATCTGGCCGACCGGGTACTCAACACGGTTGACGTCGTCGACGTCGCCGGTTACACCACGCTGGCAAGCGTACCGCTAGGTGATGCACGCGCACCAGCCAGGCAGGTCGTTGCCAACGAAGCGACGGGCAAGGTTTTCATTGCCGAGCGCACCGGTGTCCTGATCATCGATGCGACCACTAATGCCATCACCGGCGAAATTCCGATTGCCGACACGACCCCGCCACCGCCACTGCCAGCCTATGACAATAACTCGGGGGTAAAAGCGCTGGCTGTAGCGCCAGACGGCAGTCGGGTATTTGCTCTGAGCACCGGTGCCCTCACTGTGATCGATCCGGTCAAAAAAACCATCCTCGCAACCATCCCCGTCAATCCTTCCGGCATCAGCCTTGCCATTGATGCCGACGGTGAAACCGTGTTCATCGTACAGACCGGACTGATGCCCGATAACGTGACGCTGTCAGGCCCCGCCGGCGTCACCGTGGTCGATGCGCTGACTCTTGAAGTCGACCGCGTAGTACCGACACCGGCCTTCATGCCCTACGCACTGGCAATCCATCCGGTCAACGACCGGCTCTACCTCGTCGGCAGCAAAACCGGCCCCGACGTCAATTATTCGAACAACCGCGATTACCTGGTGCTCGATCCGGCAACCGATAGCATCAAGCGCTTCAGCGTCGCGAAACCAGCCGACTACGCCAACCTCTTCAGCTTCAGCAGCCTGGCGTTCAACGCGGATGGCAGCCGACTTTATCTAGGGACTAACTCCCTGAGCGGCGGGGCAGTTCCCCTGTTAGAAGTCAATGCCACCACAGCAGCCATTACCCGCGTACTGCAGTTACCGGCATCGTTCGGCGACCAGCACTCCATTCTCAGTCTTGCCACCAGCTTCGCCGGCAATCAATTCGTGCTGGCCGCTTTCCTGAGCGAGCATCTGCACCACTATCCGAGCGAGCCGCCACGACGGGTCGTTTTCATGGATGGATTGAGCGGCAATGTACTGAAAAACCTGGTCTTCACCACAGGATCGTCATCGAGCACCGCCACCATCACGGGCGACTTCCTTGATCGCCTTCCAGCCCCCGGCCCAGCCGCCACCAGGACCACGCTCGACTCCTCGCCCAAACCGCCACTGCGGCGCAATTTGCCGGTCAGCTTTTACGCCGCTGTCACGGGTGGTAACCCGAGCGGTGAAGTCATCTTCAAATTCGTCGCCCACGACAAGCACAACAAACTGGTCAGCAAAATTCCGGCCAAGCTCAGCGCCGGCAAGACAACCTTGACACTGCCTGCCTGCAACGATCCCTGGCAAGACCTCGCCTTGCGAAAAATAGTCTGCAGTGCGCAATTTTCCGTCGTCGCCAAATACCGTGGCGATTCAGCGCATCTTGCCAGCAAGTCGGAAGCCCTCGAAGAGACGCGCTGATTGCATCAGCGGCAAGCCTCCGGTCGGCTAACCATGCGCCAGCGCTTGCTCCTCCAGCGCCTCCTTGAGTCCCTGCGGCAAGCGCAACTGCCGCGCCAGTTCGTCCAGATAAGCCCGCTCCATGAAACTGTTTTCATCAACCACCAGCAAGCTGGCCAGATACATCTCGCTAGCCAGTTCCGGGGTCGTCGCCGCAAGGGCGACCTCAGCCGGATCCAGCGGTCGACGCAACTGGTCTTCGAGCCAGTTGCGCATGACCGGGTCCGCATCGAGTCGTGCCAGCTCGGCTTCGATCACGCCCCGTTCGTTCTCATCAAGATGACCATCCGACTTGGCCGCCGCGATCATCGCCAGCAGCATCGCCTGGCTATGCGCTTCAACCTGCGGCGCCGGCAGGCGGTCGACGGTGCGTACCTGTGCCAACTGCGCCGGAAAACCGGCCTGCAACGGCGGCTGTGATGGTGCCGCAGCGCCCTGCTTTTGCTGCCATACGCTGTAGGCCTTGAATGCCATGACACCCAGTGCGGCAACGCTGCCGTATTGCAGTGCCTTGCCACCAAAACTGCGTCCACGCTTGCTACCAAGCAGCAGCCCAAGCGCCCCGCCGGTAGCCGCACCGCCGCCGAACTGGCCCCAGTTCATCGACGACTTGAGCGCACTCGCAGCTCCGGCCACGCCCCCCAACCCTTTACCATCCAATAAAGACATTCCTGACTTCAGCAATTGTTCGAGCATTGATTGCGCACTCATGGCGATCTCCTTTTCAGTGTTGAAATAAATAGAATTGCGCGGATGCTCCGGCGACGATTACTGCCGGACAAGCGGCTGGTAAGAAGCCGCCGTCGCACCCTGACGAGTCCGGATCAACCGGATCAGCAGCGTCAATCCCAGCCCCAGTGCGACCAGCAATACCGCGCCAATCGCCCAGATCAGCCAGATCGCAGGTACCAGCAAAGCCAGCATCACCGGAGCGAAATCCACCATCGAATCGATCATGGGTGTAAAAGCAGCCAGCGCGCTCGTCCAGGATTCCTGCGCGCCCGGTGGTAACCAGGGCGACAGCCACTCCGGTGCCGGCAACGCACCCAACTGCGTTGGCAGGCCGGACATTCCACCGGCCTGCAGTCCGGACCACTGCGCCAGTGCATGCATCACCCAAGCCGCGGCAGACCATAAGGCCAGCAACAAAGCCATCAGCAACCAGATCATTGTGTAAAACATCGTCGTTCCTTGTCAGTGCATCGCAGCGGCAATGATCAGCGATCCCTGACTTCTGAACAACCTGCGTTAAGATGAAATTAACTTCATCTTTTCAAAAACTCAGGCGTCCACCGGACAGGATAACAAGGCCGATGCGCCATCTCCGCCGCAAACTTTTTCTACAACAGGGTTAGTCGCGCATAGCGGAACGGCACATGGAAGGGAAGCAGGCTTTTTTTGACTGTCGACGCGATAATCGGACCCGCGTTATCTGCACCACGGGCACACCGTACTCTTCGTCCAATCAGCGACCGGGTGGCCGTCGCCTGACGATCCGTCCGGCGAGCATGCATGGAAGCCGTCGTTAGCCGGCAGTGCGGCTCACAGCTCCTGCAAGACAATCGTGCGCGCCGGGTAGCTCGCGTCATCCGGCGACCGCCGTCCATTCTCCTTGCCGCTGATGACCTCGACCACCTTGTAAGAAGAGCCCGGGTCCAGCATGCCTTCGGCTTCGCTGTCAGCGTAAGCGGACAATGGCGCAACCGACACCACACCGGCGCTGGTGTGAATCACTAAATCGGTATTGCCGCCGGTATAGACCTGTCGGGATGCACAAGTCACGCTGGTGAGCCGGTCAACGCGGATAGTTGCGCCGACCGCGTAACCGGCAAGAGCATCGAGTCCAAGTTGCGTATTACGGCGCACCACCGGCACCGGGTTCTTTTTGATTCGCAGAATAGTGTCTGCAATGAGCCTCTTCCATTGAGCAATCTGACACATCTCCGCCTGCTTGCGCAGGCTGCGGCAGGGACTCTCATATTCGTTTATTTTCTGATGCAACGGTCCGCTGGTGTAGGCGATCAATGCCATCAAACCGAGCTCGGATGGCGGCAAATCCGGAGCGCGCGCAACGATGCGGTGGACGTTTTCCCGGTAGATTTTTCTTGCAAATTCCAGATTAATGATCCGGCCCAAACTCGCCTCGTCGCACGCCGGAACATGACGATTGTCCGCAAACCTCGTAATGAAAGATCGTCGTGACTGCAATACCAAACTGTTCTGCGCATTCGGCCGGATGGCTGTGGCCGCCGGTTTTTTTTCAATGCCCTCGACGATGAATGACCTGGAAATTACCGGGCGCAGCAGGCACTGCATGTTGATACCTTTCAAAATACCTCTCCTTTACATCAGCGGGATAGCGCGCCGACTGGCGGGCTCCGCGTGCGAGGATGAGTGCACGCCAGTGTTCGAACAGTTCCATGCGTATTGACACGGCATAGAAACAGCCGGCCAATTTTTTTGCGTACCTGCATGACCCGTCCCAGCGCGGCCAGTGGTGCCAGCGAACCGAAGCTCAGCAAGCGGATCGGCACGACCGGCCCGAACATCAGAATCAGCAACGACAGAGCACGATTGGCGACGATGGCTGCCGGTGATTGGCGTATCGCCCTGCGGTTATTGCACCGAGCAATCTATCAGGACATCGCATCGTCGAGCGACAGCTCATGCCATCCCGATTGCGGCATAGTCGCAGCACTGACAGCATCAGGCGGCACCTGCAGCCAGTGTCGTGATTTGCTGGTACAAGGCATCCGGCACCACCACGCCGTCGCGGGTGGCGGCGGCCAGTGCAGCGCGCCGGCGGTCGCCCGGCAAACGGACCGCGTCGTCGCGCAGCATCATCGCGATCAGTGTTTCGGTACGCGAATAATACGTGCCGGAGCCGGCCATCGCACCCGGATCAATGACCAGAAACAGCTGGCCCAGACGCGGCTGGTTGCCGGCATCGGCAAAGAACGAATCCGCTTCAAAACCAAACGCCGCACCGGTCAATGCAACCGCCAGCAGTTCGACCATCAGCGCCAGCATCGCACCCTTGACGCCACCAACCGGCAGCATGCAACCGGCCAGCGCCGCCTTCGCATCGGTGGTCGGCACGCCGTCCTTGTCGACCGCCCAGCCCGGCGGAATCGGTCGCCCCTCCTTGGCCGCCAGCATGATCTTGCCGCGAGCCGCTTCGCTCAGGGCCAGGTCAATGAGCAACGCATCAGCATCGCGGCGCGGAAAAATCGCAGCCACCGGATTGGTCCCGAACAGCGCCGTCTTGCCGCCCCAGGCCGGCATCGCAGCCGGCGAATTGCTAAAGGCCAGCCCGACCAGACCGGCCTTGCCGATACGCTCCAGCTGCACCGCTGCCGCGCCGAAGTGATTGCTGTTGGTAACGCCGGCGCAGGCAATGCCGAATTCGCGGGCGCGCGCGATCGCGGTCTGCGTTGCCAGCGCACAGGCCTCGTAAGCCATCCCGCTTTGTGCATCGATCAGGCAGCTGCCACCTTTCGATTGCACGATGCGCGGCGCGGCGGTCGTCGTGGTACGGCCATTGCGCAGAAAAGTCGTGTATTGCGGCAGGCGCGATACCCCGTGCGAAGCCAGTCCCTGCGCATCGGCCGCGACCAGCGCCTGCGCTGCAGCAGTGGCTGCACTGTGACTCGCGCCGGCCAGTTGCAGTGCCTGCGTGGCAAGCCGGGTCAACTCGTCGAGAGTGCATGTGGTCATGGCGGGTTCCTTGAAATGGGTGCGAGGGTAAGCCGATGCGGAAATTTTTACACCGGAATTTGCAGCTGCGCCGCCACGCGTTCGGCGATCAAGGCACTGACGCGGACATTCGATTCCAGCGTGACGCCGGCGATATGCGGTGTCAGGATCAGGTTCGGCAGGCCGGCAAAGGGCGAGCCGGCGGCCAGCGGTTCCTGATCGAACACGTCGATCGCTGCGCCACCCAGGTGGCCCGAGCGCAAGGCCGCTGCCAGCGCCGCTTCATCGACGATGCCACCGCGGGCACTGTTGATCAGCAGCGCACCCGGTTTCATGCACGCCAGCGCAGTCGCATCGATCAGGTTGCGGGTCTGATCGGTCAACGGCACATGCAGCGAGACGATGTCGGACTGTGCCAGCAAGGCGCCAAACGCCGTCGCCATGACGCCGCTACTTCGCCAGATCGCTGCACCGTCCCCGATCATCGGATCATGCGCAATGACACGTACGCCGAGGCCCTGCGCGAGTCGGGCCGTGAGCTGGCCGATACCGCCAAAACCAATCAGGCCGAGTGTCTTGCCGGCGATCTCGCGACCGCTCGACAAGGCTGCGCGCGGCCACTGGCCGGCGGCCGTTTCGGCACTGCGCGTGGTGGCCAGACGCAGCAGCGCCATCGCGGTGCCGAGCACGTATTCGGCCACCGCCCCGGCATTGGCACCGGTCGCCGGGATGACGACAATCCCGCGTGCGGCGCAGGCCGGCACATCGATATTGTCGAGCCCGACACCGAGCCGGCCGATCACGCGCAGGCCCGGCGCCGCCTCCAGCAACGCCACATCGACGACGGTGCGGTTACGCACAATCAGTGCCGCCACACCGGCCAGTAACGGCAGCAATTCGGCGCGGCGATCCACCAGCGCCGGTTCGTAACAGACAGTGAAGCGACTGCGTAAAGTGGCTACTGCATCGTCGTCCATGAATTCGGAAATGACTATGTGCATTGCGTTTCCTCGTGACGACCGGCAGGGAGCTGACTCAGGCGCTTTCATACAAGCGGGTCAGTACGAACTCGCGGTGACCCAGCACTTCGGCGTCAGTCAGACGACCGTTGGCGGTGCTGATCATCATCTTGAGCAGCTTGTCGCCAGCTTGATCAAGCGTGATCTCGCGTTGCAGCAGAGCGGAGCAATCGACATCGATATGCTCGCTCATCAGCCGCACCGTGCGCGGATTGGCACACAGCTTGATGACCGGCAGGATCGGATTGCCGATGATGTTGCCCTGCCCGGTCGGGAAAAAATGCACGACATAACCGGAGGCCGCGCACAGTGTGACCATCTCGGCAGCGGCCGAGGACGAATCCATGAACCAGAGTCCCGGATGGGTCGGTGTTTCGGCCTTGTCGATGACGCCATCGACCGTGCATTTCTTGCCGATCTTCTGGATGTTGCCGAGCGCTTTTTCTTCGATTGTGGTCAGGCCGCCGGCAATGTTGCCCTTGGTCGGCTGCGAGTCGGACAAGTCGGAAGTCTTGTAGCGGTTGATCACCTCCTGATAGCGGTCGAACATGAACATGAACTGCTTGCGCACGTCATCGTTGATACAGCGCGCCGCGACAATGTCTTCGCCGCCGGTCAGTTCGGTGGTTTCGCCGAACACCAGCGTGCTGCCGATTGCATGCAATTTATCGAAGGCATTGCCGACAGTCGGATTGGCACCGCAACCCGACGTCGTATCGCTCTCGCCGCACTTGGTCGAGACCCACAGTTCGCTGACGTGGCAGGTTTCGCGCTGCTTTTCGGAGGCGTTCTGCAGGAATTCGCGCGCTGCTTTTGAGGCTTTCAAGATGGTCTCGTGATCGCCATACCCTTCGATGCCGAAGCCGATGACCGGTTTGCCGGTGGCGGCAATGCCGTCGACGATCTTGCGGGTCCAGCTGTCTTCGATACCGATGACCACCACGGCGGCAACGTTCGGGTTCGAGCCGGTGCCGATCAGTGTGCGGAAATGCAGGTCGAGGTCGGCACCGAATTGCAGGCGGCCATACGGATGCGGAATCGCCATCGTGCCCTTGATGTTGTTGGCGACCGCCTCGCAGGCGGCATTCGATAAATCGTCGAGTGGCAAAATGATGACGTGGTTGCGAATACCGACGCGGCCGTTTTCGCGGCGATAGCCCTGGAAGGTGGAGTCTTTGCTGATCATGGTGTGTCCTCTGGTGCGTGGATGCGGTGAATCGCGTCAATCAAGTGGCGCGGTGGTGGTTGCCAGCATGGTTGCCAGCGTGGTTACCAGCGTGGTTACCAGCGCTTTGTCTTGATGTTGTGCACGTGAGCGTGCTCGCCGGCCTTGGCATTGACCACCACCTTGCCGATATCGATACCGTACTTGAACACCGTATCGCCAACGGCCATATCCTTCAACGCGATCTTGTGGCCGATCGGGATGTCCTGCAGCGCCTTGAGCGAGATCATGCGGTCGTCGTCCATGATCCACGCGGTCAGTTCGGTCCCGGCCCGAATGCCTTCGACGACAGCGACTGCCACCGTATCTTTTGCGTCGTGCAATACAACGTGAATCATGGTCTGCTCCTGAAATTGAGGGGTTGGTACGGGTCAAGTGCGGGTCGAATGCCTGCGCAATGCAAACCAACCGGGAACTCGATCGCACCGATCTTAGTAGTCGCCATCAACTAAGTCAACTATATGACCTATATCATTCATATATATTTTAAAACCGGCGAAGTGCGGGAGTGGACTTGCCGATGCAAAAATAATTCATCAATGTCAGCTATATGACACAGACCACAACTTGCGTTGACTGATACTATTTGTCCGGCCGCGCAGATGCCGGCAGTGACCTGATACCTTTTTTCCATGAGCACCTTCGATGCAACCATTTGACCCCTCGGCGACGCCTGGCGTACCGCTCTACAAAGAAGTCAAACGCCGCATACTGGCCACCCTCTCAGTCGGCGAATGGAAACCCGGCGGATTGATCCCGTCCGAAAAAGAACTGTGCAAACTGTTTGCAGTATCGATCGGCACGCTGCGCAAGGCGATCGACGAACTGGTCATCGAGAACATCCTGGTACGCCACCAGGGCCGTGGCACGTTCGTGGTGTCGCACAACCGCAATCACCATTTTTTCCACTTCTTCAACATCACCCGGCATGACGGACAAAAGAGTTATCCGACCGTCGAGCTGGTGCGGTTTTCGAAGGTCAAGGCCGATGCGCTGGCCTGTGAAAAACTGGGTGTCGCCGCTGGCAGCAAGGTGTTCGTACTCATCAACCGGCTCAGCCTCGATGGCAACAAACCGGTCATCGACGTGATCACGTTGCCCGAGCACCTGTTCCCCGGATTGACGGAGCAGCAACTGCGCCAGCGCACCAATACGCTCTACAATTTTTATCAGGAAAATTACCAGCTCAATGTGATCCGCACGGAAGAACATATCCGTGCCACGCTCGCCGGTGGCGAACTCGCTGAGTGGCTGGCAGTCACGGCGGGAACGCCGTTGCTGCAAATTGGCCGGTCGGCCTATTCGTATGACAACCAGCCGGTTGAATGGCGTATCACTTATGTCAATACCGAGCAGTACGAATACGCGGCGAAGCCGGCGCAGTAGAGGACCAGATTGCCGTCGGGCCGCACACCATCTCATGATGGCTTGATCGCTATTCTGGTTTGCCGCGCACGTTTTCCAGGCTGAAACGGGGTCGCATCATCCGACATCAATCGACATGGATTTCACATTTTTCAACGCTGCCAAAGTGATGGCAGGTAGACTATGATGCCATCGTTGATATTCAATTTAAGGAGTGAAAGCAATGGCCTCCGTCACTGTCCGCAACATACCCGATGAAACACACCGCGCCCTGCGTGTACTTGCTGCCACACATGGTCGCAGCACTGAGGCTGAAATACGGGCGATTCTCGAAAGCGCTGTTCGCCCCGAAGGACGGATCAAGCTCGGCACGCTGCTCGCCGATATTGGTCGTGAAGTGGGCGGCATCGATCTGGAGATCGAGCGGGACAGGACATCGGTTGAACCGATGCGCTTTGAATGATTTTGCTCGATACCAATGTCATTTCAGAGCCATTGAAAGCGACAGGCAACACCGGCGTCCTTGCCTGGATCGACGCGCAGAACATCGAAACGCTCTACCTTTCGACCATCAGCCTTGCTGAGCTACGCTTCGGCATCGCCGCGCTGCCGGAAGGAAAACGCCGCGACACGCTGCATTACAGTCTCGAACAGCGCGTATTGCCGTTGTTTGCGGGTCGCCTCCTGCCATTTGATGATCCCGCTTCGCAAGCCTATGCCGTGCTGCGTGCTCGTGCCCGTATTGCCGGACAGGCGATTGCGCCTGCAGACGGCTATATCGCTGCCATCGCCGCAACCCATGGTTTTGCGATCGCCACCCGCGACACGTCGCCTTTCGAGGCTGCCGGGCTAATAGTCATCAACCCATGGACGTGCCAACCCCATTGACACTCCCGCAAGAAAATCAGGCTTGCGGTAACAACAGACGCAATCGCTGCTGTAACAGCGCTACTCAAGAAGTCGGGACCACGTAGACCGGCGACACGCTGTTGCTGCTTCGGTCAACACCGGGTATTTCTGCAATCAGCCCGGCGCGGGCAGTGCGTGCCGCGCGCCAGAGACGGCCTGACGTGAAGTGCTGTCTGCAAAATCTACTCCGCAGGGAACAGTGGCAACACATATTCGGCCAGCTCGGCAAGTGCCTCATGGGCTGGCCGGCGCAGCGGCTTCAGGTTGAGCGCGACATGGCTGACACCTTGTTGCTGCTGACTGTGGAACAATTCGATGAGGGCGTGTCTGCCAGCACGCACGCCGTTGGCCATGTAGCGCAGCGGCTCATGCGGGTCTTCGGATAAGTCGAACATGGTGCCGTAGCCGTACGGCTTGATCCATTGATCCCCATGGCTCTCACGCCACAGTTCGATCAACTGCGGCAGACGCTTGAAATCGCTGAGATGCCAGATCCATCCGTCACTGTGCGCGGCAATCCACGCCATGTCCTGCCGGGCACGTCCGACGACAATCATCGGCATCCGCTTTCCGACCGGCTTGGGGATCAGGTCGATGGCACCGTCGAGCCTGCCGTAATGCACGGATTGCGCCCGGGGAAAGTCTTGTTCGGTGACCGATTTGATCAGACTGAAGGCCTCGCGAAAACGTTCGCTCCTGTTGTCGTAATTGGCATTGAACGCCGGATACTCGATCGCGCGGTCGCCGGTGGACAAACCGAGCAGGAGACGGCCGCCCAGTAACTGGTCCACTGACACCGCTTGTTTGGCGACGATTAGCGGCTCCCTCAGCGTGGCGATGAGGCCAGCCGTGCCGAGGGCAATCCGGCGCGTGTGCGCAGCCAGAAAGCCCAGATAGACCATCGGGTCGAGCATCTGCCCGGTGTCGCCGAAGTCGGGGTCGTAGAAGGGAACATCCCGCATCCACAACGCAGAAAATCCCGCCTCGTCAGCCATCCGTGCCAGCTTCTGATGATTTTCCAAGGTCGGAAATGGCGACTCAGGATAGCCTTCCAGCGGCATGATGAAACCGAATGTCAGCCGGCCCGGCCTGAATACCCGCTGGTAACCTGGATGACTGACAAGTTCTTCAGGTACTGGACCGATGGGTGCTTGAAGCATCAGAAAAACTCCTCATGAACGAACAGGCAAAATAGGCTGGATTTTTTCATACGGCGGGACGCGGCTCAGGCGGCAACAGTTTTGAGACCAGCGCGGCGGCAAGGACCGCCAGCACGGCAATGGCAGCCGACACATAACCGACATTGCCCGGCCCCCAGGCGGCGATGCTGAGACCGCCGAGTACGGCGCCGAGCGCGATACCGCCGTTGGCGGCAGAGACATTGATCGTGCCTGCCAGTGCCTGTGCCTGGGACGCCGCCTTCATGACTCGGATCTGGCAGATAGGATAAAGCGCCGTATTGGCAATACCCCAGATACCCAAAGCAATGGCGAACACGACACTGGTACCGGCCAGCACCGTCGATGCAGCCATGCCGACGGCCAGCAGCGCACTGAAGATGGCGGTAGTGGCCAGCGGCTTTTTATCGACCCACAGACCACCGAGCCAGTTACCGATCAAGCCAACCGCTCCGAAACCCATCAGCCACCAGCCAACCTGCGCCGGAGCGATTCCAGCGGATTTTTCCAGCATTTCAGCCAGATACGTGTAGCCGGTGAACATGGCGGTGAAAACCAGTATGGATAATCCGACGTTAGCCAGAAAAAACGGGCTTTTGAGAATCTTGGCCTGATCAGCCATGCTCGCAGGCTGCGAGGAGCGCACCGTCGGCATGCTGATGAACATCAGGATGGCGATCACCAGCGACAACCCCGCCAGCAACGCAAAAGCACCGCGCCAGCCGATCGCGTCGGACGCCAGCGTGCCGAGTGGAATACCGAACAGCATCGCGGCTGAAATGCCCAGATACACTCTAGATACGGCACTGCCGCCTTTGCCCGGGCCGGCGATTTGTGATGCCGTTTCGCTTGCTGTGCCCCAGAACACGGGCAATGCAAGCGCCGGCAGCAGACGCGCGATGGCCAGCACCCAGACATTCGGTGCGACAGCCGCCAGGGCGTTGGAAAAGGCAAACAAAACGAGGATTCCAATGAATAACCGTTTGCGCTCGATATTGGCCAGCGCGGCCGTCAGGAACGGTCCGCACACCATCACCACAACAGCGAACAAGGTCACAAACTGGCCGGCAGTGGTGACAGAGATGCCAAGGTCACGTGCAAGCGCCGGCAACAGTCCGATGATCAGGAATTCCGTGGTAACGATGACGAATGCGGCCACGGCGAGGATGGCAATCGATGCGGTGCTTCCCTGTGTGGAAGCGGAAGCCGACTGCGGCTCGGGATTCATAGTTTTTGCATTAGACATGACAGTTCACTTCAAAAAAGACATTGCCCATGATACAAAGGAATTTAATTCTTGTTACGGATATTAATTCTTTGCTATTGTAGAAATTATTTCTACTTAAA
>CAILRJ010000307.1 GCA_903836575.1 uncultured Burkholderiales bacterium
AGGTGATGGCTCATGCAAGGTCCCGGGTTCGTGGAATATTGCCCTCATATGGGGACGAGCATCGCATTGACCAGTGCTAAATCAGGAAATGCCAGCACTGTATTGTGATAATCAGTCAGCGGCCCCCATCCCGGGAGTACGGCGCCACTCACGTCATAGCCAATCGCCTTGAACTTCCAGAGGCCCTGAGCAAGTTTGAGGTTGCCGACATGCGCACCCTGCCCGGTCAGTACGCGAAATACCGCGTCACTGACCGGCTCAAGTACCAGCTGCATTGGTGTACTCACGCCGACTTGCGACTCGCCAGCTCACGCAACACGTAATGCAGGATGCCGCCGTGGCGGAAGTACTCGACCTCTTTCGGCGTCAGCAGCAAGACCTCGACCTGAAAGCCCCTGACCCGGCCATCGCTGCCGGTGGCCATTACTTCAGCAATCCGGCTCGCGCCATCACGCAAACCTGTGATATCGAAGTGATCATCGGCACGCAACCCCAGCGAGGCGGCGCTCTGGCCATCCATGAAACGTAACGGCAGTACGCCCATGCCCACCAGATTGGAACGGTGGATGCGCTCGAAACTCTCGGCGATCACCGCCTTCACGCCGAGCATCATGGTGCCCTTGGCGGCCCAGTCGCGCGACGAACCGGTGCCGTATTCCTTGCCGGCGATGACGACCAGCGGCACGCCGTCGGCCTTGTACTGCATGGCCGCATCATAAATGGCGAGCTTGCGCCCGGACGGGAAGTGAATCGTCTTGCCGCCCTCTTCGCCGTCGAGCATCAGATTGCGAATCCGGATATTGGCAAACGTCCCACGCACCATCACATCATCATTGCCGCGCCGCGAACCGTACGAATTGAAATCGGCCGGCAACACGTTCAACGATTGCAGAAACAAGCCGGCCGGCGAATCGGCCTTGATATTGCCGGCCGGCGAAATATGGTCGGTCGTGATCGAGTCGCCGAACAGGCCCAGCAAACCGGCTCCGTGGATATCGTCAATGGTGCCGACAGCCATCTGCATGCCATCGAAGTACGGCGGATTCTTGATGTAGGTCGAGGCTGCGTCCCACGCAAACGCAGTGCCGTCCGGCGAGGCGATCTGGTTCCAGCGGCTGTCGCCGGCAAACACGTTGGCGTAATTACGGGTGAACATCTCCGGTCCGACGCTGGCCACGATCAGATCGCCGATTTCCTTGTTCGACGGCCAGATGTCGCGCAGAAAAACCGGCTGTCCATCACTGCCGGTACCGAGCGGCTCAGTCGCCATGTCGATATCGACAGTGCCAGCCAGCGCATAGGCCACCACCAGCGGCGGCGAGGCCAGGTAATTCATCTTGACCTCGGGATGGACCCGGCCCTCGAAATTGCGGTTGCCGGACAAGACCGCAGCGACCACCAGATCATCGGCCGCAATATCGCGCGAGACGGCTTCGGGCAACGGTCCCGAATTGCCGATACAGGTCGTGCAGCCATAACCGACAATGAAAAAGCCGAGTTGTTCGAGCGGCGACAATAGATCGGCACGGGTCAGGTAATCGGTCACCACCAGCGAACCCGGTGCCATCGAGGTCTTGACCCACGCTGCGGCGCTCAGACCACGGGCCACCGCATTGCGTGCAAGCAGACCGGCGGCCAGCATCACGGCCGGATTGGAGGTGTTGGTGCACGACGTAATCGCGGCAATCACGACCGCGCCGTCGC
>CAILRJ010000308.1 GCA_903836575.1 uncultured Burkholderiales bacterium
ATAGAAATGTCCGGTTATGACGTTGTATTTGTCGGTGTTTAACGGGGTTACCCTCAGGCAGTCGCGACAGCGAAACGGTCATTCTTTCTGATCGCTTGCCAAATGACACCGTGTATTTCATTCCTCGGATCGACCGACAACCCGCTTTGCATTCGTTTTGACGATCGCCAGGGCAAGGTCGTCAGCACTAAGTGCTCGCTGAGATTTCTTCCCTGATGCCGCTTTCAATTTCACCGAAGCGAGCCCCTGATTCGTCCGTGCCGGTGCACTCCTGCCTCGTCGTGAATCACGCTGTTCCTGCACCAGCTGTGCCACCTGCAAAATGTGCCCCAGTCGCTTGTTCTCCACGACGGCGCCTTGATCCACCTCGGATAGCCTGTCATAAATCGTGTAGGGCAGGGCAGAGCCGTTGGCCCTTACTTCGATGCGTCCGTCAGGATATTCATACACCTCGACATACTTGCCAATGACCGCCCGGGCATCGGGCGTGTCTGTCAATAAATACAGGTTCTTGTCATATTGCAACGTCAGGCTATGCGTGACCCGGCGAGGTTCACGGACCGTAAAAATGAGTTCGAGATTCTCGTCACCGCGTACCGCCCTGTGGGTATCGAAATCGTTGCGCGGCGGCTTGGCAAAACGACGATTAAAGTCCGCCATGAAGCAGGGCACATACGCATTTCCGGCTGCCATGGTGGAAATGTCCAGCAAGCGCATTTCCTTGACGAGCCGGTCTTGCAAGGTCAGATTGGCGCGCTCGACCCGTCCCTTGGCCTGGCTGGAATTGGCGCAAATGCCATCGATATTGAGTTCGTACAGGACGCGCCCAAACTGCGTGTGACCGTCGCCGCCCACCGCCTGGACATGATTGACTCGAAACACGGATGCCTTGTCGCTGTAAAACGCCTGCGGTTTGCCATGCAGCTCCAGATAGCGCCGGGTCGCTTCAAAGTAGCTGAACGTCGACTCCGAATACGTGAAGTGCAAATGCATCAGCCGACTGGTCGCATCATCGATGTACACCAGCAGCGTGCAGGCAGGACCGCGCTCTTCAAACCAGCGATGGTCGCTGCCATCGATCTGGATCAGTTCGCCGACACAGTTGCGCCTGTTACGTGGCTGGTAGATCTTTGCAGAGCGCTGACGCCGAGGAATCCAAAGTCCGGTATCCATCATCAAGCGCCGTACCGTTTCCGTGGAAACAACGAGGCCGTCCGCCTCGCGCAGTTTCTCATTGGCTAGCGTCGGGCCGAAATCCGGATAATGATCCCGAATCAGTGTCAGGATCTGATTCCCCAGTCCCGGGGCTAATTGGCGATTCCCGGTACGTCCGCGTTTCTGCGACACAAGACCCGGAGCGCCATCCTCGCGGTAGCGGTTGACCAGACGCTGAACTTGCCGGGTCGTCAGTCCCAAGCGGATCGCTGCCTGCATTGGTTTCAAGTGGCCATCGACGACAGCCTGGATCACTTTCAATCGGTCGATCTCGTGCATGCTCATCGTAATCAATCCGGTGGCGGCCATGTTGACACTCCCGTAAGCAAGGAAGCGACAGCATGGGCGCATTACCCAGAAACGGCATTCCAGCAAGCAAATGCGACATTTCTATTTGGGAGAAACCGGACATTACTATTTTGGGCTAACATCGATACTTCGTATAATTTATATTATGTAAAATGTTATTTATGAAAATCGTCATCGCTATTCGTGCCTGCTAACAGACGCACCACTACACCAGATATATGGTGACTTTTCAAACAAATGCCTCAGGAGCAAACAATGACGATTCAAATCCATCCCGCAGTAGATAACGGTATCAAGCCGACCGTTGCCGACTTTGCCGGCGGTAAATTGGTGTGCGCTTGCGTTGACCACCCCGTAGAAGTCACGATCACTTCGCAAACTGCGCACAATCATGTTTGCGGTTGTTCGAAGTGCTGGAAACCGGACGGCTCGCTGTTTTCCCAGGTTGCCGTCGTCTCACGTGACGCCGTCACCATCACTGCCAACGGCGACAAGCTGAAAATCGTCGATACCAACATGTCAATTCAGCGCCATGCTTGTACCGGCTGCGGTGTTCACATGATCGGCCGCATCGAAAATACCGGCCATCCATTCTTCGGCCTCGACTTCGTGCACACCGAACGCTCGCCACAGACAGGCTGGGCAGCTCCCGGCTTTGCCGCCTTCGTGTCGTCGATCATCGAGTCCGGTGCCGCGCCCGATCAAATGGACGCTGTCCGCGGACGTTTGGTTGATCTGGGTTTGCCACCCTATGACTGCCTGTCACCCGCCCTGATGGACGTCATTGCGACGCACGCAGCCAAGTCCAAATAATCGGATCATTACGTACGCACGCACCAGACCAGGTGCTTGCGTAACCAATGCCCTTCTAGAAATCGTTGTGCCGAGTCAGACACCCTGTCGTTGCGAAATCCGGTCCCTGTATGCGTGAAGATGAGGCAGGCCCAACTCGCCAGGATTGAACTTCATGAGTCCACGAGCAAACTCCAGTGCACAGAAAGCCGTGATGTCGGCAATGGTGAAGCGATCACCTGCAACGTATTCAGTATTGGCAAGATGCTGGTCCAGCCATCGTGCGACGACCAGCATTTTTTCGCCCTGCGAATGACCAAAGTCATGGAACTGCGGTTGCTCCAGCGCACTTAGACCAGGATGCGTGTGACGTATGCAATTGGCAATTGATCCAAACAGCGATAACTCCATCCGTCGATCTGCCATTTCAATAAAAGCACATTCATCGAACGTCATTCCCATCAAGTTGGGTTCCGGATGCAAACCTTCCAGATACGTACAGATTGCCCTGCTTTCACTGAGCACTCGCCCGTCGTCAAGTTCCAGAGCTGGCACGCCAGAGAACGAATTCTTTGCAACATACGCTGCGCCCTTGTGTTCGTTGTCTGACAAATTAACGATGACCTCTTCGATGCCCCTGATATTTTTTTCTGCAATGAACATCGTGACGCGACGTGGATTGGGTGCGCGAGGGGATACATATAATTTCATGGCGGTCTCCTGAATGAGGGGAATCGGACAGGCCTACCCTGCCCTGCCGGATAGAATAAGCCGATAATGGATTGGAGGTTAGCCTTTATAACTAATACTTATTTATTCGTGTTAATCGGAGGCACAATAATTATCTTTTATTATTGCTGGAGAGAGTGCCAAGACTCCAATACTAATATCATCCTGACACACTGATAGTAGCGCACACAATTGCATTCTCACAAATCAATTTAGAATTATCACCAGGAAATTAGAGAGACATGACAATTAAAGAAATTTGGAAAAATCCGGTATTTTCGATTTCGGCATCAGTAATTTTATTACTTGTTATTTTAGGTGCTGTAATACCAGATAAATTTGGTGATGCAGCAACAAAATTATTTTCCTTCACAACAGTAAATTTTGGTTGGTTCTACTTGCTATCGGTATTCATCATAATATTAGTACTGATTTTTTTAGCGATCAGCAAATACGGTGCGATTCGACTCGGCCCTGACGACGCACTTCCGGAGTTTTCATTTTTCACATGGATTGCGATGCTTTTCTCCGCTGGCTTTGGTGTTGGCTTAGTCTTTTGGGGCGTGGCTGAACCAATGAGTCATTTCTTTCAATCGCCAGTCTCGGACGTTGTCGCACAGACTGATAAAGCGGCCCGTGTTGCTATGGGTTATTCTTTTTTTCATTGGGGAATCAGTCAATGGTCCGTTTTTGCGATTGTTGGATTAGTCATGGGATTTTTACAATATCGCAAAAAAAAGGATGGTCTTGTCTCAACCGCGCTTGAGCCGGTAACAGGAAACAGGAAGTCAGTCAAAACAACAATCGACTCGTTTTCGGTCATCGCTACCGTAATGGGAATTGCAACATCACTAGGGTTAGGTATCCTGCAAATCAATGCGGGATTGGATACCTTATTTAAAATAGGAAATTCCTTTTTAATTCAGTTTTTTATTATTTTTGTCATATTTATTGCCTATATGCTTTCTTCCTCAAGCGGACTTGATAAAGGAATTAGGTATTTGAGTAACATAAACCTGGGTCTGGCAATTGTTTTAATGGCTTTTGTATTTTGTGTTGGTCCTACCGTATTTATATTAGAAACTTTTGTATTGGGAATTGGTGATTACCTCACTAATTTCGTTCATTACAGTTTGCGACTTGAGCCCTACCAAAAAGGAACCTGGGTCAGAGACTGGACTATCTTTTATTGGGCTTGGGCGATTGCCTGGTCACCTTTTGTCGGTGCTTTTGTAGCGCGTGTTTCCAAAGGCCGGACCATTCGTGAATTTATTGTGGGTGTCATGGTTATTCCGCCAGCGATTGCCTGTTTGTGGATTGCTATTTTCGGAGGGACGGCGCTGTGGAGCGATTTGAACTTACATGCAGGTATTGCCGAAGCGGTCAATGTGGATGTAACAAGCGCGCTCTTTCAAACCTATCTGAATTTGCCACTACCTACTGTTTTGTCGGTTCTTTCCATATTTTTAATATTTACTTTTTTAGTGACTTCAGCAGATTCAGCCACTTATATTTTGGCGAGCATGACGACTAATGGAAGCCTCGTACCCCCTCTTTTTGCGAAACTTGTCTGGGGCTTTTTGATGGCGGCGATTGCAGGGGTCTTGTTGTATGCCGGTGGACTGCAAGGGTTGCAGACCGCGTCACTCATTTCCGCGTTGCCTTTTACTGTGATCTTGTTGATGTTGGTGCTCTCACTTTTCAAGTTGCTTAAAAAAGAGACGATTCCGATTAATCCCTCTGATTTAAGGCGCTTTGAGCGATTACAAAAAGCCAGCAGGGAAAAGGAAGAAAGCTAAGCCGACTCCGGCTCTCTTGCAACAATTGAGTTCATCGTATTTAGATGTGGTTTGCACAAGTTAATCGGAGGGCGTCAGGAAACTGGCGTCCCTACCGATAAAAGTCAAATACGCAGGAGGATTTTTGCTTGATGCCATGCTCCTTTGGTAAAGATACTCAAAGTTGCACTGCCCCACAGCCAATGCATGCTGCGCCACCTCCGCCAGATGCGAATCACCCAGATTAAATTACTGTGCCGTTTCAGTAATATGCTGAGAATTTCCCTGCCTGCTTTAATAGCAAGATCATCGCCGTTACACGTTTTCTGATAACCGACGGTTGGTCAGGTCGAGGCAGTAATGAAAATGGCTGGCCGGATGATTTCACCAAGTTACTGAAATACCTTGTTCGTTATAGGAACCATCGCTCTGCCGGTGTCACTCAAACGTTCAGTGGATCAACAACCCCAACACGACGGATGCTGGTTGCTCGGCGCGAATACAGACAAGAGCAACGACAGCACAGTTACCTGCCGGGTGAGTAAATGTCCGATGCACTGCGGCAGAAAACGACGCACATAACAGCGTGATGTCTAAAGTCCTGTTGCCTGGCTTAACTAACTCTCCAAAGAAAACCATGCCCACGCGAATTCCCCGCGCCTCCGATAAAATCGTGCCCCGTCCTGGCAGACAAGCAGACAGTGGATCACCAAACCGTGCAGCAGATACTGAAGATGCGAGCCGCCGACCAGCTGAGGCTGTCGTGATGCAAGGTGTGCACGACAGGCAGCCAGTTGCCCGGCAACCGCACTCAGCATCAAGACCGCGCCAACCGCAACGACTTCAACAAGCGGCAGTGCAGTCATCCCGATCAAACGACAACGCATTAATCATGCGCTTCCAAATTGCCAACAATGTCCTGTCGGAGGGATTCAAACAAGTCGAAAAAGAGGAGTCCGAACTTGTTCTGAGCAAGCATATGCTGAAGCTGTTGAACAGTTTTATCGATGCAGCAGATGCCCTCAGTCCTCGCCTGAAGTCCCGGTACGGTGCAAATGACCGGGACTTTGGTTACGCGCTTGCCACGCGAGCGCATTGCCGCTTTGTAGTTTCGCAAAATATTGGCGTGGTAAACCAGTGGTGCAAAAACATGATGGCTTTCGCCCATGCCAAAGAACCCGCAAATGCGCAAGGTTTTGCGCCCGAATTAATACAGATGCTTGAAACCGCTAACGACTTCATCAAGGAGGCATCGGAAAATTTAACTGATATTCGTCGATCGATCGCATTATTCCCACCGGGTATCGAGCAGGCGCTCAACGATAGAAAGAACAACATCGGACTGGTGATCATGGCTCAGGCGATGTTGATGTTGCGACCCATGACCCTGTGTACTGAAGCGTGTCTGCAGCGCGTCATCGGCGAACAAGCCGCATCTCTTGTGATGCAAGAAAAACTACTGTACTCAGCGTTGTCTCCTCTGTTGGCAAACATTGAGTCATTGACCTCCGCCAGATGGGTGAACCAGATGCGTCCGGTGCTCAAGGACGCTGCCATTGTTTGCTTGGACGTTGCTGTCTTCGCAATTGACCTCACGCTGCCGGAACCGGATGCCAACCGCAGTAAGGAAGACATAGAACAGGCACGGCACCGAATCGAAGCGTGTCTGTATGAATGCTCGGCGTTAGTGCACCTGATTAACGAATGGCATGAGTGCCATCCCACCACGGGCGTTGAAAATGCGTTGGAAGCGCTCTGTTTGTCGAGCGATCTGCATGCTGGTGACTTCGTTTCGGTACTAGCGCCATCCGGCTTGCATGTGCCCGGGCGAATCCAAGAAGATGGTCGTGCGACTGTCTCGAGTTCAGAGGGCTTGAGTTATCAGCAGATCAACGGTGATTTTCAGTTGGTTGAAGAGGCAAACTCCGATGTAGAGCCCGACATCGAGATAGCCACAGATCCCCTCGGACAGCGGCAGTCTTTAAAATTAGCCAAAAGAATCGAACAGGCCGAGAAACTGCTGACCGAGGATATCCAAGGACAGTCGACACGTCATTTGACCACTTGCAAGGGACTCAACAACCCGGATCTGGTCATGCCAGCCTATTGCTTACAAGCTGAGAAGTTACGGAAGCAGGCTGGGCATATGAACCGGGTGGCAGGCCGGCTTATTCGCTTGAAGTCGGCATTCAATACCTCTGGCGAACAGCAAATGCAACTGCAACTGCACAGCCTTGCTGATCGCCTTTACAAACAGGCAATAAATTTAGATTTAAAAGCGCAAGAATTGACGAGTCCTGAAACACGTTGGTCGTTAATCAAAGCCTACGCGCGCCCCCAGGCCAGTCAATTGGTTGAGTTGCTGGAGGCAGGGCAAGTTAGCCAGGTACACAAACCGGCAAGACTGCTCAGTGACCCGCCAAACAGGATTTTTGAAGTAAAAATTGAATCCAAGCCCGATGCGAATGGAACATCCTATCCACCGATTTGGCTACACTTGCACGCCAAAAAATCGATGTCATTGACAGCGGTGCGCAAGGGCAACGCGCAACATTTCGAAGCGGCACATCTGAAGTCGGACATTGAAAAAAATCGTGGCCCGAAATGGCTTGAGGCTGAACGTGTCAAGGGTCGCTACGATGCGCAGGTTCATCGTTCACCGGTGGGTGCCGAATTGCTTCAGCGCTTAAAACAATTCGGCAATTGGTGAGCACCAGATAACTCGACCGGTTGATTGCCTCAAGGTTCAGGATTGAAGGTTCGGCACTGATGTCTCCAGTCTTGCAAAGGCAATGGCAATGGCGATAT
>CAILRJ010000309.1 GCA_903836575.1 uncultured Burkholderiales bacterium
ACGGCCAGCCAGCCACCCGGCTCCCAGACCCAATGGGCGATCGGTGCGTACACCAGCAACGACCAGACAGCAATAAACAGAATGAGTGAAGAGAATTTCATGCGCTCGGCAAACGCGCCGGTAATGAGTGCCGGCGTGATAATCGCGAAGGTCATCTGGAACATCACGAAGACGCTTTCGGGGATGGTTGCCGCCAGCGGACTGACTGATATCTTTCCGTCTTCTTTCAGAAAGACCATCCCGTCGAGCATCATGCGATCGAGCCCGCCGAGATACATCGATCCCGGCGTCAAGGCCAGACTGTAGCCGATGACGACCCACAACACGCTGACGATGGCCACCGTGACAATGCTGTGCGCCATCGTGCCAAGTACATTTTTTTTGCGCACCATACCGGCATAAAATAATGCCAGTCCTGGGATCGTCATCAGCAGGACAAGTGCTGTCGAAGCCAGCATCCAGGCGGTATCACCACTGTTGATCGTAGTGACATCAACGAGCGTGGATGCAGCGTGAACCGAACCGGACCGGAATCCCGTCCCCAGCAAACCAATTGAGAGCAATAAAAACCAGCAGCGACGTGTCATGAAGACTCCTCAAGGAGGATGAAACAATCTTCAGCGACACCGCATCGAATGGCAGCGCGCTGACCAATATTTCTAAAATGCATGAAATAAAGTATGCCGCACCACCCTGATTAATCAAACTTATTAGTAATTTCTTAATCACAACTGTTGGTCGTTGTGGGAATTTGACCGCACGCCGGGCAGGCCGGGCGGTTGCCCGGTATGCCACGGGGAGAGAATCGGTTAGCGGCGGTTTACGAGGACGATGCCAGCAAGTACCAGCAGTGCTCCGGCAGAAAAACGTGTTCCGACTACCTCATGCAGGATCAGCACGCCGAATGCGACGCCAAACAGCGGTGTCAGAAAAGAAAATACCGAAACGCGTGAGGCAAGGTAATTACGCAGTATCCAGAACCATGCCAGGTAACTGGCAAACGTCACCACCACGGTCTGAAACAGCAGACTTGCCCAGGCCAATCCGGACATCGAGACCCGTCCCAGTTGTCCCATCGCGCCAGCCAGCGGCAACAACAGCAGCGCCGAGACGCCAAGCTGATACAACAAGGTCCTTGTCGGTGCCGCCTCGGACAAACTGGAGCGACGGATCAGGATGGTCGTGGCGGCCCACATGATTGCACCGAGGATGCCGAGCGCGTCGCCGAACAGCATGTCCGTCGAAGCACGGCCATCGAAACCGCTCGAAAACGCTAGCGCGATGCCGATAAATGCCAACAGGATGCCGCTCCACTGAGCGCGTCGAAGCCGCTCTCCCGGCACCAGCCAGTGCAGTCCGAGCACCGTAAAAATTGGTGCGGTGTAGAGGAACACGACGACGTGCGATGCACTCGTGAGCGTCAGTGCCAGCGCAATGCAGGCAAATTCGGCGGCGAACAGCGCCCCGGCAGCCAGTCCCGGCCAGAAGGTGCCATCGCGCATTGAAAATGACGAGCCGCGCCACAGCATCAGCCCGGCCACCATTATGGACGCCAGCAAAGAGCGCACGCCAGTCTGCAAGACGGTGCCCATACTCGGTTCGGCCAGCTTGATCGCGACTTGCTGCAGCCCCCAGCAAAGGCAGAGCAGCAGCATCAAGCCGGTACCAAGACCATCAAGGGATTTCCGGCTGGCGCTCATGCGCTGCCCAGGCGGTGCATCATCTGATCGGAACAACCCGGCGCGAACCGGGCAAGGACAACATGCTGCATAGTTACTTTCGAGGTACCCACCATTCAAATCCGGCGGCGGCGACGCCGATACCACTGCATCAGCGGCGTCGACGTCATTCCGTGCGCCATGATGGAGACCGCCACAACGGTCAGCACCAGCGGTACGAAACGCTCGCTGAGCGGGAGGCTGCCCAGCGGCGCCGAGGCCACATATTGCAATGCGAACATCAAATAGTAAAGCGAACCGATACCGCGAATGCCGAACCAGCTGATGAGCAGTCGTTGCGAGCGCGTCACTGTCGACCCCAGCATGGCCAGGTTAACTGCCACCGGGCGAATCAGGCAGAGCAGAAGCAGCGCGACCAGCAAACCTTCTTGCGACAAGCCGTAGTCAGACAACAAAATACCAAGCAACAGCACGACGACAAATTCTGCCAACCGCTCAAGCTGCTGGTTAAACCCGAGTACCGTTTCGGTCATGCTGGCTGCATCGGCCGCGTCGGTCTCATTACTGCTGGCCTTGTGCTCGATGCGCCGCATCGCCACGCCGGTCGCAAAGACGGCGACAAATCCGATACCGTGGATCAGTTCGGTCAGGCCGAACGATAGCGCAATCAAGCCCAGTGTCAAAAACTCTTCCATGCCCATTGCCAGCCGATGGCGCTGGCGCAGATACAGCACCAGCCGTCCAACCCAGCGGCCAACCAGCCAGCCACACAACAATCCGGCCACGATGCCCCACAAGACCATGCCGACTGCGGCGATAGCGCTACTGGTAAAGTGCGCCGCCATCGGCACGCCCATCAATCCCAGTCCTATCATCACGAACGGGAACGTGGTGCCGTCATTCATGCCGCCCTCGCCGGACAGGCTGAAACGCAAGCGGTCATAGTCGGCCGGGTCTTGCACCTGCACGTCGGACGCCAGCACCGGATCAGTCGGCGCAATGATGGCCGCCAGCAGGATGGCTGGCCCGATCGGAAGTCCGAGTAAAAAATAACCGACGGCGGTCAACAAGCCGATCGTCAACAGCATCGTCAGCGTGCCCAGCCGCACCGGCAACCACCAGCGTGCATCCTTGAGCGGCAAGCGCAGCTTGAGGCCTACTGTAAATAACGAAATCAGCAGGGCAATTTCAGTCAACTGCGTCAGCGCACCGGCATGCCGGACCGGATCGAGATCGAGCAGCCAGAAGCCACCCGGACCGAGCAGGTAGCCAACCGGGAGATACAGCATCGCCGGGCTGAACGGCAACTTGTGCAGCAGCGATTCCATCATTGCCATGACGATCAGCAAGGAGCCGACGATCAGGTACCACAAGGTCGAATTATTGATAGGGTTCTCGCTTCATCAGGCCGGAAGCACCGCGCTGATATCGGCGAGGCGCTGCGCCTTTTCAAGTGACCAGGCATCCAGTCGTGCGTGAATCCCCTCCTGCTCCTGCTGCATCTGCTGCGGATCGGCCAGCTGCGCGCACAGTTCGAGGCGGATGCCGTTGGGATCGAAAAAATAAATCGAGCGAAAAATACGATGGTCAGTCACGCCGAGTACTTCGATGCCGTGCCCTTCGATGCGTATCTTCATTGCCTCCAGCCGGGCGACGCTATCGACCCGCATCGCAATATGGTTGACCCAGGCCGGGGTGTTGGCCGATGGCGCAGCGAGCTGATTGTCACCGAGATCAAAAAACGCCAGGCAGGAGCCATCGGTCATGCGGAAAAAAATATGCACGTACGGGCAGTACTCGCCGGTCGACGGCACGGTGTCGGCGCGGATGTAATGAAATAGCGGCAAGCCTAAGATGTCTTCGTAAAAATGGCGCGTCTCTTCGGCGTCGCGGCAGCGGTAGGCAAAATGATGCAAACCGTGGATCGGTATTGCAGCGGGCAATGACGCAAGTTGTCCGGCGGTGGTATTGGCGAGCGGGTTCATGGTTCTCTCCTTGTCATGACGTCAGGCATGGCGACCACGTCTGATGACGGGTGCGGCCTGCGTGAGCTGCTGGTTGATCGCGCCGAAAACCGACTTGCCGGCGGCGTCCAGCATCTCGATTTTAATCCTGTCACCGAATTGCATGAACGGTGTCGTGGCCACGCCGGTGGCGATCATTTCCAGGCAGCGCTTTTCGGCGATGCAGGTATAGCCCTTGCGGGCATCCTTGTTCGACACGGTGCCGGAGCCGATGATGCTGCCAGCCCGGACGTTACGCGTCAGCGCCAGATGTTCAACCAGCCGGGCAAAGCTGAACACCATGTCGGTGCCGGCATCGGGCTGACCGACCAGCGCCTCATTCCAGATCGCCCGCAATGGCAGGTGCACCTTGCTGTCTTTCCAGGCGCTGCCGAGTTCATCCGGCGTCACCGCGACCGGAGAAAACGCCGAGGCCGGTTTCGACTGGACAAAGCCGAAACCCTTGGCCAGTTCGGCCGGTATCAGGTTACGCAGCGAGACATCATTGACCAGCATCAGCAAGCGGATCTGCCTGCCCGACTGTTCGGTATCGCTGCCCATCGGCACGTCGCCGGTGATGACGGCGATCTCGCCCTCGAAATCAATCCCCCACGCCGCGTCGCCCAGCACGATGTCGTCAGTCGGCCCGATGAAATCATCCGAACCGCCCTGGTACATCAGCGGTTCGTGCCAGAACGAGTCAGGTAGTTCGGCGTTGCGGGCCTTGCGTACCAGTTCGACATGGTTGACATAGGCCGACCCGTCAGCCCACTGGAAAGCGCGTGGCAGCGGTGCCATGCACTGACCGGGATCGAAGGCGAACGAGCGGCTGGCGCGATCGGCATTGAGTTCGGCATACAGGTCGTCGAGTTGCGGCGCAATGAAGTTCCAGTCGTCGAGCGCACGCTGCAGCGTCGGTGCGATGGCATCGGCCAGTACTGCGGTTTTCAGGTCGCGGGCGACAACGGCAAGCTGGCCGTCGCGGGTACCGTCTTTGAGGGTGGCTAGCTTCATGTCCGCTCTGGTTAAATGGGGAGGCGACGAATGTACCGCAGAAGTGATGGTCTGCGACAGAACCTGCACCGGTATCCCGTGTGCAGCCACCGGCGGCCAATAAAAATTGGTTAATGACACCGAATACCTGCCAGTAAAGTGCGCATTGTTTGCCATAATGGCTTCGCTTTCCCCGGTCGGTCGCTGCAGCACTCTTCGCCGGGGCACTTCCACGAATCGATCACCACGGGGACAACACGGATGAAACGCGTAATTTTCAATCAAAAAGGTGGTTGCGGAAAATCGACCATTGCGGTCAATCTGGCGGCCGTCGCCGCCCATGATGGCAAAAAAACCCTGCTCATCGACATGGACCCGCAATGCAATTCCAGCCGCTATCTGCTGGGCGATGCCGCCAAGGAAGTCACGCCGACCATCGCCGGATTTTTTGAAGAAATGCTGGGATTCAGTTTTTATCCGAAACCGGCCAGCACCTACGTGCATCCGACCCCGTTCGAGAACCTGTTCCTGCTGCCGTCCGATGCCTCGATCGGCGACCTGCAATCGAAGCTGGAATCACGCCACAAGATTTACAAGCTGCGCGACGCGCTCACTGAACTGGCCAAGGATTTCGACGAGATCATTATCGATACGCCGCCGGCTTATAACTTCTTCACGATGTCGGCACTCATTGCCGCCGATACCTGCCTGATCCCGTTCGACTGCGATGATTTCTCGCGCGAG